>NZ_CP146284.1:309687-619375 GCF_023744375.2 Parabacteroides sp. AD58 | reverse complement strand
ATTAATCTGGATGGGAAACTATGAGCGGATGCTCGAACAGATACGGGTCAAGATGGAGACCGGCTTCCGCTGCATCAAGCTCAAGATCGGAGCGATCCATTTCGAGGAAGAACTCGACTTGCTGGCCTTTATCCGGAAACATTTCTCGGCGAAGGAAGTGGAGCTGCGCGTCGATGCCAACGGCGCTTTCCAGCCCGACACGGCCCTGGAGAAACTGAAGCGGCTGGCGGAACTCGATCTTCATTCCATCGAACAGCCCATCCGCGCCGGACAGTGGGAAGAAATGGCCCGGCTCTGTGCCGTCACGCCGCTGCCGATTGCCCTCGATGAAGAACTGATCGGCATCAATACGCCCGAACGGAAACAGGAACTGCTCGACACCATCCGTCCGCAATACATCATCCTGAAGCCTTCGCTGCACGGAGCGATGTGTGGTTCGGAAGAATGGATTCGGGAAGCCGGGAAACGACAGATCAACTGGTGGATTACTTCGGCCCTCGAGTCGAACATCGGACTGAATGCCATCGCGCAGTGGTGTGCCACGTTCCGGAATCCGCTGCCACAAGGACTGGGCACAGGCGCTTTATTTACGGATAATATCGAGATGCCGCTCGAGATCCGGAAAGACTGTCTCTGGTTCAAGCCGGAAGGAAAAGACTTACTCATCCGGGAATAACATCGCCCGCAGGCGGGCAACGGCTTTCTGCAGCTGAGCATCCACCGTATGAACGCTGATATTCAGGGCAGCCGCCACTTCTGCATACGACTGCCTGTCTTCACGGATGCGGATAAAGACCTCGCGGCACCGTGGTGGCAGGCGGTCGAGCGCTTTCACATAGCGGGCAAACAGCTCCTCGCCTATCATGATTTCTTCCGGCGAGTCATCCGCATCCGGCAGGATGTCGGCAGTCAGGTCGGTTTTCTCGGGCTGTCTGTTTTCCTGTTCCAGGCGCGCCAGGGCGGCATTGCGCACGGTGATGAAGAAATAATCTTCCAGATTGGCAATCTCCTGCAATGACCCGCGCCGCTGCCAGATACGGAAGAACACATCCAGCACGACTTCCTGCGCGGCTTCATCGGCATGCAGATAATACCAGGCGATCCGGTAGAAACGGTCATAACAAAGATCATAGAACTTCTTCAATGCCAGCTGGGAATCATCGTCCCGCATCTGCCGCAAATATTTCCTCACCTCCTGCTCTGTCATATCCGTTCTTCTTTACTGCGGATGCAAAAGTAGCATAAAAAACAGAAAGAAGAACAATCGCCCCACAAAAGAAGCCCGGAAAGCGGAAAACGCTGATTGGTCTTCCGGCTTCCGGGCTTCAGGCTATCAATAAACTTCTATTTACAAGGTTCCCTGTTTCAGCTGCTCGACAAAGCTGTCGATCCGGTGCAGCTCTTTCGGGATATCGATGCTTTGCGGGCAATGCGGATTACACTGGGCGCAACCGATGCAGTGACTTGCCTGGCGGAGTTTCGGTACACTCCGGTCGTATCCGACCAGATAAGCCCGACGTGCTTCCTTGTAATTCTCGTCTTGCTGACTCTTTGGAAGATTTCCCTCGTTCACACATTTATTATAATGTAGTAGAATGGCAGGAATATCGATACCATACGGACAAGGCATACAGTACTTGCAGTCGTTGCACGGCACCGTCGGATACTTCAGCATCAGCTGGGCTGTCTCTTCCAGGAAGTCTTTTTCCTCGTCAGAGAGCGGAACCAGCGGAGAATAGGTGCGGATATTATCCTGCAGGTGCTCCATATACGTCATGCCGCTCAAGACGGTGATTACTTTGTCCGGTGAGCCGGCAAAGCGGAAAGCCCACGAAGCCACACTGCTCTCGGGCGTGCGTTCTTTCAGGCGCAGCATGATATGTTCGGGAACATTCGACAAGCGTCCGCCCAACAGCGGCTCCATGATGATGGCCTGGATGTTCCGTTTCTCCAGTTCGCTATACAGGTATTCGGCATTCACATTATTGCCCGAAGCATGACGCCAGTCCACATAATTCAGCTGGATCTGGACAAAGTCCCAATGCGCATGTTCGTGCATGGCCAGCACTTCGTCGAAGACTTCCACCGTTCCGTGGAAAGAGAAACCCAGGTTGCGGATCCGGCCGGCTTCACGTTCCTTGATCAGATAATCGAGCATGCCGTTCTCGATATAGCGGGCACGGAAGGTTTCGATACCGCCGTTTCCGATAGAGTGCAGCAGATAATAGTCGATATAATCGGTCTGCAGGTTCTCGAACGACTGCTTGTACATGGCAATGGAGTTCTCGCGCGTCCAGTTCTGGAAGTTCGACAGCTTCGTAGCGATGAAGAGTTTCTCGCGCGGATGGCGCTTCAGGGCAATACCGGTCGACTTCTCCGACCAGCCCTGCACATATACAGGTGACGTATCGAAGTAATTGACTCCATGTTCGATGGCATAGTCAACCAGGCGGTTGACAGCATCCTGATCAATGATGTTTCCTCCTTTTTCGGGAGCCGGAATCGTCGGCCAGCGCATGCAGCCATATCCTAACAAGGAGATTTTCTCACCTTTCGGATTGGTCCGGTATGTCATCTTGTCGGTCGGCACTTCGCCCAGCGGACCGCTGGCGGCTCCATTTGCCTTATCCGACGAACAGCCTGTCAGCAACGGAGCTGCCGTGGCTGTACTGATTCCTACAATCTTCAGGAAATCCCGACGATTGATGTTATGTTTGTCTTGTAATTCCATATCCAATCTCTGTTTATACGTTATACTTCGCGGTGGCGTTCATGTCCTTCTACATAGATGGCACTGTATGGACGTGCCGGACACAGGTTCTCGCAGGCACCGCAACCGATACATTTCTCTTCGTTGACGATCGGCTTCTTGACGGAGTTCGGGTCGTTCTTGTCGACAGGGATCATCTTGATCGCCTGTGTCGGACAATGGCGCTCGCAGTTGCCGCACTCAACACCGTCGGTCACCGGAATACAATTCTTATGGATCGTAACGGCATGACCAATCTGGATGGCCGACTTATCCGCCCGTGTGATCAGCTTGATGGCGCCGGTCGGGCAGACTTCAGAGCACTTCACACATTCCGGACGGCAATAACCGCGCTCGTACGACATTTCCGGCTGCATGAGGTTCTCGAGCTTGGTGGAAGGACGAAGCACCTCGTTCGGACAAGCCGAGACGCAAAGCTGGCAGGCCGTACAATGCTGGTAGAAGTTGCTGATGCCCAGTGAACCCGGAGGCGTCAGCGGAGTAAGGCGTTCGGGAGCGAGTTTCGGCTCGATATCAGCCAGACCACCATCTACTTTCTGTTCCACTTTATTCTTGTCGGTCGGCAGATCAGCTCGTGTATCCTTCCGTTTGTTCGGGTTCTTCTGATACTGACGGAGCGTTTGCTGCTGCTTTTCCTGTGCATGCAGGGCAGCCGTAGTCGCTACAATGCCCACAGCCGAGAAGAAACTGCGGCGTGACGTGTCGGTCGCCGTCTTGCCGGCTTCCTTCTTTCCATAAGCATACTGATAATGCAGCGCGCCGTGCTTACAGTTGTCGAGACAATCCATGCAGGCCACACAGCGGCTGTAATCAATCGTATGTTCCGGGATGTTGATACACGCCGCCTTGCACTTGCGGGCACAGAGGTTGCAGTTCTTGCATTTGTCGGCATCGATCACCGGACGGAACAGCGAGAAGCGGGCCACAAAGCCCAGCAGAGTTCCCACCGGACAGATCGTATTGCAGTATGTACGTCCGTTCCGCCAGGCCAGGACAGCCACAACAACGAACGTCAGAGCGGCAACAGCCAGCGTCGACAGGCTCTTCACCCAAACATCTACCGAATAAAAGGCATAACTGTCGGCCCGCTCAGCCAAGTGAGCCAACAGGTTGTTTCCCCACAAGTAGATCGGAGAAAACAGGTTGTTGGCAATACGGCCATAAGCGCTGTAAGGCGCCAGCAAAGCCACGGCCGCATGAACGCCGGCCACCAGCAATACCACAAACAGAACAAAGACACCATAACGCAGCCAGCTCACAGCCGGTGAATACGTGAAGCGCATCTTCTTTTTCTTGCGCTTCCCGCTTATCCACGAAATGATATCCTGAAAAACGCCCAATGGGCAGATAACCGAGCAGTACACACGTCCTAAAACGAGTGTAAGCAGCAACAAGGCGATTACTACGCCTACATTCAGCGCCAACAACGACGGCAGGAACTGGATTTTAGCCAGCCAGCCGAACCACGCGTGAATGGTTCCCGTAAAATCGAGGAACAACAGCGTGATCAGCGCAAAACAGACAATCGCTAATGTCAATCGAATCTTTCGTAGCATATAAAATTAGATATAAATATTAGAAATTCGCTTTTATATAGTCATCCTATACAAAGGAATAAAAAAACAAGGACAATTTATACACTTTTTCTGTTAAAACGACATAAACCCGCAGCGGAATGATCAGGAAAAGCATTTTAAGCAGCCAAAACGAAAAAGAACAGGTCAGACAGCCTTTCCGGCCTGTCTGCCTGCTCTTCCTGCTTATTCAGTCATGTTCTGATTTATTTCTTCAGCCACTTATCAAGCCATTCGAAGAAGGTGCGTTGCCACAGCACGCCGTTCTGCGGCTGCAATACCCAGTGATTTTCGTCCGGATAAATCAATAATTCAGCCGGAATGCCGCGCAAGACAGCCGCGTTGAAGGCAGCCATTCCCTGATTGGCCAGGATGCGGTAGTCTTTCTCGCCGTGGATACAAAGAATCGGTGTATCCCACTGATCGACGAACTTATGCGGCGAGTTGGCAAAGGTGCGCTGTGCCGTCGCATTCTGCTTGTCCCAGTAAGCGCCGCCCATATCCCAGTTGGCGAACCACATTTCTTCGGTCTCCAGATATTGCATTTCCATGTTGAAGATACCGTCGTGCGCGATGAAAGCCTTGAAGCGCTTGTTGTGATGACCGGCAATCCAATAGACCGAGAAGCCGCCGAAGCTGGCGCCTACGCAGCCCAGGTGATCTTTGTCGACAAACGGCTCTTTAGCGAATTCGTCGATGGCCGTGAAGTAATCTTTCATACATTGTCCACCGTAATCACCACTGATTTCTTCATTCCATTCCTTGCCGAAGCCCGGCAGACCGCGGCGGTTCGGAGCGACAATGATATAATCGTGGGCAGCCATGATCTGGAAGTTCCAGCGATATGACCAGAACTGGCTCACCGGACTTTGCGGACCGCCTTCGCAATATAATAAGGTAGGATATTTCTTGTTCGGATCAAAATGAGGCGGATAGATAATCCACGTCAGCATGTCCTTGCCGTCGGTCGTCTTCATCCAGCGGGCTTCCACCTTGCCCATTTCCAGCTGGTCGTAGATAAACTTGTTCTCGAAGGTGAGCTGGGTGGCTTCGCCCGATGCCGGTGAGACGGAGAAGATTTCATCCGCAGCGCTCATCGAATGGCGCAGGGCAATCAGCTTGTCGCCCATCAGGGCAACACCCGAATAATCGTTCATGCCTTCTGTGATCTGACGTATCGAACAAGCCGTAGCATCAGCACCATAAATCTGGATTTCGCCATGCCATACACCGGTGAAGTACAGGGTATTCGAATCAGAGCCCCAGCAGAATTCGCTCACGCTCGAATCGAAGTCCTTGCTCACAAAGCGCTTCTCGCCTGTCTGCAGGTCCATCACCATCAGGCGGTTCTGGTCTGATTCATATCCGTCGCGCTCCATGCTCAACCAGGCAATCTGCTTGCCGTCGGGCGAATACTGCGGATTCGTATCATATCCCATGATGCCTTCGCTGATGTTGGTCGTCTGCTTCGTATTGAGGTCATAAACATAAATATCCGAGTTGGTAGAAAGGGCATACTCTTTTCCCACCTTCTTGCGGCTCGTATAAGCCACCTTGTCTGACGACGGGCTCCAGGCCAGCTGTTCCATGCCGCCGAAAGGCTTCATCGGAGATTCGTAGGGTTCGCCTTCCATGATATCGACCGGATTCGAAACCGTGTCGCCATCGAAATCGGCTACAAACGGATGCGGAGCCGTCGTCACCCATTCATCCCAGTGCTTGTACATCAGGTCTGTCACAATGATTCCGGTCGTCTTGTCGAGGTCCGGATATTTATCCTGCGTGCTCGGGACAGTCTTCACCTGCGAGATAAACAGCACCTTCTTTTCATCCGGCGAAAAAGCGAATCCTTCGATATTTCCGTCGTAGTTCGAGATTTGCTTGCGGTCGGACCCGTCCGGATTCATCACCCACAACTGGCTGGAACCACTTTCCGACGACAGGAAAGCGATTTTCGATCCGCCTTTGATCCATTTGGCTTCATTTTCCGAGAACGGGGTGCGTGTGATCTGCTGGTTTTCTGAACCATCGGCATTCATCACGAAGATTTCCCGATTACTCTTGTTCTCCGGTACGCTGTAATAAGCCACCGAATACACCACCTTCCGGGCATCGGGCGATACTTGTACACCGCCAATACGGCCCATGGCCCAGAGCGCTTCCGGAGTCATCCGCCCGTCTTCGATCTTAATGTCAGAACGACCAATCACAGGCTTCGTTTCCACCGGGTCAGTTTTTGCGTCTTTTACCTCCGACGACTGGCAAGAACCCAATAAAATAGAGGTAGCCACCATCATTGTACTTAATGTTTTGTTCATTCTTTTATAATAAATTATTTTTACATGCGAAAGTACTAAATAAATTTATATCTTTGCGCAATCAGAACACGAAGAACAAATAATTTAAAACATAAAAAGACATGAATAAAATTGTGTTATTTGCTGCAACAGCTTGTTTTTTACTGACTTTCGGATCATGTAAACCGAAACAGAGTGCATACAAGGCAGCATATGAGCAGGCTAAAGAAAAAGAAACGACTGCTCCTGTAACGGATGATGAAGATACTTATGATGAAGAAGAGGTAGCGCCGGTTTCCAAACCACGGACCAGCAATGTTTCTACTCGTTCGGAACGTATCAATGCGGCCGAAGGAGAAGATGCCAGCCGTCTGAAACGGTATAGTGTAGTTATCGGCAGCTTCAAGAATAAAACAAATGCTTACTCACTGAAGGAACGCATGCAGAACGAAGGTTATCATGCTGTTCTGGGTGAAAATGAACAGGGTATGTTGCGTGTGATCGTATCCAGCTTCGACGATAAGGCCGATGCTGCTGCCAGCCGCGACGCCATCAAAGCTAAATATGCTCCTAACTTCCAGGATGCCTGGTTGCTGGAAAGAGCTTATTAATCTCGGGTAAATTCATAATTTATCTTCTCCATAAAGCCGGACAGTCCTTGTTTTTTCAAGGGTTGTCTGGCTTTCTTTATGTATGCGAGACTGACCGAATGTCAAGGAAACGGGTCTGAAACAGACACTTTGCCCCTAATGAGCCTTTCCTGCTGACAAGCCCATGGAAGAAAAGAGGCCATATTTTTACTCAAAGACGAGGTTTTCAGACCGATTTCGGGTATTTTCCGCCTGATTTATGCCTATTTTGCGGGAAAAATCCCCTTACTTTTCCCGCAAAAGCCCGGATGTTTGGAAGAAAAGGTAAGGCATTTTTGGAAAAATGTCCGACATTTTCAGGAAAAGACGCCGGCTTTGGGCCTTTTCGAGCCGGAAATCACTCCAATCAGTGGCCAAACTTTTCAATTTAACACTTTTTGTGATTGTAAAAGCCTCCCGTTTTTTGTGGCTTAAAGTCGGCATAAAGATTTATTCACCAGTGTTTTATCCGATAACTACATAGAAATTAACCCCTTTCAGAATCGTTTATTTTCCGGTCGGCCGTACTGGGCTCCGAAATAGACGATTCTGGAAGGGGTTAATCTGACATTTTGCTATTTTGACAAGCTGACACACTGGTAGGTTGCTGCATCAGCCGAACAAATCCAGCGTCAGCTGTTCCTGTTCTGCCTGCATCTTGCGCAGGTGCTTCTTGCCCTGCGGCGTGATGATCTCCATCTTATCGACACGCGTGCGGACCACAGTGCGGACGACATAGCAGGTATTGACTACTTCGCCCAGTTCGGAGAGGCGTCTCGAGATTTCCAATACACAGTCGATGCACATGCCGCTGGCAAAAGCGATCTTGTCGTCAATCATCTGCCGCTTGAAATCTTCGTCCTGCATATAGAAATCGATGGTGATTCCACCTTTATTATAAATACCTTTCCAACGATAGCGGGCATCGCTCAAGACAGGCGAGATGATTTCGATCGTCGCTTTCTGGTCGACCATCGGAGGCAGATCGTCGGTGCGCAGGATATAATAGTCGAACTGGTCGCGCTTCACCTCGAGCGAGCCCGAGCGGAGGCGATTGTTCTCGTTCAATTCACGAATCACGATCTTGGAAATCTTCGGGAAACCTTTGATGGCCTCGAAAAAGTTCGACTTGTATTTACAGAAGCGCGGCGAAGTACTCAGCAGTTCCACCAGCCGGTGCGGCACGCCCTGCGCCTTCAGCTTCAGGTCTTTGCGAAACAGAGCCGTCTCGCGCTGGAGCAGAGCTTCATCGTCGGCCGAGCGTTCGCCCAGCGGCTGCCCGCCCACCGAAAGGGTTTTCCGCACCAGCACCTGCATCATCAGATTCAGGATCACCGAGATGCAGCGCGAGTTTTCGCCCGCCACGGCCCAGATCTCGCGGTAATTGTCGGCTGCTATGGCCGCCGGCTCGTTATAAATCATCAGACGGACATCCAGCATGTCGGCCAGCGCACGGATCATGGTCAGGATTTCCTTCTCACAGCGGTTTCGGATCACCGCATCCATATAATTCGACTTCTCGTTGAAGACGTAGCGCAATTCCAGTTTGTTCAAGAATTTCATACCTGTGTTTTTCTGCATTCGCTCATCCTTATTTATTCTCTTTCGGCTTCCGGTCGAAGAACGGATTCTTCGAAGAGGCACTTACCGGAATCGCCATCACGCATTTGCTTTCCTCGCCCAGATAATGTAAATGCTGGGCAGCCAGGCCGGCGCTGAACATCACTCGCGTATCGACGCGCAGATCGGCCGCCGTCGCACAAGCCGAACCGATGGCAATGCCCAAGTCGATGGCATTGATCGCGCACGGAACAGCTTCAGGCTTTTCAGCACAGGTGGCAAAACCGCAATGTGCGCAGTTCAGTCCCTGCACCTGCTGCCGTGTGCCGAGCAGCAAAATGGCTTCGGCGCTCTTGATGTTCTCGGCATCGCGCAGGAAGAACTTCATGCCTGTCTCACCGGCAATGCGGATCATCTCGGCCGAGAGGCGCTCGATGTCTTCGTCGGTTGCCATGCCTACTTCTACAATGTCAATACCTTTCCCTTTCGGAGCCGTGCGAGCTGCCACCATCATCCGATGTGCGGCTTCCAGCACGAGCTGATGTCTTATATTTCTTTCATTTACTACCATACAATAACTCCTTTCCTTCAAAACAGATCCGCCATCACCGCCCGGACAGGCCGTATGAATAACGAATTAATTCTTCAAAGATAATAGATTTTATGCAGACTGCCTTACTTTTTGCGGGATATTTCACGGCATCGGAAACAGAGAAAAAAATAGCGGCCGAAAGTGCATTTTCGATTCCAAAAAGTATCCACAATCGAAAATGTTTATGTAAGTTTGCATAGTATAAAAGACAGAATATACACAAATTTATGAAAAGTAAAAGTTTAGTATCAATCGATCAATGTTCTAAAGAGGACATTCTTCGTATTCTGGACAACGCAGCCAAGTTTGAAGAAAATCCGAACCGGCGTCTGCTGGAAGGAAAAGTCGCAGCCACTTTGTTCTTCGAACCTTCTACGCGTACCCGATTGAGTTTCGAAACAGCTGTCAATCGCCTGGGCGGACGTGTTATCGGTTTTCAAGACGCTTCAACAACCAGTTCATCTAAAGGAGAGACATTAAAAGACACCATTCTGATGGTCAGCAACTATGCCGATCTGATCATTATGCGTCATTATCTGGAAGGTGCAGCCCGCTATGCTTCGGAAGTGACACAGGTGCCTATTATCAACGCCGGTGACGGAGCCAATCAGCACCCGTCACAAACCATGCTCGACCTGTATTCTATCCGCAAGACACAGGGCAAGCTGGAAGACCTGACCATCACGATGGTGGGCGACCTGAAATATGGCCGCACGGTTCATTCGCTGATTGTCGGCATGTCGCACTTCAACCCGACTTTCCACTTCGTCGCTCCAGACGAATTGCGTATGCCGGACGAACAGAAGAACTTCTGCGACAAGCACGGACTGAAATACTATGAGCATACTGACTTCACCGAAGATATCATCAACCAGACAGATATTCTGTATATGACCCGCGTACAGCGCGAACGCTTTACAGACCTCGAAGAGTATGAACGAGTAAAGAATGTGTATATTCTAAAGAATGCCATGCTGGCCAACAGCAAAGACAATTTGCGTATCCTGCATCCGCTGCCCCGTGTGAATGAAATTGCCTATGATGTAGACGATAATCCGAAAGCCTATTACATCCAGCAGGCACGCAACGGTCTGTTCGCACGTCAGGCTATTATTTGTGAAGTATTGGGTATTTCAATCGATTAAACAAGAAAATCATTATGTCAGCAGCTAAAAATAACAAAGAATTGCAGGTGGCCGCTATCGAAAACGGTACAGTCATTGATCATATTCCTTCCAACCAGCTATTCAAGGTGGCTTCTTTGCTGGAACTCGACAAGATGGAAGGTAACACCATTACGATTGCCAACAATCTTCCGAGCAAGAAATGCGGTTTCAAAGGAATGATCAAAATATCGGATAAGTTCTTCGACGACGATGAGATCAGCCGTATCGCGCTTGTGGCTCCGAATGTGATTCTGAATATCATCCGCAATTATGAAGTGGTTGAAAAGAAACGGGTGGCTCTGCCCGACGAAATCATCGGACTGGTGAAATGCAACAACCCGAAATGTATCACCAACAACGAGCCGATGCCGACTCGCTTCGAAGTGATCGACAAGGAAGCAGGCACCATCAAATGTCATTATTGCGAACGCAAGATCAACAAAGACGACATCATTATCAAATAAGTTATTACCGTATGAGCATACAGGCCCGAAGCAATGCGCAAGCAACAGCGAAGGCCTGTATGTCTTTTTAGCGTTTTCTCTCATAATTCATTCCATCGTATGAAACAGTCTTGGAAACCGGGAACCATGATTTATCCGCTTCCGGCCGTCATGATCAGTTGCGGAAGCTGTCCCGAAGAATACAACATCATCACCGTCGCGTGGGTGGGAACCATCTGCACCAATCCGCCGATGTGTTATATTTCCGTCCGGCCCGAGCGTTACTCCTACCCGATTCTCAAGAAGAACATGGAGTTTGTCATCAACCTGACCACCAAAGACCTGGCCTATGCCACCGACTGGTGCGGCGTCAACTCGGGAAAAGACCATCATAAGTTCGAGGAGATGAAGCTGATACCCGGAAAAGCCAGTCTGGTAAAAGCGCCGATCATCGAAGAATCGCCGCTCTGCATTGAATGCCGGGTGAAAGAAATCATCGCATTGGGCAGTCATGACATGTTCATCGCAGATGTAGTCAATGTCTTGGCCGACGACCGGTATCTGAATCCGGAAACAGGCGCCTTCGACATGCAGAAAGCCAATCTGATGGCCTACTCTCACGGGAAATATTATGAATTGGGTGAGATGATCGGCAAATTCGGCTGGTCGGTACAAAAGAAGAAATAAAGATGAAAATCAGGCAATGGATCATAGGAAGCTGTCTGGCGCTTGTCTCTCTGGCCTCGCCGGCACAAAGTATCATGGAAGTGTATGACAAGCCCTGCAGTTTCAGTGTGCGCGTCGGGTTCAATTCCTCCTTTCCGGTGATCCATTCGTTCATGCTCGACGATCAGGCCATTGATCATTTCCGCCTGCATTACAAAGTCGGCTATATGGCTTCGGTTTTGTGCAGCATCAACATGAACCGTTTCTTTATCCAGCCGGCCGTCAATTGGGAACGGAGCAGCTCGGAAATCCAGTTTGCCTGGCCACAGACGGAAGATATTTATCCTTCGGGAAGCATCTCTGTGTACGATCATAAGATTGATGCTGAATACAATTCGATAGCGGTGCCGGTATTAGTGGGCTATCATCTGGTGAAAGAAGGGCCTTACGGGTTGAACTTCAAGCTCGGTCCGAAAGGAGTCTATCATTACAAGAAGCAACAGTCCGGCTCTGGTCCGCAGGCTATTATCACCCATCAGGATGACAATATCAACTATGCCGTCGATCTGGTAACGGCCGTGGGTGTTACTATCGGCCGTCTGTTCCTCGACTTCTCCTACGAATTCGAACTGCACAAGACGCAATCTACATATACTTACCAAAGCCTGACACAGAATCAGGCAGGCATTCTTTCCATCCAGCAACGGCGGAATGCCCTGAGCTTCTCGTTGGGCATTATCTTCTGACCGCTTTCCTACGAGGTTTATTTCCCGCACAAGCCACGGAATGTACAATAGGCACACGCCTTTCCAGTCTCCGTCTGGGTAAAGGGAACATCCGGATCAAAGATTTCTTCCAAGCAACGCCGCAGCCCGTCTTCAAAGTCGGAGGCAAATTCCTCAAACGAATCTACCTTTTCACCTTTTCCATGAGCCTTGTACAGCACCACCGGATCAAACGTGCCCTGAAACAACGTCCGCAGGAAATAGATAGCCGGCTGAATCGGCATTCCGTTATAAACAGGCAACTGCCGGTACATCCAGGCATACAGGAAAACCTGCATGACAGCCTTCGGGCGGTCTTTAGCTTCCTTGTCGAATAAGCCGTCGACCGAATCGAAGACCAGCTTTCCGTTGCCGGTCTTGTAATCCACGATACGCAACACGCGGTCCAATGCATCCACCCGGTCGATGAATCCTTTCAGCTGGACAACTTTCCCGTCGCCCAACGCCAGGTTCGCCCGCACCTGCTTTTCCGATTCCACATACTGGAAAGGCGTATAATGCGCATCCTGCTCCAAAATCTTCTCGACATACTTGCGGATCATCTCGCCTGTCAGGAAATTCTTCCCTTCCAGCGGACGCACGACCGGCGACTTGAAGAACAACTCGGCAAAAGCCCGGGCAATGGTGCCCGTCAGCAGCGCCTTGTCTTTGCGCAGCAGCTTCAGCAAATCGGCCGTCACCATCTTTCCTTTGAACGGAGCATACAATTCTTCCATTACTTTATGCAGGATGCTGCCAAATACATTACGTTCGACGGTTTCTGTAATCTCATCTTCTTCCCGTATCTGCTCGACAGCCGAGAAATAGAACTTCAGCGGACAGTCCAGGTACGCATTGATCGCACTGGCCGACAAAGCCCTTGATCCGCCAGCCAGGAAGTCCGACAGCAAACGCCTGACTTCGGCCGTCTTCTGCACAATGATCGGAGGCACAGCCGATGAAGCCACATCATAAACCACCAGCTGGTCGGTCAGCGGATACTGATAATGATAACGGAGCTGATGCACAAAGCGGCTTACTTCGCCGGTCTGCAAGCCGGTCGTCCGCGTGTCATACAACAGCGAGACTTGCTTGGCACGGCGGATCAGGCGATAGAAATGATAAGCCCACACACTGTCCTGGTGTTCATAGGTCGGCAGGCCGAATCCACGGCGCAAGTTATAGGGGATAAACGAATTGGCCGCCTTCTTCAGCGGAAAAATGCCTTCATTCATCGAGAGAATAATCAAGCGGTCGAAGTCGAGCGCACGCGTTTCCAGCACACCCATAATCTGAAGACCCGACAACGGCTCACCTTCAAACGGAATGGTAATCAGATCGGTCATCCGCTTCAGCAGGCGGAAATACGTATCCAGGCGCATTTCTACCTTTGTTTCGCGCATGACCTCCTTCATCCGGTTCACGGTGGCGAAATAATGGAAGATAAATTCCTGCTCGATATCCACGGCTGTCTGTCCGCTGCCGGCAGATGCCGTTTCGTCTTCATCGTCGGGAAGCTCTTTATGCAAGCAGGCGTTGAGAGCTTCCAGCACACGGATCAGATAGTCCGACAATTCCGCCGCATGCTGCACCGGAGTAAAAAGGATCGACAGCAGCTCGTGGCCGTTCAGGTCTGAAGCCTGTACATAAATCCGGTTTCCTGCCGTCATGTCATTCACCAGCCGGGCAACTTCTTCGGGCGCAGCGGCCGTTATATACTGATGATTCAGGATCGGCAACACATCGCGGAAATAGAAAACCGGAACCCGGTCTATATAACGGATATTCTTCTGCAGCGTCAGGATATATTCCATCAGGGCAGCCACCGGCGTTCCGGCCAGCGGATAACCCATCGTCACATTGATATGCTGAATAGCTTCCGGTATGGCATTCAATACCGGGACAAGCAGATGCTCATCCGGCAGGACAATCGCCGTCCGCAAAGCCGATTCATCCGTCAACGCTTGCTCCTCAGTCAGTGCCTGCAAGATAGGATATACTTGCTTGGCCTGTCCGATAGCCGACGGAACGCCCATCACCCGAATCTCTGCCTGAACTGGTTCTTCTGCCGGCAACTGCATGCTGGAAGGGAAAAGCCTCAGGTTCCGTTCGAGGAAGAACGACGCCTTATTGTCCGGATCTGTCACCCACGGTTCCACATAATCCCAATAGAAATCAGCCACACCTTTCTTCTGCAACGCCAGCAGCAACCGTTCTTCCGAGACCGAAAGAGCATTCAGTCCGACAAACACCACCTGGTCGAATGGGAAATCGGCCAGCGGTTCTTTCTCCAACTGCTCTACGACTTCCCGAAAGATCATTCCGTCGTAGCCACAGCCTTCTTTCGCTAATGAAAGGCGCAGGCCGGTGTACAGATCATACAGGATTTCCCAAAGCTCCAGGAAATGCTGCTGGTTCGGAGAATCGCTTTTGGGATAGAATGACGACCAGAACGAACGGATGGCCTGAATCTGTTCAGGCGACAAATACTGGAAGTCATCGTCCAGGCTCTTCAGATCGGAGACGTTCCGGAACAGCATCCGGGCATCAACCATGTATTTGTCGATGTCATCGAAGTCGTTGAGCAACATTTCTCCCCAATACAGGAACTCATCAAACGACTCCGACGAACCGCTCCGCTGCCGATAAAGCTCATAAAGCCGGAACAGCATCTGGATCTTATCTGCTGTGTGCTTGCCCGAAAGCTGCATGAACAGGTCGTTTATCGTCAGTACAGACGGAGAAAAGAGCGGCTTCTCCGAAATCTCGGACAAATACTTCTGGAAGAACAGACCGGCACGGCGGTTCGGAAAGACAAAGGCCAGCCGGTGAATCTCCGCTCCGTACTGTTGATAGAACAAGGCTGCTACCTGATACAAAAAAGGCTTCATATTTCCATTCGTTTTCGGCGTATCACATTAAAAGGGGAAATCTTTGTTTCCCGTACTCGTCAGCAGCTCGGTCGGAGGCAAGGCCTGATCCGGAGCGGCTGTCGTATCGGAAGGCAACTGGTTTCCGGAGCGGAATTCCTGCACCGGAATATCATCCTCGATGTTCATGAACTTGGCAAATTCACTCTTGAACCGCAGACGGACATCGCCCGTCGCACCATTACGGTGCTTGGCTATGATGATCTCGGCCAGTCCGACCAGTGAATTTCCCCGTTCGTCTTCCGTAATCTTGTAGTATTCCGGACGGTGGATGAAACAAACCATATCGGCATCCTGCTCGATCGCACCTGATTCACGCAAGTCGGCCAGCTGCGGACGCTTGCCTTCTGCTCCCTGACGATTTTCTACACCACGGTTCAACTGCGAAAGGGCAATGATCGGGATATTCAGTTCCTTCGCCAGTCCTTTCAATGAGCGGGAAATCATACTGACTTCCTGCTCACGGCTGCCGAAACTCATGCCACTGGCGTTCATCAGCTGCAAGTAGTCGATGATGATACACTTGATATCGTGTTCGCGTACCAGGCGGCGCGCCTTGGTTCTCAACTCGAAGACCGACAAACTCGGTGTATCGTCAATATAGATGGGAGCATCATAAAGCTCCTTGATCTTATAGTCCATCTGTTCCCATTCATACCGTTCCAGCCGTCCGCTCTTGATCTTCTCACCCGGAATCTCACAGACATTCACGATCAGACGGTTCACCAGCTGGACGTTGCTCATTTCCAACGAGAACAAAGCCACCGGCGTATTGAAGTTGACAGCCATGTTCTTGGCCATCGACAAGACAAAGGCGGTTTTACCCATGGCCGGACGGGCTGCAATGATCACCAAATCTGAATTCTGCCAGCCCGACGTGATCTTGTCGAGTCCGTCGAAGCCGGTACGCAAGCCGCTCAGACCTTCTTTCTGGTTGGCCGCATTTTCCAGCATCTTCAAGGCTTCTTTGATGATCGGGTTGATCTGCGTCACGTCTTTCTTCACATTCCGCTGCGAAATCTCGAACAGCTTTCCTTCAGCTTCCTGCATCAGGTCGTCGACATCGGTGGTCTCGTCGAAGGCTTTCGACTGAATCTGCGAAGAGAAAGAGATCAGCTCGCGGGCCAGGTATTTCTGGGCAATGATTCGGGCATGGTATTCGATGTGCGCACTACTTGCCACCTTGCTTGTCAGCTGGGCAATGTAATAAGGGCCGCCCACCTGATCCAGATCGCCCCGCTTCCGAAGCTGTTCCGTCACTGTCATCATATCAATCGGAAGCTGCTGCACGGCCAGATCGACAATGGCCGCATAGATCAGTTCATGCGCCTTCTCGTAAAAGCACTCCGGCTTCAATATTTCACTGACAATCGAATACGCATCCTTTTCCAGCATCAGCGCACCTAAAACGGCTTCTTCCAGTTCGGGCGCCTGCGGCTGCAACCGTCCCATTTCCGGGACGACCACCGTCTTCTGCTGTGTTCGGCGTGTTGTCTTACGCATTTGTTCTGCCATATCTCTCGTTGATTATTACTCTTTAAATGTATAGACTTTGTTAAAGATAAAATTGATGACTGTATAAAAAGCCATCGCTATTAACTGATTATAATACGGATCAATAGGAAGCCAGGCATTCAGCAGGAAGAGAAATCCCAATTGCAGGAGATAACAGATGCCGAACACCAGTCCGAAGCGGACGGCACTTTTCACCCATCCGGCATGGCTCTGGAATGTCCACTGCTTGTTCCAGACAAAGCTGTTGACGACGCCGGCTATATAGCCCACCACGTTCGACAGCACATCCGAACAATGCGCGACCTTCATCAATATCCATATCACCACGGCTGTAATCAGGGTGTTGCTCACACCCACAATGCCATACTTAATCGCCTGCCTGACCGTCTTCATCTTCTTTCTCCAGTATTTTCTGTATTTCTTCTTCCGTCAGCGGTTTCACGTTGGTGATGTTGTAACGGTCTGACAGGAAATGACCGTATTCATTACATTCCTGAATCGTATCACCCATCACTTTCTTGATGTTCCCGGCAATCGGGATCAAGAGCAGCAGTTCCGCATAATTATCGGCAATGTGCAAGGACTCGATTTCCCAGTCGACTTGCGAGAAGGCATACGTAAACTCCCGCTCGATGACCTGCCGCTGATACGACTCAAACGGCTTCCCTCCGGCCGAGACCAGCAGGACATAGAAACGCAGCTTCGTCCCTTTGCCGCCCATGCCTGTAGAAATATAAATCTGCCGCTCGTCTGAATAATCCGACTCCAAGGCGATCTGTATTTCCATCAAGGCCAGATAAGCCCAGTCGGCCACATCAGGATCAGGCCCGTCGGCCACATACTGCTTCAGCAGCCGGAACGACACCGGATTCTTCGAGTTGGCCAGATTAAGCAGCAGGTTCTGCTTCTTCTCGACCGACTTCACATCTTCCCGGTCGGTCAGCTGCCGATACCAGTGATTGCATTCTTCGTCATACGCCGGCAGCAATCCGCCCGCATTTCTCTTCCACTGTTCGGAAGCCCGGAAATAACGCATCTGTTCTTCTACCGGCACCTGCTGTTCCAGTATATGAATCTTCCCCTTCAAGTTCCTGAAGGACTGCTGATATTTCCGCAATATATCATCTTCTTCCTCTTTCATGATTCTTCCGTTTTGGTTTCTTGTTATTCCTCCTCGTCTTCCTTCAGATAAGCCGTTTCGACTTTCTGCAGCCGATTCCGCAAGCGCTCGGCTTCCCCTTTGCGGATGCGCAGCCGCATGACACAGTCCATATCAAACTGCTGGGAGACGATCGTCGGTCCGTCTTCCTTCACAATCCGCATGATCTGATTCAGATAAGGATATTCGAATACGACCGTGATGTCTTCATCGACGGTCCGTTCTTCTATGGTGGCCGCAGCAATGGCATCGGCGGCAGCCGTCCGGTAAGCCACGATCAGTCCGCTTGTTCCTAATTCAATGCCACCAAAATACCGGATCACGATCACCAGTATATCCGTCAGCTCGTTGGAATTGATCTGTCCCAAGATGGGTTTTCCGGCAGTCGACGAAGGCTCGCCGTCGTCATTGGCACGGAATATCTTCCGCTCCGGACCTAACATATAAGCCCAGCACACATGGCGGGCATCATAATAGTCCTTCCGGTACTTGGCCAGCTGGGCTTTCACGTCTTCCACGGTTCTGACCGGAATGGCATACGAGATAAAACGGCTGCGCTTTTCGGTATAATAGCCTTCGGCCGTACCGGTAATCGTCCTGTACGTATCTTCTGCCATATCAATCGGGTATTTTGGTTCGTTCCACTTCCTCCCGATAAGCCCGGAAGTCTTTCATGATCTCTTCTATTTCTTCCACGAAATAAGGATTCTTGACGTGCTTCTTTACTTCGTTATAATAGGCTTCGATGGCCGCCAGTGCACAACGGTCTTGTCCGCGAAGGACGAAATAGGGTTCGTCTTTCTCCACACACTGCTTGATCATTTGTATCGGATTCTTCATCTCATTTCTGTTTATGCTTGTTCGACCATTCCAGTTCTTCTTTCAGATAAGGTGCTGTAAAGCCCACCTGCTGTTGTGCCAGCATTTCGGGCGTACCCGAGAAAAGGATTTCTCCGCCGCGCCGTCCGCCTTCCGGGCCCAAGTCGATGATATAATCGGCCGACTTGATCACGTCGAGGTTATGTTCGATGACGACCACGGTATTCCCTTTTTCTACCAGTTTGTTCAAGACGCCCAACAAGACGCGGATGTCTTCGAAGTGCAGACCGGTTGTCGGCTCGTCGAGTACATACAACGTGTTGCCGGTGTCTTTCTTGGCCAGCTCGGTGGCCAGTTTGACGCGCTGGCTCTCGCCTCCCGACAAGGTTGTTGAAGGCTGGCCCAGCTTGATATATCCTAATCCCACATCTTGCAGCACCTTGATCTTCGACAAGATGGAAGGAATGTTCTCAAAGAATTCGACTGCCATGTTGATGGTCATGTCCAGCACGTCGGCAATCGACTTGCCACGGAAACGGACTTCCAGTGTTTCCCGGTTATAACGCTTTCCCTGGCAGTCCTCACAAGGCACCAGAACATCGGGAAGGAAGTTCATCTCGATCGTCTTGTAACCGTTTCCCTTGCAGGTCTCGCAGCGTCCGCCCGGAACATTGAACGAGAAACGCCCCGGCTTGTAGCCGCGCATCTTCGATTCGGGCAGCTCGACGAACAGATTCCGGATGTCGGAGAAGACACCGGTATAAGTAGCCGGATTGCTTCGCGGAGAACGACCGATCGGCGACTGGTCTACATTCACGATCTTATCGACGTATTCCAGTCCTTCGATGGCATCGTAAGGCAACGGATCTTCCAGCGAATGATAGAAATGCTGGCTCAGGATCGGCTGCAAGGTCCGGTTGATGAGCGTCGATTTGCCACTTCCCGACACGCCGGTCACGCAAATAAAGGTTCCCAACGGGAACGAAGCCGTGACATGCTTCAGGTTATTTCCGCTGGCACCGATAATCTTCAGGAACTTCCCGTTGCCCGGCCGGCGTGTTTCCGGCACGGCTATTTCAGATTTACCGTTCAGATAAGCCGATGTCAGGGTATTGGCCTTCAGCATTTCGGCCGGTGTTCCGGCAAAGACTACTTCGCCGCCCAGCCTTCCTGCCCGCGGACCCATGTCGATGATATAATCGGCATTCAGCATCATGTCTTTATCGTGTTCCACCACGATCACCGAGTTGCCCAAGTCGCGCAGCTCTTTCAGCGAATGAATCAGCCGCGTATTATCCCGCTGGTGCAAACCGATACTCGGCTCATCGAGGATATAGAGCACATTCACCAGCTGGCTTCCGATCTGCGTTGCCAGTCGGATACGCTGACTTTCTCCGCCTGACAGACTTCCCGACGAACGGTTCAGCGACAAATAATCCAGTCCGACTTCGAGGAGGAAATTCAGGCGCGAGCGGATTTCCTTCAGGATTTCGACCGCGATCGTCCGCTGCTTTCCGTCGAGTTTATCTTCCAGTCCGTCGAGCCATTCCTTCAGCTCCGAAATGTCCATCGCGGCCAGCTCGGCAATGTTCTTCCCGGCGATGCGATAATGCAAGGCTTCCTTATTCAGGCGCTGACCTTTACACTCCGGGCAGACCGTCATCTTAACGAACTGCCCTGCCCACTTCTGGGCCGAAGCCGAAGCATCCATCTCTTGCTGCATCATAATGTATTTGGCCACACCCTCATACGAAAGGAAATAACGCGACGTATCCAGCAGTTCACCCTTGATCTGCAACGGCTCGTCGGTTCCGTTCATGATCTCGTCCATCGCTTCCTCCGGTATTTCACTGATCGGCGTCTTGAGCGTCAGGCCATATTTCTGACATATCGCTTCGATCTGCCAGAAGATCAGTGTATTCTTATATTTTCCCAATGCCACGATACCGCCGTTATAAATACTTACCGACGGATCGGGCACGATTTTCTCCATATCCAGCAGATTGACCTGCCCCAATCCTTTACACTTCGGACAGGCGCCCTGCGGCGAATTGAACGAGAAGTTATGCGGTGCCGGCTCGCTGTACGAAAGTCCCGTTACCGGGTCCATCAGCCGCTTGCTGTAATGACGCGCTTCGCCCGAATCCGCATCCAGTACGAGGATGAGTCCGTCGCCCTGCTTCATTGCCACCTGCAGGCTTTCCTTGAGCCGGCGCTCGTCGCTGTCGGAAACAATCAGCTTGTCGATCACCACTTCCACGTTGTGCATCTTGTAGCGGTCGAGTTTCATCCCGTGGATGATCTCACGCATCTCGCCATCCACCCGTACATTCAGATAGCCTTTCTTGCGCAACTGTTCGAACAATTCCTTATAATGTCCCTTACGGTTGCGGACCACCGGCGCCAGAATGTAGGTGCGCTTTCCCTTGTAGCGTTCGAGGATCAGGTGCAACACCTGTTCTTCGGTATATTTCACCATCTTCTCCCCGCTCAGGTACGACCAGGCTTCGCCGGCCCGGGCATACAGCAAACGCAGGAAATCGTAGATTTCGGTAGTCGTTCCCACGGTCGAACGCGGGTTCTTGTTTGTTGTTTTCTGCTCGATCGAGATGACAGGACTCAACCCGGTGATCTTATCCACGTCCGGGCGTTCCATATTTCCCAGGAAATTCCGCGCATAGGCCGAGAAGGTCTCCACATAACGCCGCTGCCCTTCGGCAAAGAGCGTATCGAATGCCAGCGACGACTTGCCGCTGCCGCTCATCCCCGTAATCACCGTCAGTGTATTACGCGGAATCTCGACGTCTATATTCTTCAGATTGTGAACCCTTGCTCCCCAGACGGAAATTTTTCCCGTTTCTAATGCCTCCTTGTCTATCGCCATAAGTTAAAATAACAGATTAGCTCAATTTCTATTTTGACCCGTAAAGATACATTTTTTCCAGGCTTCTGTTGCAAAATGACGGTTCTTATTCTCGAAAATTAAGAAAAATCACCTCTCGAGAGCCGATGTCCGAGCGCTCCGCCCGACTTCTCCATTCCCTTTTCCGGGCTGAATAAAACTCTAATCCCGCTAAAAAGATGGCCGTTTCTGCCTGGCAATTGATCGTTTCACCCGGGTGGAACGATCATTTCACAGCCGTGGTACGATCGTTTCACCTAGGTGGAACGATCGGCTCACCCAGGTGAAACGGTTAGTTATTCACGAGTTCCGCCTCTGAAAAAATAACACTTTAGACAAAAGAATGCCGGGAAGCCAACAAAATGTTGTCGGCAACTGGCAACAACCACAAGTAGCAAATGAGAAAAAAAGACAAAAGAGAAGCATTATTCAAAGTTTTTACTACCTTTGGCAATCGAATAAAAGTGTTACAATCGTTTTTTAATCATAAGGAGTATGGCAAAATTCAGAGGCGCCGTCGTAGTGAATACCGAGCGTTGCAAAGGTTGTAATCTTTGCGTAGTAGCCTGTCCGGCTGATGTATTGGAATTACACCCGCGGGAAGTTAACAACAAAGGTTACCATTATGTATACATGAAGCATCCCGATAACTGCATTGGGTGTGCAAGTTGTGGACTAGTATGTCCAGACGGATGTTTAACAGTCTATAAAAAGAAAATTGATTGACCTATGGCTGAAGAAATAAAACTGATGAAAGGCAACGAGGCAATCGCCCGTGCAGCTATACGCTATGGTGTAGACGGATACTTCGGTTATCCGATCACGCCGCAGTCTGAAGTCCTGGAAACCCTCATGGCCGAAATGCCATGGGAAACAACCGGTATGGTGGTTTTGCAGGCAGAGAGTGAAGTGGCCGCCATCAATATGGTATATGGTGGAGCCGGAACTGGTAAAAGAGTCATGACATCATCGTCGAGTCCGGGTGTCAGCCTGAAGCAGGAAGGTATTTCTTACCTGGCAGGCGCCGAACTTCCTTGTCTGATTGTAAACGTCATGCGTGGTGGTCCGGGTTTAGGAACCATCCAGCCAAGTCAGGCTGATTATTTCCAGACAGTAAAAGGCGGCGGTCATGGTGACTACCGGCTGATCGCACTGGCTCCTTCGTCGGTACAGGAAATGGCCGACTTCGTAGGGTTAGGTTTCGAATTAGCTTTCAAGTACCGGAATCCGGCTATTATTCTGGCCGACGGAATCGTAGGTCAGATGATGGAGAAAGTAGTGCTCCCTCCTTTCCATCCGCGCCGCACCGAAGAAGAAATCATCGCCGAATGTCCGTGGGCTGCCCAAGGCAGAAAGGCCAACCGCAAGCCGAACATCATCACTTCACTGGAACTTGATCCGGCCCGCATGGAAGAGAACAACATCCGTTTCCAGGCTAAATACCGGAAAATAGAAGAAAACGAAGTACGCTACGAAGAATTCATGTGCGAAGATGCCGAATATCTGCTCGTGGCATTCGGTTCGTCGGCCCGTATCTGCCAGAAAGCGGTTGAGCTGGCCCGTGCCGAAGGAATCAAGCTCGGACTGCTCCGCCCGATTACCCTGTGGCCGTTCCCGAAGAAAGAGATTGGCCGTTATGCCGACAAGGTAAAAGGCATCCTTTCAGTTGAGCTGAATGCCGGTCAGATGGTTGAAGACGTCCGCCTGGCCGTTGAATGTCGTGTAAAGGTAGAACACTTCGGCCGTTTGGGCGGAATCGTGTTTACACCGAATGAAGTATTGGAAGCTCTGAAAGAGAAAATCATCGGATAAGAGCCATGATGAGAGGAAGCAAATTAGATGAAATACTGACCCTGTTGTTCATGTTGCTGGCAATAGGAACAGTGGTATGTTTCTTTCTGGGCGCAGCCTATCGGACCGAAGTGCTCGTCGTCGGAGGTATCGCCGTTGCGATCCGGATTGTGCAATACATACTAAGATATTTTTACTAAAGAAGAAGAAGAAGCTGGATTGATTATGGAAATAAACGAAATCATAAAACCGGAAAACTTGGTTTATGAAAAGCCCAAGTTAATGAACGACAATCCGATGCACTACTGCCCCGGTTGCAGCCACGGTGTCATCCACAAGCTTATTGCCGAAGTGATTGCCGAAATGGGTATGGAAGACAAGACCATTGGTGTGTCTCCAGTAGGCTGCGCTGTGTTTGCCTACAATTATTTGGATATCGACTGGGAAGAAGCCGCCCACGGACGTGCGCCTGCCATCGCTACTGCCATCAAACGTCTGAACCCGTCGAAGATGGTATTTACGTATCAGGGTGACGGCGACCTGGCTGCCATCGGTACGGCCGAGACAATCCATGCGGCCAACCGCGGCGAGAACATCGTGATCATCTTTGTCAACAACGCCATTTATGGTATGACAGGCGGACAGATGGCTCCGACAACCTTGGTTGGCATGAAGACAGCCACTTGTCCTTACGGCCGTAACGTCGCCCTCAATGGATATCCTTTGAAGATCAGCAATCTGCTGGCCCAACTCGAAGGAACTTGCCTGGTAACTCGCCAGAGTGTGCAGAATGCGGCTGCCGTACGCAAAGCCAAGAAGATGCTGCGCAAGGCATTCGAGAACTCGATGGCCGGCAAGGGAACTTCGGTGGTCGAATTCGTTTCGACCTGCTCTTCGGGATGGAAAATGACGCCCGAGCAAGCCAACAAGTGGATGGAAGAAAACATGTTCCCCTTCTATCCGTTGGGTGATTTAAAGAATGTGGAATAATAAACGGAAAGGAAATGAAACACGAAATAATTATAGCAGGATTTGGTGGTCAGGGCGTCTTGTCGATGGGTAAGATTCTGGCTTATTCCGGACTGATGGAAGGCAAGGAAGTAACCTGGATGCCTTCATACGGACCCGAACAGCGAGGCGGAACCGCCAATGTGACCGTGATTTTGAGTGATGACCCGATCAGTTCGCCTATTCTGAATGAATATGACATCGCCATCATCCTCAACCAGCCTTCACTCGACAAATTCGAAAGCAAAGTAAAACCGGGCGGTATCCTGATTTATGACGGATATGGTATTCATACGGAAATCAAACGCAAAGACATTCAGGTCTATCGTGTAGACGCCATGGATGCAGCTGCCGAGATGAAGAATGCCAAGGCCTTCAATATGCTGATCTTGGGCGGACTGCTGAAAGTGGTTCCGATGGTGAAGATGGAAAATGTACTGTTGGGCCTTAAGAAATCACTTCCCGAACGGCATCATAACCTGATCCCGATGAACGAAGCCGCTATCCGCAAAGGCATGGAGATCATTCAGAAAGTCTGACTTCGACAAAAAATGATAAAGATAAGGCGTTTCTTTCGAGAGAAACGCCTTTTTTATATCTTTGCCCCGATGAAACGCAGTTTGTATTTATTCATATTAACTCTTATTCCCACGTGTCTTCTTGCGCAGGCTCCGCGAGGAGGCAAAGGTGGATTTTCCCTATCGAACTTATCCAAAGGAAGCAATAAGGTTCCGGACAGTCTGCTGATAGCCGACAGCACCGAACTCAAGAGCAAGAAAGTCATTGCCTACCGGCTCACGCCGTTGTTGGGTGACGCTTATATGGCGCCTATGGATACAAGTATCCTCAATACGGCCAACAGTACTTTGGTAGAAGGGAAAGGATTGGCAATCGGCTATTTGGCAAACCTCGGATCGGCAGCGCAGACGCGTATCTTCACCGAACGGAAGGAAGCACGCGACTTTATCTTTGCCGATGCCTACGATTATTATATCACAACACCCGAAAACGCCCGTTTCTATGATACCAAAACGCCTTTCACCGATGTCATGTACACAACAGGCGGAAGCAGTACCAACAAGGAGGAGCAGCTGGTCGGCACCATCGCCATCAACTTCGGGAAGAAAATCAATGTCGGTGGCGACTTCGACTATATCTATGGCCGCGGTCAATATAATTCCAACGGAAACAAGCTGGTCAATTACCGGGTGTTCGGCAGTTACCGTTCCGACCGCTATGAACTGAATGCCTACTTCAGAGGACTCAACTATGTAACGCACGAAAACGGCGGTCTGACGAATGATGCTGTCCTGACGAATCCAGACGATTATGCAGAAGGGAAAAAGCAGATCGTTCCGAAAGACTATCCGGTTAAATACACCGATGTGTTCAACCGCATCCAGGGAAAAGAGTTTTTCCTGACACACCGTTATAACCTGGGCTTCATGCGCACCTTAGACGAGACCGACGAAGAAGGCTATGCCAAAGAAGTGTTCGTGCCGGTCTCGAGCATCATCCATACATTCCAGTATGAAGACATGAACCGCCAGTTCACAGCACCCAACAGTACAGGTATTGATACGCTCTACAACCAGGGTTTGCCGCTTAACTACGACGAGAACCTCAACGACCTCTATTATTACTGGCAGATGAAGAACACCTTCGCCCTTTCCCTGCGCGAAGGTTTCCAGAACTGGGTGAAGTTCGGACTGACGGCTTTCATCGACTTCGAGAAACGCCGTTATCAGATGCAGGACGGCAAGCGGGATTATACACAGGAAGGCAATTCAAACCTGAATTCATTCTCCCCTCCTTTCATCCAGGGTGCCAACATCGCGACCTACGATGAGTTCTCGACCTTCATCGGAGCGGAGTTATACAAGCGGCAAGGCCAGCTTCTCACCTATAATGCCCGCGGTGAACTCTGTGTGATCGGTGACGACGTAGGTGAATTCCGGGCCAATGGAGAATTGCAGACATCATTCAAGCTCTTCAAGAAAGACGCTTATATCAAGGCTAACGCATATATCAAGAATACCACGCCGGCATTCTTCCAGCGTCATTATCATTCGCGCTATTTCTGGTGGGACAAAGACTTCAATAACATCCAGCAGTTTTATGCCGGTGGCGAAATCAACCTAGCTTCGACCGAGACACGCATCTCGGCCGGTGTTGAAAGTATCCAGAATTATGTTTACTTCGGTAAGAATGGCGAGCCCGAACAGCACGACAGCAACATCCAGGTGATTACGGCCCGCCTCAAACAGGACTTTCATTTCCGGGCTTTGGGCTGGGAAAACGAACTTGCCTATCAGATCAGCAGCGACCAGAGTGTGCTTCCGCTGCCCGACCTGAGTGTGTACACCAACTTGTACCTGAAGTTCAAGCTGGCGAAAGTGCTGAGTGTCCAGATCGGAGCCGATATGCACTACAACACGGCCTATTATGCTCCGTATTATGAAGCGGCTACCCAGCAGTTCCAGGTGCAGGACGAAGTAAAGGTGGGCAATTATCCGCTCATCAATGCCTATGTCAATTTCCACCTGAAGCAGGCACGCTTCTTCGTCACGGCTTATAACCTGAGCAGTAAGTTCGTCGCTCCGAATTATTTCTCGCTGGCGCATTATCCGCTGAATCCGATGGTATTGAAGATGGGCGTTGCCGTACGGTTCAATAATTGATCAAGATGAAAAAGACACGAAAAATCCTACTAGTGTATGTTATCCTTCTTGTGCTCGTCGTTGTGACGATGATGAACTTGTGGTCTTATCGGCAGCAAAAGCAGCCGCTGTCTCCGCGCGATTATCCGGAGATCAGCCAGGAAGGCGTCTTGCGCGTGGTGACAGAGTATAATCCGACCGGTTATTTCGTAGACGGCGATACGATCCTCGGCTTCCAGTATGAGCTGTGTCAGGCCATCGCCCGCGTCTCCGGACTGGAAGTACAGATGCAACTCGAGATGACACTCGACAAGAGCTTCGACTTGCTCAACCGTCAGGCCGTCGATGTCATAGCCCGCAACATTCCCATTACTACGGAAATCAAGGAACATTATCTGTTTACCGAACCAATCATCCTGAACCGTCAGGTCTTGGTGCAGCGTACAGCCAAAGCCAATCATGGCATCCAACCTATCAGAAACCAGCTGCATTTAGGGAAAAAGACACTGTATCTGCCCAAAAACTCACCGGCTTTACTACGCTTACGCAACCTTGAACATGAAATTGGTGATACGATTTATGTACATGAAGACGAACTGTATTCAGACGAGCAGCTCATCATTCAGGTAGCCAAAGGCGACATCGACTTTGCCGTCTGCAACCAGCAGAATGCCGAACAGCTGCTTAATCAATATCCTGAAATCGACATCCAGACCGACATCAGCTTTACACAGCTGGAGTCGTGGGTCATGCGCAGTGATTCACCGTTTCTGCGCGACAGCCTCAACTGCTGGCTGGAACGGCTGAAAGCCGACGGAACATACAAGAAAATCTATAACCAATATTACAATAAGAAATAAAAGATGTATCTTTGAACCGCATTTAAGAACAGACATGAGATTTGACGAATTAAACTTAGAAGATGCGATTCTGGACGGACTGGATGCCATGAACTTTGAAGAGGCGACTCCGGTACAAGAACAGACGATTCCTGTTATTTTAGCTAAAAAAGATATTATAGCCTGTGCACAGACCGGCACAGGAAAGACAGCCGCCTATGTGTTGCCCATCATCAACGAACTGAGTAAAGGCGGTTTCCCCGACAATGCAGTCAATGCCATTATCATGGCGCCGACTCGCGAGTTAGCCCAACAAATCGACCAGCAGATTGCGGGTTTTACCTATTTTGTTCCCATTTCGGCTGTCGCTATTTATGGCGGAACAGACGGCGTTGCCTGGGAACAGCAGCGCCGCGGACTTGAAATGGGCGCCGACATTGTGATTGCAACTCCCGGACGACTGCTGTCGTACATCAAGCTCGGCACGGTCGATCTCTCGCAAGTCTCCTACTTCGTTCTCGACGAAGCCGACCGCATGCTTGATATGGGCTTTTACGACGACATCATGCAAATATACAAGCAGCTGCCGGCTTCCTGCCAGATTATTATGTTTTCGGCAACCATGCCGCCCAAAATCCGGACGCTGGCCGAAACCATTCTGAAGAATCCGGAAGAAATACAACTGGCTATTTCCCGTCCGCCGGAGACCATCTTGCAGACGGCTTATATCTGCTATGACACGCAGAAGATCAAGATTCTGGAAGATCTCTTCAGCAAGGCTCGCCCGCAGCGTGTGATCATCTTCGCTTCGGCCAAGGTCAAGGTGAAAGAACTGACGAATACCTTGCGGCGGATGAAGTTCAATGTGGCAGAGATGCATTCCGATCTCGAGCAGTCGCAGCGCGAAGAAGTAATGAAAGACTTCAAGAACGGAAAGATTGATATCCTGGTGGCGACAGATGTCGTCGCACGAGGCATCGATATCAATGATATCCGCCTGGTAGTAAACTTCGATATTCCACATGATCCTGAAGATTATGTACACCGCATCGGCCGTACCGCACGCGGCACAAACGGAGAAGGTTTGGCCATCACCTTTGTTTCGCCAGAAGAACAGACCGGATTCAAGCGTATTGAAGATTTCTTGGGCAAGGAAGTCTACAAAATCCCAATCGATCCGTCGTTCGGTGAAACACCTGAATACAAACCCGAAACCCGAACCCGGAAGAAAGGCCGGACACAGAAAAGCAGAAATACATCTTCACGAGGCCACAAACGCCCGTCACGCAAACCACAGAATTCATAAAACATGACAGAGGCGCGAAAACACAGCTGCTTGATACAACTCACCGTGCTTCCGCGCCTCTGCGCTTATGCTATCTCAAAACAACAGGTCTGACTTAACTCAAACCTTCAATCAGACCATTTACCAGATCAATATGCTTGGCCTGCGGTTCTTTAGGCAAACCCGGCATACGCATGATTTCACCCATAATGACGACAATCATCTCGGCTCCGTTGTTGATGACGACATCACGTACTTTCAACTCGAAGTCTTTCACATCGCCATAGGCTTTCGGATCCGATGAGAATGAATACTGCGTCTTGGCAATACAGATCGGGTAATGACTGATGCCCAGTTCATCGATCTGTTTCATCTTCTTCTCGGCCAATGTCGTATAAGTCACCATGCCAGCCCGATAAATACCTTTAGCTACTTTCTCGATCTTGGTACGGACCGAATCCGAATCTTCATAAGTGAACTTCAATGGAGCCGAAGGATGCTGTTCTATCGTATCGATCACCAGACGGGCCAGCTCTTCTCCGCCCTTTCCACCTTCAGCAAAGACCGTATTGAGGGCAAAGCCCACACCTTTTTCCCGGCAATGCTCGGCCACCAACGCAATCTCTTCGTCGGTATCGGTTGCAAAGCGGTTGAATGTCACGATTACCTGCTGACCGAAGCCTTGCAGATTGTCGATATGCCGGTCTAAGTTCTTCAGTCCATTCTTCAGGCCTTCCAGATTCTGCTGCTTGATGTCGGCTTCAGGCACACCGCCGTGTAACTTCAGGCTCTGTGCCGTTGCCACGATCACCGTCACTTTGGGCGACAGACCGGCTTTCCGGCATTTGATATTGAAGAATTTCTCCGCACCCAAGTCGGCACCGAAACCAGCTTCAGTAATTGTATAATCACCAAACGTCAGTCCCATCTTCGTCGCCAAGACCGAATTACAGCCATGAGCGATGTTGGCAAACGGACCGCCGTGAACAAAAGCTGCCGTGTTCTCTGTCGTCTGCACCAGGTTCGGCAGTAAGGCATCTTTCAGCAAGACAGTAATAGCTCCAGCCACACCCAGGTCGCGCACCGTGAAAGGCTTGTTCTCGTAGGTGTAACCTAACAGAATATTCCCGATGCGGCGCTTCAGGTCATCAATATCCGAAGCCAGACACAGGATTGCCATGATTTCGGAGGCCGGCGTAATGTCAAAACCGGTTTCCGTCGGGACACCGTTCGCACTTCCGCCCAGTCCGGTAACCACGTTACGCAGGCTGCGGTCGTTTACGTCGAGCACACGCTTCCACTTGATTTCCTTCAGTCCGATACAACTGTTGCGGTTCTGATAAATATAATTATCGAGCAACGCCGTGATCATGTTATGAGCCGACGTCACCGCATGGAAATCACCCGTAAAATGCAGGTTAATATTCTCCATCGGCAATACCTGCGAATAACCGCCGCCGGCCGCTCCGCCCTTCATACCGAAACACGGTCCTAACGAAGGCTCGCGCAGCGCGACTACGGCCTTTTTACCCAGCCGGTTCAAGGCCAGGGCCAGACCGATCGAGACGGTTGTTTTTCCTACACCCGCCTTGTTCGGTGTGATGGCAGTGACTAAGATCAGGTTATGTTCCTTCACCCGGGCATCATCAATCAGGTGAATCGGAATCTTCGCCATGTATTTACCATAGTTCTGCACTTCTTCCCGTGGGATTCCCAACTGAGTCGCCACTTCCTTGATCTTCTTCAGAGGAGTCTCTCTTGCTATTTCAATGTCTGTTTTCATACAACTTATTATAGGCTAATTTCTCGGCAAAAGTACACAAAATCCGCCAGCAGTCCATACTGCCCGTCCGTACATCGCCTTTTATTCATCATAACAAATTAGAAGCCAGTTCCGACAACTGACTGCGTTCGCCTTTCACCAGATTGATGTGAGCGAACAGGTCCTGCCCTTTCATCTTGTCAACCATATACGCCAATCCGTTACTCTGCGCATCCAGATACGGAGAGTCGATCTGCTGGATATCACCGGTGAAGACCATCTTCGTTCCTTCGCCGGCACGCGTGATGATCGTCTTGATCTCGTGCGGCGTCAGGTTCTGGGCTTCATCCACGATGAAGTAGGTTTCCGAAAGACTTCGTCCGCGGATAAAGGCCAAGGCTTCGATCACCAGCTGATTGCTCTTCTGCATCTCGTCGAGACGGCGGGCTTCAGCGCCATTCACCGGAATCTGTCCTTTAATCACATTCAGGTTATCAAACAAGGGTTGCATATACGGAGCTACTTTCTGTTTCTCGTCGCCCGGCAAGAATCCCAAGTCTTTATTGGCAAGAGCTACAATCGGACGGGCCAACAGAACCTGCTTATACAGATCGGCCTGCTTCAGTGCTGATGCCAAAGCCAACAAGGTCTTTCCTGTTCCGGCTTTTCCCGTAAGAGCCACCAACTTGATTTCCGGATCATTCAGTACTTCGAAGGCAAAGCTCTGCTCGGCATTCCGCGGCTGGATACCGTAGTTCGTACTCTTGTCAACCCGTTTGATCTTATGCGAGAACGGATTGAAGCGTGCCAACACCGAGTTGCGCTCGCTCTTCAAGATAAAGCAGTCGTTGGCCGACAACTTGGCACTCAAGTCGAGCTCGTCGGCATCAATACCTGCCGGGTTCGCATAAATACGGTCAATCAGTTCCGGATCAATACCCTCATACGTTTCTTGCGAGCGCTCGAAGATATCCACGTTTGTCACCTTGTCGGTGATGTAATCTTCTACCTTAATACCCAACGAGCGGGCCTTCATACGCAGATTGACATCCTTTGTCACCAGGATAGTCTGCATATCCGGATACTGCTGCGCCACGAAGAGCGTACACGACAGGATACGATGGTCGGCTGTCTTCTCAGAAAAGGCCTTTGCCACGGCATCCTGATACGGATCGCCCGTCACTACATGCAGCATTCCCAAATTCGGCCCTAATGAAGCGCCTTTGGTAAACAGATCGTTGGTGATGATCAGATCCAGTTCGCGCACAAACTCACGCGCATTATAATTGATTTGCTCGCTCCCTTTCTTGAAGCGGTCCAACTCTTCCAGTACGACAATCGGCAGATAAATATCGTTTTCCTGAAAATTCTCTATACACTTGTAATCATGTAGGATGACATTTGTGTCAAGCACGAAATTCTTTTTTGTTCCCATGGCTCTTCTCTTTTTATACGTTCAACAATCATTAGGAACGTTTGGAAAGCTGACGAGCTTTATCCTGAAGCGTTTCTATATTTAGATAACCAGTTTCAGGACCCAAATGTTCACTCATTCATTCACTTATGCCATCATCAACCACAATGGAAATAGGTTTCAACCAGTTCGAGCATCTTCCGCTCGTTGTCGGTCACCTTACTCCGGATATTCTCGTCTTTAAAAGCCTTCAGACGGGCGATGATACTGTCAATCATTCCCGGACTGAACACATTGTATTCCTCATATACCGCACGCTGTTCCTCCAGACATTTCGATGAGGCCACACAGCTGTCCGGCAATTGCTTCAGCTTCGCCAGTTTATCCTTGTTCTCTTTCTTATGAATATTGACGTTGACATACGTCTGCTCGGCTATTTCCAAGGCATTCTCCATCTCGAAACCATGACGGCAGGCGACAGCCAGACTGGCAATCAGCAGATAGACATCCGCAGAGCCATCCGGTGAGCGCATTTCTACCGTCTGCTTCTGCGTCGTATCATAAGTAGCCGATGTACTGGCCGGATTAATCTGTCCGCACATATCTTTTCCTCCCGACCAGCCTAACGGCACACGTACCAGAACCGAACGGTTACGGTCGCCCCAGCAAATATTAGTCGGAGCTTCCTGATGCGGAACCAAGCGGAAATAAGAAGTCGGATTAGTATTGCCAAAGGCTGTAATCGAAGGAGCCAGATCCATCATACCGGCGATAGCCTTACGGGCTGTTTCCGAAATAACGCCTTCTTGCAGCATCTGGTTCTTGCCGTCTTTCATCATCCGCATGTGAATGTGCAAACCGGAGCCAGCCTTACCGATACTGATCTTTGGTGCGAAGGTTACATTCAAACCTAAGTTATAAGCTTCGTTGCGGATCACCCACTTGGCAACCATCAACTGATCGGCCGCGTCTTCAGCAGCAACCGGCAGGAATTCGATCTCATTCTGTTCGAAGTTCAGTCCGTCATCCGAGAAGTTTCCTACTTCACTATGACCATATTTGATCTGTCCGCCACAACGAGCTATCTTCAACATGCAGTTGGTGCGGAAGTCATTATTCTTGGCAAACGGAGCTGATTCATGATAACCCCGCTGATCAACAGCCGGGAAGTCATCCTGAGCCTCGTCTATCACATAAAACTCCAGCTCGCCCATGGCCTGAAACTCCATACCTGTCACCTTTCGGAAAGATTCGCAGGCCTTATGCAACACATATTCCGGCGAACTGTCCAATAACTCGCCGTCTTTATTGAAGTACGAGCACAACATCGTTACGGTTTTCTCCTCAGCAAACGGATCGACAAAAGCCGTACGATATCTCGGGATGACATACAAGTCGCTACTGCTTGCCTCGATAAAGGGGAAAAGGCTGGAACCATCCACCCGTTCGCCGCAGCTGAGTATCTCATCCAGATAGGCCAGGTCGTTCACCACAAAGTTTAAAGTCTTCAGCCGGCCGTCTCCGCCGGGATACATGAAATTAACCATGTCAATATCATTTTCCGCGATAAAGCGTTTGATATCTTCTTTCGTAAACTGAGAAGCCGGCTTCTTCAAATAAGCTACCAGCTCATTTTTGTTCAATGCTAAACTGTTATCCATCACTAACTAAATTACTAAGGTTATACTAATATCGATTCGATTTGTTTCAATTCATCTGTAGAAAAGTCAAGGTGGTTCAATGTTTTGAGGTTATCATCAAGCTGAGCAACCGAGCTGGCGCCAATCAGAACGCTCGTCACCCGCTTGTCACGCAGAATCCAGGCCAAAGCCATTTCGGCCAATGTCTGTCCGCGTTGTGCCGCCAATTCATTCAGCCGGGCAGCACGGGCGATCTTATCGGCCGTTACTTGTTCCCGTTTCAGATGCCCGGTCGGTTTCGCGGCTCTCGAATTTTCAGGAATGCCCTGCAAATATTTATCCGTAAGCAAGCCCTGGGCCAGCGGAGAAAAGGCGATCATCCCGACTCCTTCATCGTCGAGAACAGACAATAATTCCGGTTCCACCCAACGGTCGAACATCGAATAACGCGCCTGATGAATCAGACAATGCACCTTATACTCCTTCAGTACGGCCAGAGCAGCCCGCGTCTGTTCCGGATTATAATTGGAAATGCCCACATACAACGCCTTGCCTTGGCGTACGATATCGGCCAGCGCGCCCATCGTTTCCTCGATCGGTGTCAGCGGATCAGGGCGATGCGAATAGAAGATATCCACATATTCCAGTTCCATCCGTTTCAGACTCTGATCGAGACTTGCCATCAGGTATTTCCGGCTGCCCCAGTTTCCGTACGGTCCCGGCCACATATCGTAACCCGCCTTCGTCGAGATCAGCAACTCATCCCGATAAGCCCCTAAGCCTTTACGCAGAATCCGGCCAAAATTCTCTTCAGCCGAACCGTAAACCGGCCCGTAATTATTGGCTAAATCAAAATGAGTGATGCCCTGATCAAAAGCCCGAAAAGCAATCTGCTTAAATTGTTCGAACACATCCACACTCCCGAAATTATGCCACAAGCCCAACGAAATGGCAGGAAGTAGCAGTCCGCTCTTTCCACACCGGCGATACGACATCTGCTCATACCGTTGCTTGTCTGCTAAATACATATCCATGGTATTTATCGTTTAAATAATTTATAAATCCTGCACCTGGCAGATAACTTCACAAATCTAAAGATTTTTCTCGGGAAACAAAACGTATCGGAGAAAATCTAAGCATCATCGTGCAATCTTTCTTCCGGTACTGCCTTTTTCCCTGCAGACGATTCACCTGCTTCTGCCTGGCAACTAAGGGAAAGAGTATATAGTTTTAACTTTCCGACGACCGGCGGAATAGTTTCCTCCGATCGTCGGAACAGTTTCCGGCGTTCGACGGAAAGTTGTCCTCCGACCGTAGGAAAGATAATATCTCTGCGGATCCGGACCAATAGCTGGTGATAAAGCGGCTTATTGTTAAGCAGCTAACGACCAATCCCTCTGCTCCACAGAAACGCCCATGCTTATAATTTGCAAAGCACGATTGACTATTCTCCTTTTTTTATTACATTTGCAATTCATTTTGATTAGTCAGGTTTAGATTATCAAACAATATGAGAAAAATAGTATTATCAGCATTCCTTTTATTGACCATGTTCTGCAGCTTCGGACAAACTTCGAGCAAGAAAGTTTGCCGCTTAGGGTTCACCTACGATATCAGCAAGAACAGCAACTGGGGAAAGAATGATCTGGTTGTGACATCAGTAAAACCTTATTCCAACGCCGAGAAGGCCGGAATCCAACCGTATGACATCATTACCCATATCGAAGATATTCCCGTATCGAGTGTCTCCAAGGATGAAATTATCCAATTGCTGAATCCGGCCAACAAACGGAATATCATGCTTACCATCAAGTCGACCTCCACTCCTTCGCGGGAAGTGATCCTGAATAAAGAATGTAAGCCGATCAATGAAATCAGCGAGGATCAGTTAGCCATGGCTTTCAACATGTACAGCCTTGAAACGACTTCGGTTCGAGAATTCGTTTGTCCGTTCAAGACGATCGTGACGACTGATACGGTCGATTTTGCCCAGTTTCATACCTACAAGTTTGCTGCTTCCGAAGAAAACACGAAGCTGGAAGCAGACATTAACCAGGTTATTGAAAAGGAACTGACCAAGAAAGGTTTTACGAGCGATAACCAAAAGCCGGACTTCCTTGTACAGACGTTTTATTACTTCGACAAGAATCCGAATTACGTCGGGCCGAGTCCGATCAAATTAAAACAGCCGGTGTACCGTTTCAACATCAATCGCAACAAGATGGAAAAGGTTCCGTTCCTCGAACCCTCAGCTTCCGAATCAGAAGCCGCCTATCTGTTGCAGCTCGGTATCCGCATCATCGATCAGAAAGTCAGCGCCGGGCGCGTCTTATGGGAATGCGAAGCCAACGAATTACTGGAAGAAGCCTATCATCTGGAAGAATATGCGCAGATCCATGTACCGCTCATGCTGATGCAATTCCCGTACCTGAAGAACAAGAAGAATGTACATTTCATCGTCAGTCAGTGTTCTTATAACTACACAGGTATCAACTACAACATGGATAAACTGAGTTCGGTTGTTTCCGTCGACCGCAATTCGCCGGCCTACGAAGCCGGAGTCCGGGCAAAAGATGTTATTGAAGGTATCGAAGGACAAAGCACGGATTATTCGATTGAAGAATTCACCGCAGCGTACCGTCAGTTTATTACCAATACGATGACATTGAGAAACCCCGACACCCGGTTTACCGACAGCAAAGGTTTCAGCCGGTGCATGTATTGGGATGCGTTTAAATATCCGCAAGTGACCAAGGCCATTCAAAATCCGAATAACCTGACGGCCTTTGCCTACTTATATTACTTTGCTCCGTATATCAATCCGACGAGCAATAACGCTATTACGTTTTATGTCAAACAGGGAAGTGAACGGAAGAAGATCATTATCCGTCCGACTATCCGTACTGGCATCACTATTGAATTAAAATAAACAGCAAACAAGATTTAACGTGATATATCCTTCTAATTTTGAGCAAAAGACGGGCTTTGACAAAGTTCGTCTTTTGGTTTCAGACAAATGCCTGAGTCCGCTGGGCAAAGAGAGAGTCGCAGACATGTCCTTTTCAACGGACTTCGCCTTCATCAGTAATGAACTCGATTTAGTAGACGAGTTTGTAAAGATACAACAGGGCGAGACCGATTTTCCCGCCAACTACTTTTTCGACGTACGTTATTCACTGAAGCGTATCCGCCCGGAAGGAACCTGGATGGACGAGAAAGAATTATTTGATCTGAAGCGCTCATTACAGACCATACACGACATTATCCGCTTCTTCCAGCCGGACGAAGACGGGGAAATCAAATATCCGGCACTGACGGCCCTGGCCGGTGATATACTGGTCTTTCCGCAATTGGTGGGCCGCATTGATACGATCCTCGACAAGTTCGGGAAAGTGAAAGACAGTGCCTCACCCGAATTGCAGACGATCCGCCGCGAGATGACGATTACGATGAGTAACATCTCCCTGAACCTGCAATCCATCCTGCGGGCAGCCCAAAGCGAAGGCGTTGTAGACAAAGACGTAACGCCCACCATGCGCGACGGGCGTCTGATGATTCCGGTAGCACCGGCATTCAAACGGAAGATTAAAGGTATCGTACACGACGAATCAGCCAGCGGTAAAACCGTCTTTATCGAACCGGAAAGCGTAGTGGAAGCCAACAACCGCATCCGCGAACTGGAAGGAGAAGAGAAACGGGAGATTATCCGTATCCTGACGGACTTTACCAACTTTGTCCGTCCGCTGGTTCCGGATATCCTTCAGTCGTATGAATTCCTGGCAGACATTGATTTCATCCGGGCCAAGGCTCTTTTTGCTATCGAAATACAAGGAATTCGTCCGGTCGTGGAAGACAAACAGCAGCTCGACTGGGCGCGGGCCATTCATCCCCTGCTCTATCTTTCCCTAAAGAAGCAGCATAAAGAAGTTGTCCCCTTGGACATTGAACTGACAGCCGAGAAACGTCTGCTGATCATCTCGGGTCCGAATGCCGGAGGTAAGTCAGTCTGCCTGAAAACCGTCGGTCTGTTGCAATACATGCTGCAGTGCGGTTTGCTGGTTCCGATGCACGAAAGTTCGCGGACCGGCTTATTCGAACATCTGTTTATCGACATCGGCGACGAGCAGAGCATCGAAAACGACCTGAGTACGTATTCATCGCACCTGACGCACATGAAATACTTTGTCCGGAACTGCAACGAACGGACCATCCTGCTAATAGATGAATTCGGAAGCGGTACGGAACCGCAGATCGGAGGCGCCATTGCCGAAGCCTTGCTCAACCGCTTCAACCAGCATAAGAGTTTTGGCGTAATCACAACGCACTACCAGAACTTGAAGCATTTCGCCGAAGACACACCGGGAATCGTCAACGGAGCGATGCTGTATGACCGCCATCTGATGCAGCCTTTATTCAAGCTGGCGATCGGAAACCCGGGCAGTTCATTCGCCATCGAGATTGCCCGGAAGATCGGATTGCCGGAAGATGTCATTGCCGAAGCAACCGAAAAGGTCGGCATGGATTATATCAACATGGATAAATACCTGCAGGACATCGTACGCGACAAGCGTTATTGGGAAAGCAAACGGCAGAATATCCGCCAGCGGGAAAAGAAACTGGAAGACATCATTGCCCGGTATGAGAAAGACTTGGCTGAAGTAAACAGCCAGCGGAAGGAAATCGTACGTGAAGCCAAAGCGGAAGCCGCCCGCATTTTATCAGAGGCCAATGCCAAGATAGAAAATACGATCCGCGAGATCAAGGAAGCACAGGCAGAGAAAGAACGGACCAAACAGGCCCGGCAGGAATTACAGTCGTTTAAAGACTCGGTCAGCGATGCCCAGGAAGAAGACGACAAGCTGGCACGCAAGATGGCCAAACTGAAGGAACGCGCCGAACGGAAGAAACAGAAACAGAAAGCCAGCGCACAGCCGGAATTTAACCGGGATGTGATTGAAGTAGGCGATTCTGTCCGGCTGAAAGGCCAGACTTCGGTCGGCACCGTGTTGGAATTGCAGGAAAAGCAGGCAACCGTCGCCTTCGGGATGATCAAGAGCACCGTTAAACTGGATCGGCTGGAGAAAGTCAGCAAGAACCAGATCAAGAAGGAAATACAGAAAAGTACATTCGTCAGTGAGCAGACCTCCGAACAGATGCATGAAAAACGTCTTCATTTCAAGCAGGAGATTGACGTCCGTGGTATGCGGGGCGACGAAGCCTTGCAGACAGTCACGTATTTCATTGATGATGCCATCCAGGTTGGAGCCCAGCAGGTTCGTATCCTGCACGGGACAGGAACCGGTATTCTGCGGCAATTAATCCGGGAATATCTTCGTACCGTTCCAGGCGTCAAGAACTTTCACGACGAACATGTCCAGTTTGGAGGTGCGGGAATTACTGTAGTTGAATTAGAATAATACAGGCAGAACCATGAATCGGAAAGAATTAATCAGCCGGAAACAACGCCGGAGTGCCAACCGGAGGCTGGCAGAACATTATAAATATGTAGGAGAAGAGCAGCTCAAGACGTCTATCAACCTGATATCTTATAATAAGCTGGCTGTTAAAAAGCAACCGGTTTCTCCCCGGCAAGTTTCTTTCCAGAAACTCTGCCATACGCCGGATACACACTGGCTGGAGATTAACGGACTGGCCGATGCCGATATCATCACGCAGATTGTAAAAGACTTCGGGTTGCATAATATTGATGCGAAAGACATTCTGACGCCTCAGCATATCGCTAAGGTAGAACTGTATGGAGACCGGACGCTGATTATCCTGAATGCCTGCTATTACGATGGATCGACCGAGCTGCATACCGAACATATCTGTCTGCTGGTAGCCGGCAATACCATTGTCACCTTTAAGGAAGGCGACTCCTATTCTATCTTCGACGGCGTAAAGAAGGCTATCGACGAGAACTTGTTAGATATCCGGGCCAATGGAACGGGACAGCTCCTCATTCATCTGCTGAATGCCATCACTTCCAGCCTGGTGGAAGCGGCGACACAGACCGAGGAAATGCTGGAAGATATCGAAGAGTTACTACTCGATATCCATAATATCCCGGCCAACACGGGGCAATTGATCTTAGGACGCAGGAAAGAATCCATCACCATCCGCAAGAACGCTCAGCCGCTCAAGGAACAATTCATCAAACTGTCGAAGAATCCGGCACTCATCTCATCTGAACTGCTGCCGCTGTTCAACGATGTGTATGACCAAATCCTGTTTACGCTGCAAACGACAGAAAGCTGCCGTGAAATCATCTCCTCGCTGGTCGATCTCTACATTTCCAACAATGACTTGCGGATGAATGCCATCATGAAACGGCTTACAGTAGTATCGACAATCTTCATTCCGCTGACGTTCCTGGCAGGTATCTGGGGGATGAATTTCCAGTTCATGCCGGAGTTAAGCTGGAAATACGGGTATCTTTTCGCTTGGATAGTGATGTTACTGGCCGGCCTCATTTCCTGGTTATACTTACGCAGGAAAGACTGGAATTGATCAATCGTCGGAGAACGGAAGATACAACTGTTCCCAACGGGCGGATAAGTCAGTTTCACCCACCGGATTGGATACAGCCAGACCAATCAGACGGATGGGATGATGTGAATAGTCAATCTGTTTCATCAGCCTTTTGGCCAACGGCAGGATATCATTCAGTTGGACGAGTTCTTTCGTAAAACGCATACTGCGGGTCTTCATCTCGAAGTCGTCGAACTTGATCTTGAGGGTTAATGTATCTCCCCGGAAATTCTTACGGGCAATCCGTTCCATCAGCTCCGTGGCTACGTGGTACAATTCAATCACTACACTCGAAGAAGCCGTTATGTCCCGCTCAAGTGTATGCTCACAACCGATGGATTTCCGGATCCGTTCTGCCACAACCGGACGGTCGTCTTCACCGTGGGCGAAAGCATAATACAGCAAACCGGCTTTCCCAAACTGCCGCACCAGCATTTCCTGAGAACAGTCTCTTAACTGCAAGCCGGTATGAATGCCTAACAGATGCATCTTCCGAGCCGTCACCGGACCGACTCCCCAAAACGATTCAACAGGCAAAGAAGCAATAAAGTCGAGAGCCTGATCCGGATGAATCGTACACAAGCCATCCGGTTTCCGGTAATCAGAAGCGACTTTGGCCAGGAACTTATTATACGATACACCGGCCGAAGCGATCAAATGGCACCGTTTATGGATTTCTTCCTTGATTGCCTTGGCGATATCAACCGCTAAGGGAATATCCTTCTTATTCTCCGTTACATCCAAAAACGCCTCATCCAACGAGATCGGTTCAATCAGATCCGTGTACTGATGAAAGATTTCGTGTATCTGGGCAGAAACTTCCTTGTAAACATCCATATGGCCCGGGACAAAGACCAACTGCGGACACAATTTCTTGGCCTTTTGAGAAGACATGGCCGATCGGACACCATATTTCCGGGCCTCATAACTGGCAGCCGCTACAACACCTCGCTGCTCTTCATGCTCAACCGCAACAGGTTTCCCTTTCAGCTCAGGATGATCTCGCTGCTCAATGGAAGCATAAAAGGCATCCATATCAATATGAATTATCTTTCTCCATGTCATCTTTACATATCCAGCCTGTTTTCCCCGGCAAAAATAATCATCTTTTCCCGAATCGGAAACGGCAGAAATAAAACTAATGGGAATCGGAATCAAAACCAGGCAGAATCAAAAACGATTCCAACGAATATCGATACAAAAGTTAAGGATGTTTTATTTTTACATAGCAAAAAGCTATCCGGCTTGCTTATATGAAATATTTTCTATTTCTTTGCGGTACAGATAAGAAACAAAGGGGTGCCCTTCAAAGAGAATGGGCTGAGATGATACCCTCACACCTGATGCAGTTCGTACTGCCGTAGGGATTGTTGATGAGCTCTGATCCGAAAGCAACCTTTCTCTTTTTATAGTATACTCACCTACCTTTGTTGATTGTTCATCATTAAAACAGATAAACGATGATTATTAAAGTCAACAACAAAGAAATGGAGCTTGCCGAACACGCTTCTCTCCAGCAACTGGCCGAATTATTGCAAGTACCCGACAAAGGTGTAGCTGTTGCCGTCAATAACCAGATGATTCCACGGACAGAATGGTCCGACAAAATCATGCAACCCAATGACCAGGTTGTCATTATCAAGGCAGCCTGCGGCGGATGATATGTCCATATCGTTCGAAGAATAGATAACAATAACCAATAAATACATATACATATAAAATAAATATAAGACAATGGAGAAGTTGATCATTGCGGGAAAAGAATTCAATTCCCGTTTGTTCTTAGGAACAGGTAAATTCAATTCCAATGATTTGATGGAAAAAGCAATTTTGGCATCCGGCAGTGAAATGGTAACGGTTGCCATGAAACGTATCGATCTGGATAATAAAGAAGACGATATGCTACATCACATTGTGCACCCACATATTCAGTTATTGCCCAATACTTCAGGAGTTCGTAATGCTGAAGAAGCAGTGTTCGCAGCGAAGATGGCCCGCGAAGCCTTCGGTACCAACTGGCTGAAACTGGAAATCCATCCGGATCCACGTTATTTGCTGCCTGATACGGTTGAGACACTGAAGGCAACCGAAGAGCTGGTTAAGCTGGGCTTTGTTGTATTACCGTATTGCCAGGCTGATCCGGTCTTGTGCCGTCAACTGGAAGAAGCCGGAGCTGCCACTGTAATGCCTTTAGGTGCTCCTATTGGAACAAACAAAGGCTTGCAGACTCGTGAATTTCTGCAGATCATTATCGAGGAAGCCGGTGTTCCGGTAGTTGTAGATGCGGGTATCGGCGCACCGAGTCAGGCTGCCGAAGCCATGGAATTAGGAGCTTCAGCCGTATTGGTAAATACAGCCATTGCCGTTGCCGGTGATCCGGTTCGCATGGCGCAGGCATTCAAGGCTGCCGTAGAAGCCGGACGAGAGGCTTATGAAGCCGGATTAGGCGGTGTTTCTTCTTCCTTGAAAGCATCTGCCTCTTCACCGCTCACTGCCTTTCTGAACAATTAATAAATATTCATCATCTATTACAACTCATACGTATGAACAACGATAAGAAAGCCTATGCGCAACGGGAAAAAGCCTATATGAGCGGCAAGCTTTTCCCTTTTATCCGGGTCGGAATGCAGAAAGTGAATCTGACACCAACCGTTACTGTCGTAAACGGTGAAAAGGTAATGACACCCAATGCTCCGATTTATATCTACGATACCAGCGGACCTTTCAGTGATCCGTCGATGCAGATTGACCTGAAGAAAGGATTGCCTCGCATGCGTGAAGCTTGGATTACCGCTCGTGGTGACGTAGAACAGCTGCCGTCTATTACTTCCGAATACGGAAAGATGAGACGTGACGACAAAAGTCTGGATCACCTGCGTTTCGAACATATTGCCTTGCCTTACCGGGCCAAAGCAGGGAAATGCTGTACGCAGATGTATTACGCCAAGCAAGGCATCATCACTCCTGAAATGGAGTATGTAGCCATCCGCGAAAATATGAACTGCCAAGAGTTGGGCATCGATACACATATTACACCGGAGTTTGTTCGTGACGAAATCGCAGCCGGGCGTGCTGTCTTGCCAGCCAACATCAATCACCCGGAAAGTGAACCGATGATCATCGGCCGGAATTTCCTGGTCAAGATCAATACGAATATCGGTAATTCGGCAACCACTTCTTCCATTGATGAAGAAGTAGAGAAGGCTGTATGGAGCTGTAAATGGGGCGGTGATACATTAATGGATCTTTCAACGGGAGCCAACATCCACGAGACACGCGAATGGATCGTGCGCAACTGCCCGGTGCCGGTTGGAACAGTGCCCATCTACCAGGCACTGGAAAAGGTCAATGGCAAAGTGGAAGATCTGACTTGGGAGATTTATAAGGATACACTCATTGAACAATGCGAACAGGGTGTTGATTACTTCACCATCCACGCCGGTATCCGCCGGCATAATGTACATCTGGCAGACAAGCGTCTGTGCGGAATTGTCAGCCGTGGCGGCAGTATCATGAGCAAATGGTGCCTGATTCACGACCAGGAATCTTTCCTGTATGAGCATTTCGATGAGATCTGTGATATCTTAGCTCAATATGATGTGGCTGTTTCCTTGGGAGACGGACTTCGTCCCGGCTCTATTTATGACGCCAACGACGAGGCTCAGTTTGCCGAACTCGATACCATGGGTGAACTGGTTGTCCGTGCGTGGGAAAAGAACGTACAGGCCTTCATTGAAGGACCAGGCCATGTGCCCTTGCACAAGATCCAGGAAAACATGCAGCGCCAGATAGAGAAATGTCATAACGCTCCTTTCTATACATTAGGTCCGTTGGTAACTGACATTGCTCCTGGATATGATCACATCACGTCGGCTATCGGAGCGGCACAAATCGGATGGCTGGGAACTGCCATGCTCTGCTATGTTACTCCGAAGGAACATTTAGGATTACCCAATAAAGAAGATGTACGTACCGGTGTAATCACCTATAAGATCGCGGCTCATGCGGCCGACTTGGCCAAAGGTCATCCGGGAGCTCAGATCCGTGATAATGCCTTGTCGAAGGCTCGTTACGAATTCCGCTGGCGTGATCAGTTCCATCTGAGTCTGGATCCGGACCGTGCCCTCGCCTATTTCCAGGAAGGCAAACACGAAGACGGTGAATACTGTACGATGTGCGGCCCTAATTTCTGTGCGATGAAGCTGTCGAAAGACCTTTCATCCATCAATAAATAAACATTATCAATGGACAACGATTCTTCCCGACACCGCTTACCGGCTTAACGGACGAATCGTTGTTAATCAGTACCTTTTAATTTTAACGCATAAACATGTTCTCAGAAGAATTAGAAAAAATAGACTGGGATGAAACTACGGCGGCCATTTATGCCAAGACCGACGCAGATGTCCGCCGGGCTTTATCGAAAAGCCATCTGGACGTCCAGGATTTCATGGCATTAATCTCACCGGCTGCCGAGCCTTATCTCGAACAAATGGCTCAATTGAGTTATAAATATACGCGCGAACGCTTCGGAAACACGATGTCGATGTTCGTTCCCTTGTATATTACGAACTCTTGTACCAATTCATGTATCTATTGTGGTTTCCACATCAGTAATCCGATGAAGCGGACTATCCTGACGGAAGAAGAGATCGTTAATGAATACAAGGCAATCAAGAAGCTGGCTCCGTTCGAGAATCTGCTTCTGGTAACAGGCGAGAATCCGGCAAAGGCCGGCGTTCCGTATATTGCCCGTGCGCTCGACCTGGCCAAGCCTTATTTCTCAAACCTGAAGATTGAAGTAATGCCTCTTACAGCTGAAGAGTACCGCGAACTGACACATCACGGTATGAACGGTGTGATCTGCTTCCAGGAAACCTATCACAAGGCGAATTACAAGATCTATCACCCGCGCGGCATGAAGTCGAAGTTTGAATGGCGTGTCAACGGATTCGACCGCATGGGACAAGCCGGCGTTCACAGCATTGGCATGGGTGTGCTGATCGGCTTGGAGAAAGAATGGCGTACCGACGTGACTATGATGGCTTATCACCTGCGTTATCTGCAGAAGCATTACTGGAAAACCAAATACAGCTTTAATTTCCCGCGTATGCGTCCGTCGGAAAACGGAGGATTCCAGCCGAATGTTATCATGAGCGACCGCGAACTGGCCCAGGTGACATTTGCTACCCGTATCTTCGATCATGATGTCGATATTTCCTATTCTACCCGCGAAAGTGCCGACTTCCGCAACCACATGGCCCGTCTGGGTGTAACAACCATGAGTGCTGAAAGTAAGACTGAGCCGGGTGGTTATTATTCTTATCCGCAGACATTGGAGCAGTTCCACGTAAGTGACGAACGTACTGCCAAAGAAGTAACGCAGGCATTGAAGAGTTTAGGAATTGAACCGGTCTGGAAAGATTGGGATCAGTCATTCGATGCTGTCAATTGCCAGGAACATGCAGCTGCAGCAACGGTATAATAGGCATATCATCTTACCGGAGATTGGAGAAGAAGGTCAGAAGAAACTGGGCGAAGCAAAAGTCTTGCTCATCGGTGTGGGCGGACTGGGTTCGCCCATTGCCCTTTACCTGGCTGCTGCCGGAATCGGAAGAATCGGACTGGTTGATGATGACGTCGTAAGTGAATCGAACCTGCAGCGTCAGGTGCTTTATACCGAAAGTGAAGTCGGACAGCCGAAGGTGATTTGTGCTGCCCGTCGTTTGCAGGCACTGAACAGCCAGTTGATTGCAGATACTTTTCCCTGCCGCTTAACCGACGGGAATGCCGAGGAACTGATTTCACAGTACGATCTGGTCATCGACGGCTGTGATAATTTCCCGACCCGCTATCTGATCAGCGATGTTTCGTCCCGGTTGCATAAACCGTATGTTTACGGTGCCATCCGTGAGTTCGACGGACAAGTGGCTGTATTCAATCTGCCGGGAGGAAAAACATACCGGGACTTGTTTCCAGAAGCGGAAACCAGCCAGATGGAAACGCCGCCCAAAGGTGTGATGGGCGTATTGCCCGGCGTTGTAGGCTGCGTGGAAGCGTCTGAAGCCATCAAACTAATTACCGGATGCGGCGAACCGCTCAACGGGAAACTCTGGACAATCGACCTGAAGACAATGAACAGCTGCCTCTTCTCTCTTTGAGAGGAAGATGATTACTCCTGACTTATACACATCCCTATAATCTCTTTTCTGTACGCTGGCTTGATAAAGACCATGGCTTTTATCAGGTCAGCGTATTTTATACCCTCCGAAGAAAGTAGTTTTAACCACTCAGGCGAAACAATGCCAACAAATAAATTGTTACTTTAAGATAGGATATGCAGAAAAGGCCTGTCTTGTCATTATTGTCGGATCATAAAATAAGAAAGAACAATGAATATACTGGAAAAGCTCAAGCGCAATCATCATCCGCATTCAGGAGCACTCGAACTGCTGAAATATATCGGTCCCGGACTACTTGTTACCGTCGGTTTCATTGATCCGGGCAACTGGGCAACCAACCTGGCCGCAGGTTCTGAATTTGGTTATGCTCTTCTCTGGGTCGTGACCTTTTCTTCCATCATGCTCATCATCATCCAGCACAATGTGGCCCACTTGGGCATTGTCACCGGACTGTGTTTATCTGAAGCGACAACCCAATATCTGCCCAAAAAGCTCAGCCGGCCCATCCTGATTTCTGCTATGATGGCCAGCATTTCCACTTCGCTCGCCGAAATATTAGGCGGCGCCATTGCCTTGAAGATGCTGTTCAGTATTCCTATCAAAGCGGGAGCTGTCATCGTAACACTGGCGTGCCTGCTGATGCTTCTCAGCAATACTTACAGCAAAATCGAACGCTGGATCATCATGTTTGTTTCCATCATCGGCCTTTCCTTTTTATATGAACTGGCGTTGGTCGACGTCAACTGGCAAGAAGCTGCCGTTGGCTGGATCAAGCCGTCGTTTCCGGATCATTCATTGCTGATCGTGATGAGTGTCTTGGGTGCCGTCGTGATGCCCCATAACCTGTTTCTGCATTCCGAAGTCATACAGAGCCGGAAATGGAATCTGGAAGACAAGACCGTCATACACAAGCAGCTCAAATACGAATTCTATGATACGCTGTTATCAATGGTTATCGGCTGGGGTATTAATTCGGCCATGATTATCCTGGCGGCTTCGACCTTCTTTCAGGAGAAAATAGCTGTCAGCGAACTGGACCAGGCACAACAGCTGCTTGTTCCGCTCGTTGGCAACAACGCCGGCGTTATCTTTGCTGTCGCGCTGCTGATGGCCGGAATTTCATCTACCATCACATCCGGCATTGCTGGCGCTTCCATCTTTGCCGGTATCTTCGGCGAAGCCTATCACCACAAGGATATTCACTCCAAAATCGGTGTGCTCTGTTCTTTCCTGCCGGCGCTGCTTTTGATTTTCGTTGTCGATGATCCTTTCCGCGGACTCATTCTTTCGCAAATGGTACTGAGTATTCAATTACCAATTACTATCTTTACCCAGGTTTATCTGACCTCCAGCAAAAAGGTCATGGGTGAATTTGCCAACAGCCGGTTAACGAATATCGTATTACTCATTTTAGGCACCATCGTCAGTCTGCTTAATCTGTTCTTGCTGATCCAGCTGATTATCGGCTGAGAACAAGGAAAGCACCAACACATTGTAACATAATTGTAATATTGATTTCATTCAACCGAAACATACCAGTCGTTCCTTTGCAACAGAAATGAAAAATATAATATTAGTACTATGATAACAAAACAGAATCCTCATATTCTTGTCGTCGACGATGAAGAAGATTTGTGTGAAATCTTAAAGTTCAATCTCGAAACAGAAGGCTACACAGTCGATACAGCCTACAGCGCCGAAGAAGCGCTTACGTTGAACCTGACAGATTACGACCTGCTGCTGCTCGACGTCATGATGGGAGAAATATCGGGTTTCAAGCTGGCCAGCATGTTGAAGAAAAACGAAAAGACAGCTCATATTCCCATTATATTCCTGACGGCCAAAGATACTGAAAACGATATGCTGACAGGTTTCAACCTGGGTGCCGACGATTATATTTCCAAACCTTTCTCTATCAAGCAGGTGCAGGCCCGCGTCAAAGCCGTGTTGAGAAGAAGTCTGGAAGAAAAGAAGCCTGTCAATGAAAATATCCTGACATACAACACCCTGAAGCTGGACACGCAGCGCATCAAAGCGACAATCAATGGCGAAGAAGTGGCACTGACCAAAAAGGAATTTGAAATTCTGAAACTGCTGCTCGAGAATATCAATCATGTGTTCTCCCGCGAGGAAATCCTCTCGCGCGTGTGGAAAGACGAAGTCTATGTTCTTGACCGGACCATCGACGTCAACATTACCCGCCTGCGTAAGAAAATCGGTGAATACGGGAAAAATATCGTAACACGCCTGGGTTTCGGTTACTGTTTTGAAGGCTAAAAACAGGAATACTGACAACTATTATATGAAAGGAACGTGAATGGAAAATAAAACAGAAAAAATTATAACCAACAATCGGATTCCATTCAGCCAACGATTGTTCTGGTCTATCTTCTTTATCTTTCTTGGTTTTACGGGTTGTGTACTGATCTTTCAGTATCAGCGGGAAACCGAATTTGCCCAGGAAAAACTGGATACTGTCTTAAAGACGTACAATTATCAGATTCATTACCGCATCCAGCACGAAAAAGGTCAGGAAACGGATAGCATCATCCATAGTTTTCTCGACGAAATCCCGCAAAAAGATATCCGTGTGACGGTGATCAACCCGGAAGGAGACGTCTTGTTCGACAACAGTGGAAACGATATCTTCGAAAATCATAACGACCGAAGCGAAGTGCATAACGCGCGGCTCACTAAAAAGAGCTTTGCCATCCGCAAATCGAAGACGACGGGAAAGAGATACTTCTACTCGGCTTCCAACATCAACAATTATATCTACCGGACGGCCATTCCGTATGATCCGTATGTGAAAGGAATCTTGGCTATCAACAAGGACTTCATCTATTTCATGGGGCTGATGGTTGTGATCTTCCTCTTCGTGTTGTCTAAATTTACCTTGAGTATCGGACAAACCATCTCCAAATTAAGGGATTTTGCCCGTAATATCCGGGATGTGAAGCAGGATGATGAAGAATATGTCTTCCCGAACGACGAGCTGGGTGATATTTCCAAACTAATCATTACCCTGTATCATAAACAGCAGAAGGCAAAGAATGAACTGGCTGTCGAACGAGAAAAGATCATCAAGCACTTCCAGTATTCACGGGAAGGATTCGCCATGTTTACCGACGACGGACAGGAAATCCTGTCGAACATCCTGTACATCCAGTTTGCCAATCTCATCTCTGATAATCCTATTCATACGGCTGAAGAGGTATTGGACCTGGAAGAACTCACGCCGATCCGCAATTTCCTGGAAGAACACAAAGGTACCGATCATAAACGGGTGCTGCGGGAAACGATAACCATCGACAAGGGCGGAAAGATTTTCCTGGTTGAATGTATGATGTTCCTCAACAACAGTTATGAAATCTCTATCAATGATATTTCCCGCCAGGAGGAAGAAAGCCGGATGAAAAGGCAACTGACGCAGAACATCGCACACGAGCTGAAAACGCCGGTCAGCAGTATTCAGGGATATCTGGAAACAATCATCAACAATCCGGATCTGCCGGCCGACAAATGGAAGTTCTTCATCGAGCGCTGTTATTCGCAAAGTACCCGACTGACGGTTCTGCTGCAGGATATTTCTGTCTTGAACCGGATGGATGAAGCCGGATCCATGTTTGATCTGACCGACATCAATATCAATCAGCTGGTACAAGAAATCGAGCATGAATGCGCTCAGAAGATGGAAGAAAAGCATATTTCCTGCCAGATCGACCTGCCGGCGAATGCCACGATTCATGGAAATCATTCGCTCCTCTACTCTATCTTCCGGAATCTGTTTGATAATTCCATCGCCTATGCCGGCGAGAATATTACCATCAGCCTGACCTGTTATAAAGAGGACGAGAAATTCTATTATTTCAACTTCTCGGACAACGGTATCGGAGTGGAAGAAGAACATATCAACCGCATCTTCGAACGCTTCTATCGGGTCGATAAAGGCCGTAGCCGCAAACTGGGAGGAACCGGACTGGGTCTTTCGATCGTTAAGAATGCCGTCCTCTTCCACAAAGGACAGATTTCGGCCAAGAGCCAGAAAGGAAAAGGCATCAGTTTCTTATTTACCCTGAAGAAACATATCTAAAAGGATTTCGTCTTTACATAGATAAAATAACCCCGCTGAAAAGTTCATTCACTGACTTCCGGCGGGGTATTTTTATGGCTGCCTGCAAAATTAGATCCAAACTTCGTTTATCGTTCCACAGATGTGGAATGATCGTTTCACCCTTGTGGAACGATCGTCCCACCCAGGTGAAACGATCGAATCACCTGGGTGAAACGATAAAATCCATGTCATTTAACGATTTGTTTGACTTCAAATCTCTTTATAAATAAAAGGGATAGACTCTTATTGCTCTTACTCATTGACTGGATTGACTCTATAAGAAATAACCATAATCTTTTAATGAAGACACAAAAAAAGCCAGAGATGAAATATTCACCCCTGGCTTTCGTATTCTTAATCAAAGGGAAAGATTATTCTTCCTTGCTGTCGTCTTCCTTCATGTTGTGGAAAACATTCTGTACGTCGTCGTCTTCTTCCAGCTTTTCGATCAGCTTTTCGATCGTTTCACGCTGTTCTGGAGTTACTTCCTTCAAATCATTCGGGATACGGACAAACTCACTACTTGTGATTTCATATCCGTTTTCTTCCAAATACTTCTGGATAGCTGCATTCTGGGCAAACTCGCCATACAGAATCACTTCATTGCTTTCGTCGTCTACATCCAGTTCATCAACACCGAAGTCGATCAATTCCAGTTCCAAGTCATCCAAAGAAACATTTTCCGGCTTTACGATATGGAACACACATTTGTGCGTGAACAAGAATTCCAAGCTACCGCTTGTTCCCAAAGAACCACCACATTTATTGAAGTAGCTGCGTACATTGGCTACCGTACGCGTTGTGTTGTCGGTAGCTGTTTCAACGAAGATAGCGATACCGTAAGGACCGTAACCTTCGTAATTCATTTCCTTATAATCGGTGAAGTCTTTTGATACAGCACGCTTGATGGCTCTTTCCACGTTTTCCTTCGGCATGTTTTCCTTCTTGGCTGTCTGCATCAAGACACGCAAACGCGGATTGTTTTCCGGTTCCGGACCACCTTGCTTAGCACAAATAGTGATTTCCTTACCCAGTTTTGTAAATACACGGGCCATGTTGCCCCAACGTTTAAACTTTCTTGCTTTACGGAACTCAAACGCTCTTCCCATACTATGTTATTGTTTTATTATTATTTTTTATATAGACTTAATTTCATTCCCTTATCGCAGCTGCGCACCCAGCTTCTGTTCCAGGTTTGTCTGGATCTTCTTCATGATGGCGTCGATCTGCTTATCGTTTAATGTCTTTGTTTCATCCTGCAGATAGAAGCTGACTGCATACGATTTCTTACCTGCCGGCAGATTCTTTCCTTCATACACATCAAACAACGTTACTTCTTTCAGCAGCTTGCGTTCGCTGTCCTGAGCAATCTTCTGGATTTCGGCAAACTGAACACTCTTATCCAGCAACAAGGCCAGGTCACGCTTAACAGCCGGGAACTTCGACAGATCCGAATAAGTCACCTTGTTCTTCTTCGTTTCCTTCATCAGCAGGTTCCACGAGAATTCGGCAAAGTAGACTTCGGTATCAATATCCATTGCCTTGCAAATCTTATGGCTGACAATACCCATGGTGCCCAACAGCTTGCCCGACTGCGTCGTGTAGCTCAGAGCCGCATCGTAGATATCGCTCGTCAGATTAGCTACGACAACTTTCTTCAGGTTCACACCCAAGCGAACCAGCACATTTTCTACATAGGCTTTCAGTTCGTAAACAGATGATTTCTCGTTCGGATGCGCCCAGTTGTTTTCTACCCGATTACCACACAACCACAAGGCCAGGCGATAATCTTCGCTGAATTCACTCAAGATCTGGTCTTCTTTCTTGTTTGCCTTGTTATAATCGTAGCAATTGCCGAACTCATAGAAACGGATATTTCCTTTCTTCCGTTTGATGTTATGCTCGATACTTTCCAGACCACCGAACAGTAATGTCTGACGCATGCAGTTCAGGTCAGCACTCAGCGGATTCATCACCATCACACAATGATCGGCCGGATAAGTAGTCAGCTTGTCATAATAAGCCGAGCGGGTCAGTGAATTATTCAGGATTTCATTGAAACCGCAACCACACAATTGCTCAGAAATCAGGTTCTGCATCTTGTAGCTGTGGTCGGTCGGTGTCTGATAGCTCAAGTTTGACTTGACATGATCACTGAACTCGATGTTATTATATCCATAAATACGCAGGATGTCTTCAATCACGTCGACATCGCGCTGTACGTCGATACGGTAAACCGGAACTTCCAGGCTCAGGCCTTCGGCTGTTTCGTTTGTAATCTTCATTTCCAGGCTGTCGAGAATACTCTTTACCGTTTCTACCGGAATGACTTTTCCTGTCAGCGAGTTGATCTTATCATATGTAATATCTACCTTATACGGATTAAATACGGTTGGATAAACATCCTGGATGTCACCCGTAATGGTTCCGCCTGCCAGTTCCTTTACCAGCAAAGCCGCATATTTCAGGATATAAATCGTCACATTCGGGTCCAAGCCACGTTCATAACGGAAAGAAGCATCGGTATTCAAGCCGAAGCGGCGTGCACTCTTACGGATCCAAGTCGGATGGAAAGTTGCCGATTCCAGGAATACATCTGTTGTATGTTCAGTAACACCTGATTCCAGTCCACCGAACACACCGGCAATACACATTGGTTCTTCAGTGTTGCAGATCATCAGGTCGCGGGCTGTCAAGGTACGTTCTACGCCATCCAGTGTAACGAACTTCTGTCCTTCTTCGGCCGATTTAACGATTACTTTGCCTCCTTTTATCTTGTCTGCATCGAAAGAATGCAGCGGCTGTCCCATGCCGTGCAAGATATAATTGGTGATATCTACGACATTATTGATTGGACGCAGACCGATGGTACGCAGTTTGTTTTGCAGCCATTCCGGACTTTCCTTTACGGTAACACCTTTAATGGTCACTCCTGAATAACGCAGGCAAGCCTCTGTATTTACGACTTCAACCTGAACGCCCGGCGTTGGATCGTCAATCCGGAAAGCATCAACCGAAGGACGCTTCAAAGCTGCCGGTTTCCCGTTTTGCTTCAGATAAGCAGCCAGGTCACGAGCCACGCCGAAATGAGAAGTCGCATCCACACGGTTCGGTGTGATGTCTACTTCCAGCACATAATCGCTCTTTATATTATAGTATTCTTTAGCAGGAGTTCCTACAACTGTATCAGCCGGTAATACAATAATGCCCGAATGATCCGTACCCACACCGATTTCATCTTCCGCACAAATCATACCGTTCGACTCAACTCCGCGCAGTTTGGAGCGTTTGATCGTAAACTCCTTATCACCATCATACAGCTTCGTCCCCGGAACTGCTACGACAACTTTCTGTCCGGCAGCAACATTCGAGGCACCGCAGACAATCTGCAAGGGTTCGCCACTACCTACATTGACTGTAGTAACATGTAAATGATCTGAATTAGGATGTGCTTCGCAGGTAAGTACTTCGCCGATTACCAAACCTTCCAAACCACCTTTGATGGTCTGTACTTCTTCAACGCTGCCCGTTTCCAGACCAATGGAAGTCAGGGCGGCAGCTACTTCTTCGGGCTGTAAATCGAAATCAAGATATTCTTTCAGCCAGTTGTAAGATATGTTCATTGTTATTTAAGTTTTTCTATATTCTCTTTTCTGAATGAGTTATTTCATACTCGAAAACAACAACTCAAGCCTTAATGACTTGCAAAAATAGAAATAATAATCGAGAGAATAAAAAAATTCTTTACTTTTCATAAATGCAAATATGTGCTTAAAGTCCGTTCCCTGAAATTCTCTTCGACCGGTATTCGTTCGGTGAGACACCGGTTATTTTCTTGAAAAAGCGGCTCAAATACGACGAATCAGGGAAGCTACAGACAGCGGCAATTTCGGATAATGACAAATCCAGCCTATTCAGTTGTACCATGACTTCGGCCGACAATTGTTCGTCAATCAACTGCTTAGGAGTCTTTCCTTGCGAGTGCGACGCGGTGATCGCACATAAATACCGGGTTGATATGCAGAGTTTCTCCGCATAAAAGGAAACCTGGTGTTCCTTGAGGGCATATTCGTGTATCAGATGCATGAACCGGTGAAAAAGTACTTGTTTCCTTGTATAGGATTCGGTGGCTGAAACATACTGCTCCGGAATGGAGGAAAAGATCCACATCAGCATACTTTGCAGATAGTTTTCAGACAATCGTTCCGTAAAGGGGCCAGGATTTTCCGCAAACAGCATCTTTGCCATGTCCATCCACAAATTCACGGAGTTCCAACTTTCCAGACGTCCGTCTTTTCCATGCTCAAAATAGGGGAACTCACGGATGTAATTAAAATAGGTCGTATCCAGCGTGACCGCTACTTTCAGGAACAACGATTGCGGATACAGCAGGAGGCGGACTTTGAAATCGTCTGACGATTCCAATAGTTGCATGATACTTCCGCTCCAGAATATCAGCTCGGACATCGGTTTCAAGGAGAAACGCTGCGCGCCTGTCGATACCAAGGCTTCACCCCGGATACAAACCAATTGGATGCCACACGAAAGCATCTGCGGCAAAGGCCGGAGAAATGCCAGGTCTGTCTCTTCATAATGAATGGAAGAAATTGAAGCCAGTTTTGATAGTTCCATCGTACAGGGAATTTTATGAAACAAAAATAATTCATTTCAACCACTTCTGGAAGTATTTTATTCCGATTATGAAAACTTTTGTAGAATAAAAGAAATAAAAAGACCTTATCAAATTTTCTAATTTTGCGGCAAAATAAAAATGAACAATGGCAAAAAAGAATTCAAAATTATTTCTCCTTGTTTTTCTGGGAATGCTTACGGCCTTCGGTCCTTTCGTGACAGATATGTATTTACCGACATTGCCGGCCATGTCCCACTTTTTTAATACGACTTCATCGTTTATCCAACTCGGTTTGACAACCAGTATGATCGGACTGGCCGTCGGACAGTTATTGTTCGGTCCGCTAAGCGATAAATACGGCAGACGACTACCGCTTATCAGCGCATTGAGTTTATTTCTTCTATCGACAATCGGCTGCATTTATTCTCAAAACATCATGCAGTTTGTTGGCTGGAGACTTATTCAGGGAATGGCCGGAGCCGGAGGCATCGTCATCTCCCGTTCAATCGCTGCCGATAAATACAGTGGAAAAGAATTGGCCAAAATGCTGGCTATCATCGGTGCCATCAACGGAATAGCTCCGGTTGCTGCTCCTATCGTAGGCGGTACAATGGCAGATATAACCGGTTGGCAGGGAATCTTCTGGGTTTTGTTCCTGATCGGTATCCTGCTGCTCAGCGGAAGTATCCATTTTAATGACACCTTACCAGCGGCACAACGGGGAAAGACAAAGTGGGTTGATGTTTACCACGGATTAATTACAGTTCTACACAATCGTAGTTATGTCGGCTACATCCTGCAAAACGGATTTGCCCAAAGTGTCCTGTTCGCCAATATATCTTCTGCCCCATTCATCATGCAACAGCACTATGGCTTTTCACCTTTGATGTTCAGTATCTGTTTTGGGATCAATGCTGTAGCAATTGGTATTGCAGCCGCTTCGGCCGCCAAATTCAAGCATCCAGAACAAGCCTTGTACACCGGAAGCGCAGGCATGCTACTGGCTTCTCTGTGTTTACTCATCGCCTTTTATTCAGACTGCAGTTTTTGGATATACGAAACTTTACTTATTGCCCTGTTGCTTATGTTAGGTTTGACCTTTACTGCCTCTAATGCTTTGGCAATGGATAGCGCGCGGGCAAATGCCGGTATTGCTTCTGCCCTGCTGGGTGCATTAGGTTTTGCTTTTGGTGGACTGGTTTCTCCGCTGGTCGGCCTGGGAAATATTCTGATTTCAACCGGACTTGTATTTGTAATAGGCTCTTTAGGTTCTTTGATCTGTACACTACGGGCATTGAACCGGAAATTTACCTTGGCAAAGACATTCAGAACAGCCAAATCTTAACTCTAATATAAAATATATAATAAGCCCCATAAAAGCAGTCTGCTTTGCCCAAGCGACTACAATTATGGGGCTAACTATTTATATATGAATATCCGAGGACTTCTCTTATTTCTCGCGGAAGGCTTTACAATAAGTAGTCATCAGGAAGAGGCAAAGCCCCAATACTCCGACAACCAGATACGCATATTCCAGATCGAAGGCCTTTGATATCGCACCAATCAATATCGGAGCGACCAATGAGCCGACAAAACTGATGCTGGAAAGAATCGTCAAAGCTATGCCGACCGGTGTATGCGACTTCGCTCCTACCAGGCTATAAATCGTAGGCACGACACACGAAATTCCAAGTCCGACCAGCATAAATCCCAATGAATTGACCAGAACTTTAAGCGCCATATTCTCAAATACGCCACCTAAAAGAGCGGAGACGAAGAAACCAACAAAGATAAAAGCGCCTGCCAGTTGCAAAACCCGCTGTTTACCTAACCGCCCATAAGCCCAGTTAGCCAGAAAACGGCCGACCGTCATCATCACCATGAATACAAGAAACCCGATCTGCAGCGATTTAGGCACTTGCAGCACCGACTCGAAGTAGAGACCGCTCCAGTCGAACATGGCACTTTCCACAATCAGACCAAACAGACCAGCCAGACCAAACTGGATCAGGATCAGTTCCGGTTTGCGGATAAAGCTCAACAAGGCCGGCATTTCCTTCTGCCCCTTTTCTTCCTTGACTTCCACTTCTTCAAACTGACGGACGCGGTCGTCCTGCAAATACCGTCTGCCGCAAAGGATGACCAATAAAATCAGCACAGCTGAAACTGTGAAATGTATAAAAGGAGGAACGCCGCCCACGATCATAAAGAATCCCATGACAGCACCCAGACAGGCAGCCAAGCTCCAGCCTCCATGAAACGAAGCCATAATGGTCCGCCCAAACAGGCGCTCAATCACGATACCTTGCGTATTGAGCGATATATCACATAAATTCCAGAAGACACCAAAGAAGAAAAGGCACACGCCCAATGCATAAATAGAAGAGACAGCACCGATCAAGAACAACGACAGAGCATATCCGAACACGCTCGCCTGCACCATAACCCGACTGCCCAGACGAGAAACCAGAAAGCCGGCTAAAGGAATAGCCACGAACTTACCCACCGGAATCAAGAATAGCACTAATCCCCAATAAAATACATCATACACATCAAACATTGCCTTCACATCCGGAATCCGGCTGGCCCAACTCGAAAAGCATAATCCTTGTGCCAGAAAGAACGACAAGACCGCATAGCGGATTCGTTCTTTCGGATATGCCAACTGTTCATTCATCTCCATGTTTATCTTTCTATTTTAATTAATGATTTGTTGCATTGCAAAGATAACCAGAAAAAACAGTACTTTTGTATTCCACTTTAATACAATTATAGGATGAATCATGGATTTGTAAAGGTAGCAGCAGCCGTTCCGAATGTGCAGGTGGCTGATTGCTTCTATAATATTACACAAATAGAGAAGTTGATGCGCAAAGCAGCCGACAAAGGCGTCCAGATCATGGCATTCCCCGAATTATCAGTCACGGGCTACACGTGTCTGGACCTGTTTCAGCAGGACTTGCTGCTCAACAGCGCCGAAACAGCCTTGCTTCAATTAGCAGAAAACACGGCCGATCTGCCGCTGTTGGCATTCGTCGGAGCGCCTTTGCGTACAGACAACAAACTGATTAATGCGGCTATTGCCATTCAGGAAGGCAAAATCCTTGGCGTGGTACCGAAGACTTACTTGCCCAACTACAAAGAATTCCAGGAAAAAAGATGGTTTACGTCATCAAACGACTTGGATAATGACTTCATTGAGATTGGCGACCGGTTCTATCCGCTTCAGAAGCAGATGATCATCATCGCCGATGAAGTAGCCGTGGGTGTAGAAATCTGCGAAGACTTGTGGATGCCTGTTCCTCCGAGCTCTGAACTGGCCATGTTGGGCGCCAATATCATCGTCAATCTTTCGGCCAGCAATGAGCTGATCGGCAAACATGCATATCGCAAACAGCTGGTTGCCCAGCAGTCTGCCCGCTGCGTTTGTGGATATGTATATGCTTCCAGCGGTTTCGGCGAATCGACCACCGATCTGGTTTTCTCTGGCAGTGCCTTAATAGCCGAAAATGGTGTCATCTTAGCCGAATCCAAACGCTTCTCATTGGATGAACAACTGATCATATCAGATATCGATGTCGAATATCTGTACCACGACCGCCTTGTTTCAACGGCTTTCTCGGAAGGCAGCTTGTCGAAAGACACAGACCGCGGATTTGAACTGGAGTTCATCCTGCCGGAATACCGGAAAGAAGCAGCCAACAAGTTGTCAAGGACTGTCGATCCGCATCCTTTCACGCCCGAAGGACTGGCTTTGCGCGAACGCTGCGAAGAAATATTCCAGATGCAGACGTCCGGACTGGCGAAACGAATCGTACATACGCATGCCAAAACGGCTGTTGTCGGCATTTCCGGCGGCCTCGATTCTACTTTGGCTCTTTTGGTCACTGTCATGACATTCGACTTGCTCCAGATTCCGCGGAACCGCATCATCGGAATCACTATGCCCGGATTCGGCACGACGGGCAGAACCTATCGGAATGCCGTCAATCTGATTCATTCACTGGGCGTCACCTTCCGCGAAATATCCATCAAAGAAGCCTGTATGCAGCACTTTCAGGATATTCATCACGATGCCAGCGTGCACGATGTCACGTATGAGAACGGCCAAGCCCGCGAGCGTACACAGATTCTGATGGACGTGGCGAACAAGGAAAACGGCTTGGTGATCGGTACGGGCGATTTATCCGAACTGGCCTTGGGCTGGGCAACTTATAACGGCGACCACATGTCGATGTACGGCGTTAATGCCAGCATCCCGAAAACACTGGTGAAATACCTCGTGGAATGGGTGGCGCATAACCGGGTAGACGAGGATTCCAAAGAGACATTGCTTGATATCCTGGATACGCCCATCAGCCCGGAACTGATTCCGGCGGACGAACAGGGAAACATCCAGCAGAAAACAGAAGACCTGGTCGGTCCTTATGAGCTGCATGATTTCTTCCTCTACCACTTCATCCGCTTCGGAGCAACACCGGCCAAGATCTATTATCTGGCCCAGCAGGCTTTCCGCGGAGCTTATTCCGACGAAACTATCAAGAAATGGCTGTACACCTTCTTCCGCCGTTTCTTCCAGCAGCAGTTCAAGCGCAGCTGCCTGCCCGACGGTCCGAAAGTAGGAAGCATCAGCCTCTCGCCACGCGGCGACTGGCGCATGCCGAGTGATGCAGCCGCAACACTCTGGCTCAAGGAAATAGAGAAACTGTAATAAAACAAACAAGAGGGTGTGTCGTAATACGCGATTCACCCTCTTTTCTTTATCAACGATAAGAGCGTAGTTAACTTTTTCAGGCAGCGATATTCTGAAGATAATCTCGATTATTTTGTTCCCAATAGCTTAAATGAGCGGTAATAAGGCCGTAAAGGTGTTTAATTGGCCAATTTATACCCTCTTTATTCATCTTGGTACACATCTTTTTTATATTGAAGGCGATGGCCAGGAAGGAAAAGTCCATGAGAACCTTGTCCTTTCCAAAATGACGGAAGCGCTTGTAGTTCATGTTGAATTTTATCTGTCCAAATACAGCTTCCGGTTCTATGCACCTTTGCCCTCTGTGTTTCAGCCCTTCTTCGGAACAGAGAAGTTCCCGGGCTTTCTGTTTGTATATCCAGAGTCGGTGATTCAGTTCTATCGTCCTGTTTCCTTTAGCTTTAAAACACAGACATCTTAACGGACATCCTTCGCATCTGACAGCCCTATACCTGGCATATTCGACTACATATCCGGATTCGGTTTTCGTATGCCTGGTGCCTGCCCTCTGCATCTTTTGTCCCATTGGACAGACACAGTAATCCTGTTCTTCATTGTAGAAAAAGTTTTCGGCTTTAAAAGGATTCGGTTTAAATCTTGGCCGCTGCTCCATGTGGAAATAATTGTATTTGACGTATGCTTCCATCCCGTTTTCCGACATAAAGTGGTAATTCTCTTCTGATCCGTAACCGGAATCAGCAACCACCGTATGAGCCAACTGGCCGTATCTGTCGGCAAAGGACTTCAGGAAGGGAATCATCGTCAAGGTGTCAGTCGGATTCGGGAAAAGAGAATAATCGATAATGAATTGATTTTCCGTAGCAATCTGAAGATTATATCCGGGTTTTGTCTGACCGTTGCGCATGGCATCCTCCTTCATTCTCATAAAGGTGGCCTCTTTGTCTGTCTTGGAATAAGAGTTGCGGTCCTGAAGATTGTCCAGATGGTTATTGTATTCCTGAAGCTTATCTCTATGTGCTTCCAGTTCTTTCAGCTGCCTGCGTTTCTTTCTCAGTGCAGATTTCTGCTCTTTCGTGGATGGTTCTGAAGCCTGTTCAAGGGCATTGCGTAATTCTCCTGCCATTTCTGTCAGCATGGAAGGGGAAAACTCAATTTCCTCGTTGTTTTCCGAAGCTTTTTCCTGAGCGATGACGTCATCTATTTGGCTTAACAAAACACTGATTTTCTTCATCAGTCGTTCACGGTTTCGCTCAACGCTCTTCCGCCATACAAAAGTATATTTGTTGGCCTTGGACTCAATCTTTGTTCCGTCAATATATTCCACATTCAGACTGATGAAACCTTTGGATGAAAGCAGAAGTACGGTTTGGGTAAACACTTCGTTAATTTCCTTCTTCACCCGGTTACGGAAACGGTTGATAGTAATGAAGTCCGGTTTCTCATAACCGGCTAACCATATGTAATGGATATCACGACGAAGATGCTTTTCTATTTTCCGGCAGGAGTATATATTGTTCATATAGGCATACAAGATAACCTTTAGCATCATCTTGGGATGGTAAGGACTACGGCCGTATTCTTTGTATAACTTCCTGAAACCTTCAAGATTCAGGCTTTCAACCAAAGCGTCAACCATGCGTACAGGATCGTTTTCTGCAATATCTTCATCGATTCTTTGCGGAAAAAGTACCGTTTGGTTGGGAGTGTATGGACGAAAATGTATCTTTGTCATATGTGTAAATCTTTATGCTTAAAGATACAAAATCTTTAGGTAATAACAAAGCCCCAGCTTGTGAAAGTCGGGGCTTTGTGCTAAAAAAGAAGGTGTGCTTTTTGACACACCTTCTTTTCTATTTACTGCACACACGGCATTCTGCCTTCCTTATTTCTTTCCCGGCAGCGGATGATTCTCTTCGAAGATCTTCAGGCGTTCATCCAGTAATTCATACTGGTGATCCTTGATGAAAGAGACGCAAGCCCGCAAACCTTCCTGCCGGCTGCCGGTCGTGCCGAGCGAAATGGCACTGACTCCATAATATATTAATTCCTTCATCAATTCCGAACCGGTCATACCCGGATAAGCAATGGTAAAGTAAAAGCCGTCGGCTATCGGCTGGTCTAGGTCATGGTCATAAACGATTTTAAAGCCGTGCTTAATGAATATCTTCTTGATGCGGGCTGCCCGACGACCGTATTCCTTGATCTCAGAGACGAAATCGAAGGTACCGTCGGCTGCTGCCTTGAACATCGCCGCCAAGGCATACTGGGCTGAATGGCTGGTGCCGGAAGAAAGGGCATACAAAACCCGGTGAATATAGACCGTCCCGAATGTGCCACCGCCATAACGCTGCGTCAAGCCTGGATATTCCCGATGATAGAGCTTGTCTGAAATAGCCGTTATTCCGATGCGCTGCCCGGCATAGCTGAAGGCCTTCGAGCCCGAAATCTGCATGATGTAATTATCCGTATAATGGGCGATTGTCGACTGATATGGCGGTTGGAACGGCGTACCTAAGTTCTTGCGGAAATCCATAGCAAAATAAGCCAGATCTTCTATGACGATAACGTCATACTTATTGGCCATCTCAGCGATGATCTTCAGCTCGTCGTCCGTCAGGCAGAACCAAGCCGGATTGTTCGGGTTCGAATAAATCAGGGCAGCGATGTTCCCTTTGCTCAAGTACGATTCCAAGACGTCCCGAAGCTTCTCACCGCGGAAGTCATACACGTCGAACGATTCGTAACGATATCCCATCACGGTAATCTGCTGTTTCTGCACCGGGAAACCCGGGTCGATGAACAGAATGGTGTCTTTTCCGGGTGTACATTGTCCGCATACCAGAAACGAAGCATACGAACCCTGCATCGAGCCGGTCACCGGCACACATCCTTCCGGCGAAATATCTACATTGATGAAAGCCTTGATAAAACGTGAAGCCTGTTCTTTCAATGCGGGAAGGCCATTGATATTGGGATAAATAGAGGCTATGCCGTCTTGCAATGCCTTAATTTCTGCATCCACGCCTACTTGTGCCGGCTTCAGACCAGGCACACCCATTTCCATGTGGATAAATTCTTTTCCCGTGCGTTGTTCCAGCTCATTCGAAATAGCCACAACCTCACGGATCGTCGCTTTGCCAAAATCAGGCAAGTGATAGCTGTCTATTACTTCCTGCGCTATCTTAAAATCTATCGGAGTGTTTTTCATTTCATGTTATATTTAATATTACGAAAGGCAAAAGTAGAGAAAATATTTCTAACTTCCCCCAGCTTTTGCCTTTCAATTTGTCCTGTTATCCCAGTTTATTTACGTCTTTTGTAAAGAAAGTCTTTCCATCTTTCTTCGGCTTCTCCCTGACTGAACATTTCATAGCGCGCCATCACAAACAGCAGATCGGACAGGCGGTTGATGAATTGCAACAGACAAGTCGGCACTTCGTCTTGCCTGTTCAGCGTCCAGAGACGGCGTTCGGCGCGACGGGCCACCGTACGTGCCCACTGCAAATGGGCGGCTACGGGCGTTCCTCCCGGCAGGACGAAGTACGAAGTTTCCTGCATCTGGGCTGTCAGACGGTCAATCTGTTCCTCACAATAAGCAGCCAAACCTTCCGGAAGTGGATTTGGATTCTTCATACGCAAGGCAGAAGGCGTTGCAACATGAGACATAACCACCATCATTTCCCGCTGGATATGCCCCAGCAGCGCCTGCCATTCATGATCAGAAGGGAGGAAAGTCCGAACAATTCCCAACAAGGCATTCAATTCATCCAGCGTGCCGTTCGCTTCAATCCGGATATCATCCTTATCTACCCGTTCGCCACCATGAATACCGGTCTTCCCTTTATCACCACCTCGTGTATAAATCCTCACCATATATCAAGCAACTGTTCTTTTCTGGATTAACGGATCGGGCGTGCTTCAACGCCTTCAAAGGTTATCTTCACCGGATTGATGTGTCCTTGCTCGTCGAATGTCATCCGGTCGATGCACGTTACGCGATGGTTGCCATTATCATCTCCCAGCGGGTGACGGTGATAAACAATATAATACTCATCCGTTCCCGGCACCTGAATGACTGAATGATGGCCGGCTCCGGTACCAACTTCCGGATCTTGCTGCAGGATTTTACCAATGCGCTTGAATGGTCCGAACGGAGAATCGGCAATGGCATACGCTACTGAATAATCCGGACCAGTCCAGCCTCCTTCGCTCCACATGAAGTAGTACTTTCCATCTTTCTTGAACATGAACGGGCCTTCCACATAGCCTTCGGGCGTTACTTCCTTATACATTTCTCCATCCTCGAAAGGCTCCAGACCGGTAAAGTCATCCTTCAGCTTCACCAGGTTGCAATGACGCCAGCCACCATAATACATATAGTAAGTTCCGTTGTCCTGGAAGACAAACTGGTCGATAGGCTGTGCTCCATTAATGATCTCATTGATCAGCGGTTTACCCAACAAATCCTTATAAGGTCCTTCCGGACGGTCAGCCACAGCTACACCAATACCGCCCACTTCGCCTTCGTGTACATCATTAGCTCCAAAGAAGAGATAATATTTCCCGTCTTTGCTGATGACTGCCGGCGCCCACATGGCCCGTTTGGCCCACTTTACTTCCGTCGTATCAAGAATAGATTCGTGCTTGGTCCAATTAACCAAGTCTTTGGAAGAGAAACAATCGAAATGCGTCTGCAACTCATACTGGTCGCTATACGTCGGGTAAATCCAGTAAGTATCACCATAAACGATTCCTTCCGGATCAGCATACCAGCCTTCAAACACCGGATTTCCACTCTTTGCTACGGCTTCCTCAGCCGGTTGCTCCTTCTTCGTCTGTCCGCAAGCGACCAGCAAAAGAGCCGACAGAGATAAAACAGAGGTCTTCAGAATTAATTTATTCATATATTCATTTGTTATTATTGATGAGCATCATATTTAACAGCCAAACCACCTTCAGCCGTTTCTTTATACAAACTTGGCAAATCTTTTCCTGTCTGCCGCATCACTTCTACTACCTGATCAAAACTGACCCGGTGCTTTCCGTCAGAGAAGTTTGAGAATGTATTAGCATCCAATGCACGTGCAGCAGCAAATGCGTTCCTTTCAATGCATGGAATCTGTACCAATCCACAGACCGGATCACAAGTCAACCCTAAGTGATGTTCCAAACCCATTTCAGCAGCATATTCAATCTGAGCAGGAGTTCCACCAAACAACTGACTGGCTGCTGCAGCAGCCATAGCACAAGCCACACCCACTTCTCCTTGACATCCGACTTCAGCCCCGGAAATAGAAGCATTCGTCTTCACCACATTGCCAAACAAGCCGGCTGTTGCCAAGGCACGCAGAATACGAGAATCACGGAATTCTCGTGTTTCTTTCAGATGATATAATACAGCCGGCATCACACCACACGAGCCGCACGTTGGAGCTGTTACAATCTTACCGCCACAGGCATTTTCTTCTGATACAGCTAAAGCATAGGCATAAACCAAACCGCGACTCTTGATACTGCTACCATATCCACGAGCACGGATCATATAGTCAGAAGCTTTACGACGAATACCAAGACCTCCAGGTAAAATGCCCTCAGCTTCCAGTCCTCGATGTACAGCTTCCTGCATGACTTCCCATACTTCACCCAAATAATCCCAAATTGTATTTCCTTCGCATTGCTCAACATATTCCCAATACGAATATCCGGTTTTCTCGCACCACGCTTGGATATCACGGATACAATTCATCGAATACACTTCGGTCGTTGTATTCTCATTATATGTCTCGTTGGCCAAAGCACCGCCGCCAATACTGAATATTGTCCACGAATCTGTCTTCTTTCCTTCCGCATCAAAAGCTTCAAACAGCATACCATTTGGATGAAAAGCCAAGAATTCCTTAGGTTTCCAGATAATTTCTGTAGTTGTGACAGGCGAAAGCACACCCAAAATGGCCGCATCCGTCATGTGCCCTTTTCCTGTTGCTGCTAAACTGCCATACAAGGTTACCTCAAAACGTGCTGCCGAAGGATTTTTCTTTAAGAACATTTCAGCGGCCCGCATCGGTCCCATTGTATGACTACTTGACGGTCCATGACCGATACGGAATATATGTCTAATTGAATCCATATTTGTTTCTTTTTAATTCATAGAACAAAGATAGCGAGAAAATCTGGAGATAACAGATGTTCCATCCATAAAATCCGAGTATTTACTCAGACAAAGCAAGGCGGATTCCTCTCAAGCCAATTTCTATAACAAGCAAGCCCAGTAATTCAGAATTGGATGCCTGAATGCTTTTCCAGATAAGCAGCCGTATCGTTCCACAGAGAATCCATTTGCGGATGATTCAAATAAATCGGTTTCAAACGACGTTGCTTGCAGGATGCATACATTTGTCCGGTCTCCGACATGGGAAGCTCATCTAACAACAAATGAACAGCCGTAGCCGCTCCTTGCTTCGGTGTGCGGATAAACGGGCGGAAGAAGATATCTGTCAACGGATCAAACCACATATCCATCCGGATAATATTCGTCGAAACTATACCCGGATCGGAAGCTCCTACCCAAATACCGCGCGACGCCACCTCCAAAGCCAGCTTACGCACAAAAAGCCAAAGAGCTAATTTCGTATTGCTATAAATCGGAATGCGCCAGAAATTTCCTTTCTTTCCACGAGTGAAAAACTCAGGCGTAATCTGACCGATGGCATACGTACAAGAGACCATGCAGACGACCCGGGAACCAGCCTGCATCAAGGGTAATAACTTACGAGACAAAAGATAAGGGGCCACATAATTTACCGCCACTGTATATTCCAGTCCGTCGGGTGTTTGCTGAAAATGTGTGCACATGGTCCCGGCATTATTCATCAGCAAAGCTATCGGTTTTCCATCAGCCAGTAAGCCATCTGCAACGGCCATGACTGAACTCATGATCGATAAATCCACTTGTCGGACCTGTATTTCCTGGTTACCGGTCTCCCGTGCTATCTGATTCCGGCGGATTGTTCCGGCATCCAGACTTGAACAAAGCATAATGACTTCATAACCCGCCTTGGCAACAGCCTTCGTAATTTCAGAGCCCATACCTCCATCGGCACCTGTAATGACGGCACGACCTTTCATGATCGGGCTTCCTCCTCCAAGCGTTCGATTTCTTTTTGCAGGCTAGCTGGGATTTTCTCCTTCAGATGCTTATGACAAGCCATATCCAATGTGTACATACGAGCTATACAGAAGTTGCTATGACCACAATCACAACAATAATCTTCTTCCGCTTTCATACGATTGACCAAATCAGGTGTATTCAGTAAGGCACGACCCATTTGCACAAATGGGAAACCTAACGACAGGACCTCTTCTATCTTCTTCCGAGATACCAGACCACCGACATAGACTAAAGGAATACCCGGGACTTCCCGCTGAAATAGTAAAGCATCATCCAAGAAATATGCTTCCTTGAAAGGAACAGTCGGAATCATCCATTTACCAACCATTCGGACGCCCCATTTCAGCCACCAGCAATCCATATAATGTGTCATCGTCTTGATCGGCATCGCTCCACGCATAACATACATAGGTGCCTTACTTACGAATCCACCGCTTAATACCAACGCATGAGCACCATCTTCTTTCAGTCGGCGAGCTACCTGTAAAGTTTCATCCAGTTCCATACCACCTTTGAAACCGTCGCGCATATTCATCTTTACCAAGACAGCCAGATCATTACCGGCAGCCTTCATTACCTCTTCCATTACCATATCCATAAAACGCATCCGGTTTTCCAATGTACCGCCAAACTCATCTTTCCGATGATTGGTATAAGGCGACAGAAACTGACTGATCAGATATCCATGTCCGGCATGAATTTCGACAGCATCAAAGCCACTCTCGCGTGCCAGACACACTGCATTACCGAATTCCTTCGCCATTGCAGGAAGTTCGTCTTTCCGCAAGCCACGAACAAAAGTCGGGGAATATAAATTGAATCCGGTAGAAGCACCAACCGGTGTTTCTCCACAGATATTTTTATGTGACATATTTCCGCAATGCCCTAACTGAATACTGGCAGCCGCACCTTCTTTGTGTATAGCATCCGTTACCTTTCTCAAACCAGGAACAATCTCCGGACGCATCCATAACTGGCGATCGAAAGACAAACCACTGCGTGTCACTGCAGCATAAGCCACCGTTGTCATCCCAACACCACCGGCTGCCACCGAATGATGATAATCCAATAATTCCTGGGAAGGAACATTTCCCGGACACATACTTTCAAACGCTGCCGAACGAATCGTCCGGTTACGCACGGTCAGCGGCCCTATCTTTCCGGGTGTAAATAATATCGAAGTCATATTAGAATATATAAGGTATTAAACATTTCCGTTTTCCGACAGCTTCCACACCGAATTCTTCACGGTATTTCTGGCGAATGGCATAAGCCCGGGGAGCCAAATTGGCAAACGTCCACCAGACAAATACCCAGGCAGCCGGCGAAGCAGTAGCTAAAGCAAATCCGGTCCATTCCAACAATTCACCGAAGTAATTTCCGGATGTCACCCAATGATACAACCCTTTCTCCGGTAAATAATGCCGGGTGTCGCCCGGCTGACGCAAATGGCGGATCACATAATCAGAATGCCAGTTGATTCCCATTCCCAGGAAGAAGACAATAATTCCTATCCAGCAATTAATCCGGCATAAATAAGCCGACGAATACAATTCTTCCGGAGCCAAAAAGAAAAGCCATTCTCCCTGAATATATCCGTTCAGCAAATTAAATACCACACCCATCAGCATGATAGCAACAGGCATCCGGCTCTTTCCCTTCATCAGAAAAGGAAAGACAAAAGAACGCTGGAAATAATGCAATTCAAACAAGAGAAAAAAGAGGAAAGGAACTGATAAAACAGACCGGTCACTCTGAAGCCACAAGATTAGCATGACGAAAAAGACAGGAGCTTCCATCAGTAGCCAGCCTATTTTATTCGGAATAGAAAATCCCCATTGCGCTGTTCTGAACATACCATAACCCGCTTTCACAAAAAACAGGGCAATAAAAACAATCAATCCAACAGCTGAAAAACCGATTAATATCTGGTGAAATAATTCTATACTCATAACACTAAAGAATATTGCAAACGCAAAGTTAAAAGAAATAAGGAAGAGGCCTTTCCTTTACCCATGAAAATCAAGGAACAATCAGAAAAAGTTACCAATAAAAAGGAATTAGGGAATTGAGTTTATTACATCCACTCAATTCCCCAATATCAATCAAGAATTAAATATATAGTTCTATTTATTTCTTAGCATCAACCAAACGTTCTTTTAACTTGGTCAGCATATCACGAGTCATAGAATCCAAATCATATTCCGGCTTCCAACCCCATTCTTCGCGAGCACAAGTATCGTCCAATGAGTTAGGCCATGATTCAGCAATAGACTGGCGCAACGGATCTACCTCATATTCCATCTTGAAATCCGGCAAATATTTCTTGATACTATTATAAATGATTTCCGGATCAAAGCTCATGGATGCGATATTGAATGAATTACGATGTACAAACTTTGTAGGATCAGCTTCCATGATTTCAACAGCAGCACGCAAACCATCCGGCATATACATCATATCCATAAATGTGCCTGCAGCGATCGGGCATTTGAATGTTTCTCCTCTTACTGCAGAATAATAAATATCAACAGCATAGTCAGTTGTTCCACCACCCGGAGGTGTTACATATGAAATCAAACCCGGGAAACGAACAGAACGTGTATCAACACCAAAACGAATATAATAATAATCGCTCAGCAGCTCTCCAGAGACCTTGGTTACTCCATACATCGTTCTTGGATTACGAATAGTATCCTGTGGAGTTTTATCCTTCGGCGTATTATTACCAAAAACACCAATTGAACTTGGAGTAAATACAGCACAATGCATCTCACGGGCTACTTCCAAAACATTGAATAATCCGCCCATACCGATCTTCCATGCCAACTGGGGTTTTGCTTCAGCCACTGCAGACAACAAAGCGGCCAAATTATATATTGTATCTACTTTATAACGAGAAACCGTTTCTGCAATCTGCTGTTCATTCGTAATATCTACAATTGCAGAAGGACCAGACTCCAATAATTCTCCTTTTGGTTCTGCACCCGGAATATATCCTGCTACTACATTTGATCCACCATAAATACCTCTCAACTTCATGGTAAGTTCTGAACCAATTTGTCCAGTTGAACCAATAATTAATATATTCTTCATTTTACATTTGAGATTTAAGTTATCTGCGAACAAAGGTAGAAGAATAAAAATTGTTTTTACATGATTTTCTTGATTTTTTTCATCAGTTTCTCAAAAAAAAATAAGAACTTTGTTTCGTTCAGTCATAAACTGAACTTCTCCGCAAGAATCAAATGAAAAGTTTGTTTCCTTACGGCATTATAATTAAAACCATTAAATATATATTAACATGTACGGAAAATTTAAGGAATTCTTAGCTGAAGAACTGGCAAACATTCAGGCTGCCGGATTGTACAAAAATGAAAGAATTATAACGACTCCACAGCGTGCCGATATCAAGGTTAATGCAGGTAGTGACGTTTTGAACTTTTGTGCAAACAATTATCTGGGTCTTTCTGACAACAAACGCTTAATCGAAGCTGCCAAAGCAGCCATGGATTCTCATGGTTACGGTATGTCTTCCGTTCGTTTTATCTGTGGTACACAAGATTTACATAAGCAATTGGAAGCTGCTATTTCCGATTACTTCAAAACTGAAGATACAATTTTATACGCTGCATGCTTCGATGCTAATGGAGGTCTTTTCGAACCGTTGTTTACAGAAGAAGATGCTATTATTTCTGATGCGTTGAATCATGCTTCCATCATTGACGGTGTACGTTTATGTAAAGCAAAACGTTATCGTTATGCCAATGCTGATATGGCTGATTTGGAACGTTGCTTAAAAGAAGCACAAGCTCAACGCTACCGTATCATTGCTACAGATGGTGTTTTCTCAATGGATGGAAATGTTGCTCCTATGGACAAAATCTGTGATTTGGCTGAAAAGTACGATGCACTGGTAATGGTAGACGAATCTCACTCTGCAGGTGTAGTTGGTCCGACCGGCCACGGTGTAGCAGAAAAATTCAACTGCTATGGACGTATTGATATCTTCACCGGAACATTAGGCAAATCATTCGGTGGAGCTATGGGTGGTTTTACCACTGGTAAGAAAGAAATTATCGATATACTCCGTCAGCGTTCTCGCCCATATTTGTTCTCTAATTCAGTTGCTCCTGCTATTGTCGGTGCAAGTTTGGAAATGTTCAAGATGCTGAAGGAAAGCGATGCTCTGCATACTAAATTAATGGAAAATGTTACTTACTTCCGCGATAAAATGTTGGCAGCAGGCTTCGATATCAAACCGACTCAATCTGCAATTTGTGCAGTTATGCTGTATGATGCGAAATTATCACAAGACTTTGCTGCTAAAATGCAGGAAGAAGGCATTTATGTAACAGGCTTCTATTATCCAGTTGTTCCAAAAGGACAGGCTCGTATCCGTGTACAATTATCAGCTGGTCACGAAAAAGCTCATTTGGACAAAGCAGTTGCTGCCTTTATTAAAGTTGGCAAAGAATTAGGTGTTATTAAATAAAACCAGGAAAAGAATCTAATCTCCGATTGGAAAACTGATATATCTTAGTTCTCTACAGAAAGGAGATAGTTTACACATAAAAGCTCCCGAGGATTAATCGAAATAAAATCCTCGGGAGCTCTTTTATATGCACAAATTTACCCAATATCAAGACAGATAAAAAAGAGATGCGCCTGTAAAGACGCATCTCCATTCTTTTAAATTAAACTTAATAATATATTATTTATCGTCTGCACGCATAATAACCACACGGTTCCAGCTGTTTTCGCTATAAGGCTGTTCTTCGCAACCCTTCCATTCGATTGTAATACGGCTAGAATCAACACCGTATTTCTCAGTCAATTCCTTAGCAACAGCTTTAGCACGTTTTTCTGACAACTGCATGTTGTAATCAGCCTTACCAGTCTTCTTGTCGGCATAACCAATCACCTTAATCGGTGTGTTGTTTGCTTTCATATACTCAGCAGTATTGTAGATATTGATATGCTGATTCTTGTCAATCTTAGAACTATTCAAACGGAAGAATACAACATTGTCAACTACGTTATTGACAACTTCTGTAACAGTTTCCTTGCATTCAGGACAAGAAACCGGACGTTTGCTCAGTTCTTCATTTTCAGCACGCAAAGCATTGATCTGATTGTTCAGATCATTCAGCAAATCATAATCCATTGGTTCAAGAACCTCGAAGTCTGTCTTACCCAATTTGAATGTCAGACCAGCAGTCAACTGAGCAATACCGTCAGTCAAGTGATACATGCTTACACGGTTAAACTGCTCGTTCAACAAAGAACCCTGCAATTCAACATTCAAGTCAACACGTTTGCTCAAACGGAAAGCTGTCAAGATACCGGCATTCAAAGTAGGAGACTCTGTTCTTGCACGTTCAACAGCTTCTGTTGTCTTGAAACGCTGTGCATAACCAAAACCAACCCAAGGAATCAAACGGAAAACTTTCTTTTCATTGTACGGAGCCCAGAAATTAGTAACATCCCACAACAAATCAACGTGAGCTGCTACATATTTGTTATGCTGCATACGAGCTTCTTCTCCTTCAAAGCCATGCAAAACACCACCATTAATCTGTGTTCTGAATGCCAAATACGGATTAAACCATTTTCCAAATGAGAATTGAGGAGCGAAATTCAAACGATTACCGAAGTCGGCTTTTCCGTTCTGATCACCCAACAAAATACTTGCACCACCCGCAATAGAAATAAACCAGTTATCACCAGCTTTATTCTTCTTGAAATTGGTCTTATAACCTTTTTCTGTGCTAAACCCAACCTGGGGCTTAAACTCCTGCGCTGTAGCATTCAGTACGAACCCTGACAGCAATGCTAATAATAACGCTTTTACTTTCATAATTTATCAACATTTAAATGAAACAATTCGCAATTAAATTAAATACAAAATTAATCTTTTTCTATATATACAACAAATAAAAGGGAGAAATGTTTTTACACTATTCAAAATAATTCAATATTCTATAACCGCCTTCACGCAAATATGATTCTTTTTTCATCAATTTGATATCACTGACCATCATATCATGCACCAAGTCTGTTAATGAATATACAGGCTCCCAACCTAATTTCTTTTTCGCCTTCTCTGCATTTCCAATCAGAAGATCAACTTCTGTAGGTCGGAAATACTGAGGATCTACACCAACGACAACGCTGCCTATACGTTGTTTAAAATCCGTAAGATAAGATTCTCCTACTACCTTATTAAATAAGGACTCATCAATACCCGATAACAAAGCTACTTCTTCCACGCCTTTTCCCCGAAACTCCAGTTGGGCTCCAATTTCTGCAAATGCCATTCTTACAAAATCCCGGATAGAAGTTGTTACACCCGTCGCTATCACATAATCATCCGGCTTGTCCTGCTGTAAAATAAGATGCATGGCACGCACATAATCTTTGGCATGCCCCCAATCTCGCTTTGAATCCAGATTTCCTAAATACACTTGCTTCTGAATACCCAATGCTATACGAGAAACGGCCCGCGTAACCTTACGGGTCACAAAAGTTTCGCCGCGTAAAGGCGATTCATGATTAAAAAGAATGCCATTCGACGCATGCATGCCGTAAGCCTCTCTATAATTTACCGTAATCCAGTATCCATATAATTTAGCGACCGCATACGGACTTCTTGGGTAAAACGGTGTCGTTTCACGTTGCGGAACCTCTTGCACCAGTCCATATAGCTCGGAAGTAGAAGCCTGATAAATTCTCGTCTTTTCTACCAGCTTCAACAGCCGGACTGCTTCCAGAATTCGCAGAACACCCAAACCATCAGCATTGGCAGTATATTCAGGTGTATCAAAACTTACTTTCACATGGCTCATCGCTGCCAGATTGTAGATTTCGTCCGGCTGAACTTCCCCAATAATTCGTGTCAGATTCAGGCTGTCGGTCAAATCGCCATAATGTAGTACCAAATTACGATTTTCCACATGTGGATCTTGGTAAAGATGATCAATACGGTCTGTGTTAAACATAGAGGAACGGCGCTTGATACCATGCACTACATATCCCTTCTTTATTAAATATTCAGCCAAATAGGCTCCATCTTGTCCGGTAATACCGGTAATTAAAGCAACTTTTCCCATGTTCAACTATTTTTCAGATACCACTGATATAAACGATCTATTCCCTCTTCCAATTCAACTTGATGATGCCATCCCAACTTATGCAATTTGCTTACATCCGTCAGTTTCCGCAATGTTCCATCAGGTTTGGATGCATCAAAATTCACTGTACCCGTAAAACCTACCACCCGACAAACCATTTGAGCCACTTCCCGGATTGTATGTTCAACACCTGTACCTATATTTATATGTGTATTTCGGATATCAGGCCCCTGTCCTTTACACAAATCGGCAAAGTCAACCTTTTCCATGATATATACCGAGGCATCCGCCATTTCTTCGCTCCACAAGAATTCACGGAGCGGACGACCTGTACCCCATAATTCCACACGATCGGGAAATACACCATATTTTGCCAGGACTCTTTCGATATCATCCGATTCAGCCTTTCCATCAACGCCTTCCACCGGACGCTGATCCAAGTCTTTGCGGAGTGCCGCCCAATCAGCTTGCATCAGACAATTTGCCAGATGAATCTTCCGGATCATAGCAGGCAAGACATGCGAAGTCTCCAGATCAAAATTGTCATTAGGCCCATATAAATTTGTAGGCATAACGGCAATAAAATTCGTGCCATACTGCAAATCATAACTCTCACACATCTTCAACCCCGCTATCTTAGCAATCGCGTAAGGCTCATTTGTATATTCCAAAGAAGAAGTCAACAGACAATTCTCAGTCATCGGCTGTGGTGCTTCCCGAGGATAAATACACGTACTACCTAAAAACAAAAGTTTCTTTATTTTGTTCAAAAAAGACGCATGAATTACATTGTTTTGAATCATCAGATTCTGGTAGATAAAATCAGCCCGGTAACGACTGTTCGCCATAATACCGCCTACATGAGCCGCTGCTAAAAAGACATATTCAGGCTTTTCTTCCTCAAAAAAACGACAAACAGCACTTTGATCCGTTAAATCCAGTTCTGCATGTGTCCGCAAGACAAAATGATGATACCCTTTATCCTGCAAGTTCTTTAAAATAGCCGAACCGACTAATCCCCGATGCCCAGCTACGAATATTTTACTGTTCTTCTCCACAATCCTCTTCTTTTATCAGTTGCAGCAAATATTGTCCGTACTGGTTCTTTGCCATAGGTCGGGCAATTTCGGCCAACCGGGCTGCTTCAATCCAACCGTTTCTATAAGCGATTTCTTCCAGACAAGCAACTTTCAGCCCCTGTCGCTTCTCTATCACCTCTATAAAGGTAGAAGCTTCCGATAGCGAATCATGCGTTCCCGTATCCAGCCAGGCAAAACCACGGCCCAATAATTGTACTTTTAACTTACCTTCTTGCAGAAACTCCTGATTAACGGTAGTTATTTCTAATTCCCCACGAGCGGACGGCTTGATATGCTTGGCTATTTCTACGACCTTATTCGGATAGAAATAGAGACCCACCACCGCATAGTTAGATTTGGGCTTCTGAGGCTTCTCTTCAATGCTGATTACATTCCCGTCTTTATCAAACTCTGCCACGCCATATCTTTCCGGATCATTCACATAATATCCGAAGACTGCGGCCTTTCCTTCCTGGTCAACCACCGAAACAGCCTGACGCAACATCGACGAAAAGCTCTGACCATAGAATATATTATCACCTAAAACCAGACAGACAGAATCTTCTCCAATAAAATCTGCTCCGATAATAAAGGCCTGGGCCAGACCATCGGGCGAAGGTTGTTCTGCATATTCAAACCGGACACCATAATCACTCCCATCACCCAGCAAACGCCGGAAACCAGGTAAATCCTGCGGAGTAGATATAATCAGAATCTCACGTATCCCGGCCAGCATCAAGACGGATATCGGATAATACACCATCGGTTTATCATATATGGGCAACAATTGCTTTGACACGCCTTTTGTTATTGGGTACAGCCGGGTACCTGATCCTCCTGCTAAAACTATTCCTTTCATATATTTATCACATTTATGGCAACAAACATACTAAAAAAAGATTATCAGCCATAGAAGATTTTAGAAAAATAAAAAACAGAATGAAAACAATGGAAGGGTTATAAATCATAAAGAGGATCTTTTCTCAAAGATCCTCTTTACAGGTTTTTAATAGGCATTAGTCTTTAAGGCAAAAAGATTGTTTAGGTTATCTGATGCAAATATAGAACCTTTTCATTTTATCAACAAAATAAAAATATATATTCTACAACACCTTTTTAAAAAATATCTAAAGTTTATTAGGTTTAAGTCCTTTCCTTTTAACAATTTATTTCCATATCGGAAAGATTACTTTCAGATCATAAGGGTATAATAGACCCTATAACCTGTTATAAATCTTTATCTTATAAGCTCCAGTATTCCATTTTTTTAATTTTATGTCGGAAAATTCCTTTAATATCTCCTAAAACAGCTTTTCCAGCAGACAATGAAATAAAATAATTTTCATCCAATAAGAGATAATCTTTATGAGCTACGGCAACAACAATAGCATCGTAAACACCTTCCGGCTGTTCTTTCAGCTCAATGCCGTATTCTTGCTTAACGGCTGCTGGAGAAGCGTAGGGATCCACGACATCTACCACAGCGCCAAAGTCGATAAATTCGCGGACCATATCAACGACTTTTGAATTGCGTATATCGGAAACATTCTCCTTAAAAGTCATTCCCATCACCAATACACGGGCGTGCAGGATATTCTTTCCTAATCCCAACACCTTCTTTACAATTTTCTTGGCTATATACCGACCCATGGAATCATTGACAAAACGACCTGAGTTGATCATTTTGGGATGATACTGCAATTCTTTCGCCTTATGTACCAGATAATACGGATCAACACCAATGCAATGGCCGCCTACCAACCCTGGATAAAAATGCAGAAAATTCCATTTCGTTCCTGCTGCCTCCAATACATCATACGTATTAATGCCCATCCGATCGAAGATGATTGACAACTCATTCATCAAAGCTATATTGACATCCCGCTGGGTATTTTCTATAATCTTGGCGGCCTCAGCTACCCGAATAGACGGAGCCTGATGCAGGCCGGCTTCAATAATCAGACCATATATCTGCCTGATTTCTGATAAAGCCTCATCATCGCAACCGGAAACAATTTTCACTGTATTCTGTAAGGTATGTACTTTATCACCCGGGTTTATCCGCTCCGGAGAATAACCAACCTTAAAATCCTGCTTATATACCATTCCGGATATTTCTTCCAATAGCGGAACGCAATCTTCTTCGGTACAACCCGGATAAACCGTCGACTCATAAACAACATAGTCTCCTTTCTTCAGCACCGAGGCAACCGTCCGTGTTGCCGTAAGCAAAGGTGTCAAGTCCGGTTCATTATGCTGGTCAATCGGCGTCGGCACGGCAATGATATAAAAGGATGCCTCACGCAACTTATCCGCGGAAGAAGTGAATTCAATATCTTTCCCCACCAGTTGCGAAGATGCCAGTTCTCCGTTCGGATCGATTCCTTCCCGAAGCTTAGCCAAGCGTTCTTCATTGATATCATATCCTATCACTGAAAGTTTATCGGCAAACCCCATCGCTAAAGGGAGTCCGACATAGCCTAATCCAACAATCGCTATCTTCTTTTCTTTATTTCTCAACGCTTCAAACATAAACATCCTTTTAATTTAATACGACCACGCTTTTTGATTGACTGTTGCCTCCATCTGTGATTCGACTGAATCCGGCAGAGAAGCAAAGAAGTCAATTTGTGTCAGCTTCTCTACACTGTCAACAGGAACCATCAGACTGCGCAAAGAGGTCTGCCCGTAATCCTTGTTTTCAAATATAAACCCGACAGCCTCGTATTTATTGTCCTGGATCATACAAATTACTTTATAAAACTTCTTCGGAATGGCAACCCGGTTTTTCCCCAACCGTTTCAGGTCTGGTGTCAAGACAGGTCCCGTTGCAATAAGAAGCTCACCGTTATCGGCTGCCCACATCCGGCACTGTTCTTCCAGATCTTTCCAGACGCCCCGGTTCAGACCCGGCTTTTGAGGGGTAATATTGCTCAGATAAAACGATTCGCGCATCGCTTGTGCCGACCATTTCATATCTCCTGCCGGTGCCAGATGCCCCCGGTCATATCCCGTACGGGTATAATCTCCATTTTCGGCAGAAGCACCTTTCACCATCGGATCACGCACAAATTTATTCGAACGCTCGGCGGCATTGCTTTTGGCTTCCTGACTTGTCAATTCATAAGCCACCCAATTGGCTACCCGATAATCAGAATTGTAAGAAACTGTATATCCTTTATGCCGGATAACTTGCTCCGTACACGACTTGGGACATACCGGTAATTCAGCACCTTGCGGAAAACGGTTCGTCTTCGATTCGGATGTTTTCGGCAACTGATTCTCCAGCGGTTTGACGATTTTATCCTTCACTTCCGAAACCGCCTGTTCTACCGCCTGATCGTTCTTCTTAATATCCGGTATCCAATCGGTAAACTTACCTATCGACCAGTCCTTATCGGCCGCATAATCTGATACCTTTTCATATACAAACAAAACCCCGACAAGTATGACCACAAAGAAACAGGCTGTATAAAACAGATGTTTCAACGAAGCAACAACCGCTGTATTCCGCTTGCTGCTCTTTTTCTTCCGGGCTGATGTAGTGTTTTTCTTCTTTGCCATTACTGCTCTAAAACAAAAAAGTCCGTATATCTATTCAGAAAATAGTTATACAGACAGGACATATTTAAATTGATCAAAGTACGTAGGATGAGACTCGAACTCACACGCCGTAACCGGCACTACCCCCTCAAAGTAGCGTGTCTACCAATTCCACCACCTACGCATATCAAAATGCGTAGTGCCCAGAACAGGACTCGAACCTGCACGACCGCAAAGCCACTCGCACCTGAAACGAGCGCGTCTACCAATTCCGCCACCTGGGCATTTCACTACAAAAACAAAGCGGTCTCTTACCGCTCCTTCTCAGAGCGGAAGACGGGACTCGAACCCGCGACCCTAACCTTGGCAAGGTTATGCTCTACCAACTGAGCTACTTCCGCGTTGACGGGTGCAAAGATAGGTATATTTTCTTACCCTCCAAAATTTTCTTTCTTTTTTGAGCAGAAAATTCTACAAGATTATTCCAAATACAATGATTGTAAACTGATACTCAACGAATAAAGAAGCTACCTAAAAAGTGTTAACAGCCGTCGATGAGACGAGAAATAAAATCCCCGGCATCTTTTAGTAAAAAGCCGGCGTGTTTTCATCAAAAGCCGGCGTATATTGACAAAAAGCCGGCGTATATTTTTATACATCCAACCAGGCTTGAAATCAGTATTCACGAGAATCAAAAACAGAACTAACGAGAACCGTTTCCGATTCCCGTTAGTTTCATTTATCTTGCTCTCTGCTCTTTTCCCGACAAGACTTACAATCCCTGCAAATAGGTTTTCAGAGTGGCTACATATTCTTTCATAGCCTCGTGCCCAACCGGCGTAATCCGGCAAGCCGTACGCGTCTTTTTCCCAACAAAACTCTTTTCTATGCTGATATATCCTGCCTCACACAGTTTATCAAGCTGCACACTCAAATTACCGGCTGTCGATTGTGTTTTCTCTTTCAGATAAACAAAATCAGCTTCTTCAACCGATAACAGGATCGACATAATTGCCAATCGAAGTTGGGAATGCAACAAGGGATTCAACTCTTTCAGCATAATTCTTTCATTTTACGATTCAAGATATGTCCGGGTATAACCATCATGATGGCAAAGATAGCACCAAAAATCAAAATTGAGAGCGGCATACTGACAAACAATAAAACAAACGACAGAACCACTCCTACGATACCGCAGCATACCAAAGGTTTGAATTTGCTGACAGCTCCCGATAAAGTCGTCGCCATGCCCATCATCAACGCCACCATGAACAGGATTCTCATTGGAATGAAAAAGGCACTTATGCTTAACACGACAACAACCGCTCCAAACAAACACCAAATATAAGTAGTGATCCGGTCCATATAATTCCGGATACCACAATTCGGATTTTTCCGATTAAAATACAGGGATGCGGGAGCACTGATCACAGGCAAGGCAAACCATAAAAAGTTAATCTGCCAGGAACATCCTAAAATGGCCATTCCATACCAGATACAAAACGAAACCACAATAGTCATATATCCCCATATCAATAAAGGATAAGCCTCATAACGGGCTTTTCTTTCCTGCGTCTCCTGAATCATCCGCGAAATCAGTTCCAAACTTTCCTTTTCCGATAATTTTCTGTCTTCCATCATATCCTTACTATTTTTAATGTTTCAAAATTAAATTTCCTTCCCACCAACATATCATACGCATCATCTTTTTCCCTCCTCTCCTTTTGTAAAATACCAAAAAAGAATCTGCTTGATTAAATTCATGCTCCAACCAAGTACAACCCAAAATATCCACCATTCATGCGGTGTAACAACCAGGTTTAAAATACCTAGAAATACACAAGTCACCAGACAAGTTGCAATACGCTCTTTTAAATATAACGGAAAATGCCTTTTCTCTGAATTGATTGTTCCCATCATTCTTCTCATTTAGTTAGACAAATTAGTTTATAAAATAAACCATTTAATGAAAAAAGAAAAGCAAAGAGGCGCGCATCTCGTTTGCTTCTGATGCAAATATAAAACAGTTTATTTTATAAACCAAATAATAAAACAAAAATAATCTTCCCCTAAGAGAATTTTCAAATAAGTTGCATTATTAAAATTAATGCTTATCTTTGTAGCGTAAAGATCGTATTATAGTTGAAAAGTAAAAGATGAAACTTTCCGATTGGAAATTATTTGTGGCAAGAATCTTGTACGTCATTACAATCTTGTTGATTCAAACAGATGTATTGGCAGCAGAGAATACACCCTATCAATACCATGAAGAAACTTGTGTTTCAGCACAGACATCCATACCTACCGATCAAGTTGATCCGGATGATGATTATACACGCACCCGTACTATAACACGAACATTTGTAGCCACTCTACCTGTGTTACTGACACTAATTCCTAATATATATATTTTACCTCATGTAGAGGATGTAAAACCAAAACCAGAAACCGCATGTGTAACATGCAATAATAGTCGGCAGGCGACTCTTTGCATTTATCTGATTTAGCTTTTCCTCTTTCTTGCAATTATTTCTTCTGATCAGATCAGAGGACATTCGTATTGCATATTCATTTAAACAAACTCATAAAATATTGACTAACGAAAAGAATTATGATGAATTTTCATCATAAGATAATACTTCTGCTAAGCGTAGTAGAAGTTATGGTTCTTATGTGCTGTCATGCACAATGAGAGGACATTTAAGAAAAGATTTTTTCTCTCCACAACTGTTGAATTAAAGAGCATTTATATGGATTACCGACAATGAATTATCGGAAACATAATTACATATAGCTCATAACAAACAGAAACGGGTTAGAAGTTTAAAGAGAGGAAGTTGGCCAAAGGTATATTATAAAATTAGAGGCAACTGAACCAAGAAGAGTAACAGCTAAATTACAATTGCAAAGAGCGCAAACCTACTATTTCATATATTACTAAGTTGTAAACGCTTCGCCCGATGGCTATATTACCTTTGATATATCCAATATCTGATATGAGGAGAGAAAAAATATCTATTCGAAATAGAATAAAATGAAGACACACTTTAATTACAATAATATCTTTTTTATTTCCACTTTCAAAAGGCTGCTCATCTGTGATAGACTGGCAGCCTTTATTTTAAATGGATAAAATGATGATCAGGATCTTACTGACAATTCTCCTTTATTAATTTCTCAGCTACCGGATCACCCAGTTCTTTAGCTTTGTTCAAAGCTTCACAAGCCGCATCTTTCTTCCCTGCACGGACGTAACAAACACCACGCAGACGATAACAAGCCGCAAAATCAGGAGCTAAGGCCAATGCTTTATCTATACTTTGCAATGCCTCTTCATACTTTTCTTGACGAATATAAATGGAAGCCTCTTCTGCCTGATACATCGGGCTTTGAGCATTAATTGACATGGCCTGTTGAATATCCTGTAAAGCACCCTCCAAATCTCCTTGGCGGAATTTGGCCTGTTCCCGCAAATAATAGAACGAATCGTCTACCCGTCCGCCTACTACCTTATAATATAAGTCATAATCATCTACTGCTTGCTCATACTGCATAAGCTTTAAACGCCAATCAATACGCTCCAGAATGTACGGAGCCATCTCCGGATTCATAGATTCTCCATAGCAAGCAATCGTACTGTCGAGTAGCTGGATAATCTCACCGATATTCACTCCACCCGACTTGGATGATTTCGACTTGGCTGCCATATACCATGAACTGGCGTTGGCCGCATCACTTTTGTTGACAATCATATATTCCTGATAGGCTTCATCAAATTTCCCCTGGTTGAAATAGATTTCACCTTGCAACTGATGATATACCGGATTATTCTCCTCTTTCATCGCCTCTGTCAAACGATTCTGTGCATTTTCAACAGTCCAGTCTGTATTCTTCAAGGTGGAGTCTGATAGAGCTACACTATAAATCAATTGAGCTTCGCTATACAACACATCACTTTTCTTCTCAGCCAAATCGAGAGCTTGCTTCATGTCTTCTTTGGCTTTTTCCAAGTATTGTAATTGTCCGGCTTGATCTTTAGCCAAATCTGCCCGGCGATATGCATAATGCGAAGCCCGGCGAATATAACTTTCCGACCAGTCTGGAAAGGTCGCCACAAAATCATTCAATGTATTCAGATAAGTCTGCGCATCCTGCGAATTTCCCAGCAAATACAAAGCAATCTGCGCCTGATCACGATCAGCCGGCCACGCCTTCTTAATACCAATAGCCGTATACGTAGAACTTAACATATCCATGGTAGATATTTGCAGACTCTCAGCATAAGCAGCCGATACAGCATATGAAACCTCTTTCTTCCCGGAAGCATCCTCTTGTGCCAAACCGAATACTTCTCCTTCTTCATTCAGCACAGGCGCATTCACCCAACTTACCTCCAGTGGAAAAGACAACTTATAATAATGATAGATATCTTTCAACTTAGTAACTTCCTCAACCTTTCCGGCTGCAAAAGTCTTAACTTTTTCAGTCGTATAAGGCTGCAAATATACCGAAGCGCCTACAGCTAATGGAGTTGCCGCCATCTTCAGAAAGCTGACCTTCTTCGGGACTTCCACTTGGAGTTTGATTACGTCATACAATTCATCAGCTGCCAAAACGGTCGAAACGGTATAAGTTTTTCCACCGCCATCTGTAACAACAGCCTTATAAGCATCCTTAAACAACGAATAAGCTGAAAGCATTTTTCCATCTTCCGAAATGAAAAAACCGGTACCTGTATGCAAGGCCGTTCCATCAGCTTTATATGTAGCAATCTTTACAATTGCCTTCTTTTGTTTCTCCATCCATTTCGGCACTTTTTGCTGGGCAGAAAGTGGTATAAATATACATGCCAGCAGGCCTAATAACAATAGTATTCTTTTCATGATATACAAATTATAATATTAATCATTATTCTTCTATTTCTTTCCCATCAGGCGTATGCAGGATAAAAGTAGTTGCACCAATTGTTACAACAGCTCCGTCGCCGATACGAACCACTTCCCGATCACCCAATAATTCACTGCGCAAGAAAGTTCCCGTCAAACTGGGAAAATCCCGCAACGTATAGATTAATTTACCCTGGGCATCTTGTTTAACATGAATCACGCAGTGTTTACGCCCCATACTCGGATCGCTGGTAATAATCGGAACATCCACTCCGTCTGTATCCTTATTTCGACGGCCTATCACGTTATCACCTAATACCAGCGGTAAATCTTGCTTGAATGCGAATGAATTCTCAATTACTGTAATAAAACCACATGAGAAATCCGGCTCCTTTACTTCCTTTTCCTGACCCGATTTCGAACGGACTACTTTCCGGCCGATTTTAATCTTAAACTGTGATGCACACTGTGGACAAACAAACGCCACAACTTTACCTTCTTCGTATTTAGTTTCATCGAAAGCAATCTGATGATCACACTTCGGACAAAAAACTCTTTTCATATTATCCATTCTATTTTAGTGCAAAGATAACCTAAGCCACTCATAGAACAAAACAAAACACACAACAGAAAGTCTCCCTGCACAACATTCCTTCTGAAAATTTGGATAAAGAAGCAGGTTATCGTAATTTTACAAAGCTGAAACCTGCAGTTACTTTCCATACTGCAGGCAATGGTCAATTCAAAATGTAATATAAACTTTTATATCCACATATCTTATGAATCACACATCGGATACAACACTTACGCCTATCAGAAAAGGAATTGTAGGTGTACAATTTCTTTTCGTGGCATTCGGAGCGACTGTTCTGGTACCCTTATTAGTAGGACTTGACCCTTCAACAGCCCTATTTACAGCCGGAATCGGAACATTAGTCTTCCACTTAGTAAGCAAAGGGAAAGTTCCTATCTTTTTAGGAAGCAGCTTTGCCTTCATAGCTCCCATTATCAAAGCGACCGAATTATACGGACTTTCGGGAACATTATTTGGACTTACAGGAGTCGGACTTGTCTATTTTGCGATGAGCGCATTAGTCAAATGGCAAGGACTATCCGTCATTCATCGTATTTTCCCTCCAGTCGTTATTGGTCCCGTCATTATTCTGATCGGTATTACATTGGCTGGTACAGGTGTAAAAATGGCTGAAGAGAATTGGGTGTTAGCTCTGATTTCATTAGCAACAGCTGTAATAGTGTCTTTAAAAGCCAAAGGCTTGCTCAGATTGATTCCCATATTTTGTGGGATCGGTATTGGATATCTGACAGCCTTGTTCTTCTATGAGGTAGACTTGAGTGGAGTACGCGAAGCCTCGTGGTTCAGCCTGCCAGAATTCGTACATCCTACGTTTTCATGGGAAGCCTTCGTCTTCATGATTCCCGTCGCCATTGCCCCAGTGATCGAACACATTGGTAATATTTATGTAGTCAATACGGTTGCCAACAAAGATTTCGTCAAAGATCCAGGATTGCACCGAACCTTATTGGGAGATGGAATAGCCTGTATGATTGCCGGAGTTTTAGGTGGACCTCCAGTTACTACCTATGCAGAAGTTACCGGTGCGATGTCGATAACCAAAGTAACCAATCCGCAAGTCATACGGATTGCGGCCGTAACAGCCATTCTTTTCTCTCTGATTGGTAAAATAAGCGCCCTGCTAAAATCTATCCCCAATGCTGTTCTAGGAGGAATCATGCTGCTGATCTTCGGAACAATCGCTACTGCAGGCGTTACGAATATGTTGCAGCACAAGGTCGATTTGACAAATACCAGAAACATCATCATCTTCTCTCTGACTCTGACTATCGGTATTGGAGGCGCAAACTTCACCTGGGGCGAATTATCACTATCTGGAATCGGGCTTGCAGCAATCGTTGGAGTGGTGCTTAATCTGATCTTGCCACAAGAAAAGGAAGCAAAAGAAGAAAAACAGGAACAATGAATCATCAGTCCATTTTAATTCCGTACCTTTGCACGATCATAATTATTTCAAAGTGTTAAAATGAGAAAAAAGAGCATAAACATATCCAAGATATGTTTTTTCCTGATGGCCTTGTTGCTTATGGCTACCGCTTGTGAAAACAAGGACAACAAAACAGACAAGTACAGTAAGTATAACGAGACCACCCAGCAATTAATTTCGTTGGTTGAGAGTGATACTCGCCTGAAATCACTCCTTACAGAAGCAATTGAAAAAGGAATACTGATCAATCCGGACAAATCTACCAACCCGGCACAGTCCCTTGAAGAGTACTACGACTTTATCGACTACTCACAGACGGCTATGCCTTGGGATGTTATTTTCTGTCCGGGACAACCAAGTATCTTCGGACGGATGTACCAGGCTCTTTGCTACTGTTATTTTATCAACTGTATGCCGCTGGAATCACTCGAAGGCAAAAGTCTTTTTACAAACTCCGTACAATATGTAGAACCATACCGCAGCTGGCTCGTGGATTATTGCAAATCGTGGGGGAATTATCTGTCATCTGCAGATTCATGGAACAAGGAATACGAAGAGTTGATGATGCAACAAGAAGAACTAGGAATGACGAAAGGTTGGTATGAATCCCCTTCCAACTGGCATTCGTTCAATGACTTTTTCAGCCGCCGATTGGCTTCGCCCGATCAACGCCCGATTGCTTCTCCAGAAGATAATTCGGTTGTAACTTCGCCGGGTGACTGCGTACCTCAAGGAGTATGGGATATTGATGACGAATCGTATATCATCACAGACGAGAAGATCGCAGTAAAATCGCGTGTGTTTAATTCCATCCGTAACCTAATCGGTCCGGAGAGCGCTTATTGCGATGCTTTTGCAGGAGGAAGATTTTTCCATGCCTTCCTGAATGCCAACGATTACCACCGATACCATTTCCCTTTATCCGGTGTAATCCGCGAAATCCGTCTTATCCCCGGTGATGATGCCTTAGGCGGAACTATCACTTGGGTACCGGATCTGCAACAATATGTAGTAGATTGCTCCGTTCCTGGCTGGCAGAGTATCGAAACACGCGGCCTCGTTATCCTTGATACAAAAACGCACGGATTGGTTGCCGTGATGCCTATCGGTATGTCGCAAGTGGCATCCGTTAACTTCACCGAAGGATTAAAAGTAGGCGACCATGTAGAAAAAGGAGATGAATTAGGTTACTTCTTATTCGGAGGTTCTGATTTTGTCCTCGTATTCCAAAAAGAAGCCAACTTCCAGCTTACATCACCTAAAGAAGGAAAAGAATGGAGCCATATTTTAATGGGTGAGAAATTAGGGGAATTGAAAGCCCTTTAATATATTCCTTTCAGAGAGTCAAAGAAAAGCCCAGGATAACTCCTTGGGCTTTTCTTTGACTGTTCTTTTATTTCTTCCCAAGCCACGTCAACCGGTGCCAGATGGTTTCCAACGGACCACGACGGAAATGACGGAACCACCAATGTGCAAAGGCTACTTGCAGAATAAGGAATACGATTCCGATCAGCAGACTATAGGTCGTTCCACAAACCAGGTGCAGTTCCAATCCGTAACCGAAATACAAAAGACTTCCTATTATCGATTGCATTACATAATCCGTCAGACTCATCTTTCCATACGGCACAAGAATCTTCTGAACCTTGCCTTCATTTACCCAATAGAGTAACAGAAATCCGGAAACAATCAGCAGCATACCTGACAAATTATACCAAGAATCCCAAATCGTCCGCATAGACGACTTCAGGAACGGATTCTCTATCTGTGAATAAATGAAATCCTTCAGATAATACAGAATGACAGCCGACGGCAATGCCAGAAAGGCTACCCGTTGCCAAAATGCAGCTACCCGTTCTTTGTTTTCCCCTGAATATAGAAACAGACCTTTTCTTCCCAGCAACATTCCTAACATAAACAAAGCTGCTGTCTGGAATACCCGACCATGAGACCACGCCCAATTTAAACTGGCCAACTGACCGGTAACGAAATTTGCTTTCAGCATTTCCCAAAAGGAATGTCCTCCTAACTGCAGATATACGTCACCCAGCGAGAAATAAGTCTGCTGTGGATTTGCATCCGGAACCAAGCATGCATAAAGAACTTTTAGCCATTCCAATGGCTGCAACATCAGAATCAAAGCAATCCATGCGACTGTCCGGTCTTTCAAATGGCGTACAGGAACCAATACAAAACCAATCAATGCATATAGTACCAAAATTTCTCCTGGGAAAAAGATGGCATTCACAAAGCCGAACAGTAAAAGCAATGTCAGCCTCCACATATATCTGTTTCGGAAATCTTCACCTCTTTTCTCGCAATTATGAAATTGCAAATAAAAAGTAAATCCAAACAGCAATGCAAAGATGGCATAGGCTTTCCCGGAAAAGGCAAAAAACAGCATATCCCATAAATGAGAATCTAAGCTCGATAATAAGGGTGATGTCGTTTCGGGAAAAGAATAAAAGTTAAAATGTTCAATGTTGTGCAACAAAATGATCGACATTACGGCAAATCCGCGCAAGGCATCCACGGCCAATATTCTCTCCTTAGAATGAACTATTTCTGACATAACTTACAGTTTTTATATTTAAGATAAAATCATTTCACTACTGATATGGAAGAGATCATGCCAAAATTCCTGCTATCATTTATTTTCCACACGATCTTTCCCTGCCTATCAATTTCTATTAATTGTGGAACATGCCTGGAAGCCACATCCGGATCATGGCCTTGCCAGTTGCAAATATACATTCCACCACCGGTAGTTGGCAACAGCTGAGCGACAAAGCAAAACTCAACTCCTTCAATATCTCCCGAGTTAACGGTACGGACAATTTCTCCACTTTCCAGATTAAACTCAACATAACAATGGGAATCTCCGCAAGCTCCTACATAATTTCCATTATCCAATCTGCTGACACAAAACATATTTCCCGGCATCTTGATGGTACGCAGCAAATTTCCTTCTATATCTATTACCCGTACATCTGCTGTCTCAAACAAAGGAACCAGATAGTTTCCATCTTTATCTACATTCACATGGCGGAATTGAGCATGAGGAACTTCAATACCAGTTTCGTAGGCAGTCTCACGAATAATTTCTCCCTTCGGACTAAATTCGAATATTTTAGCCGGATGACCACATTCAGCAACCAGATAATTTCCGTTATCTAATACGCAGGCAGTCTGAAACTCAGAACCGGCATCTGCTGGAATATTCCATAATTCTTCACCAGCCATCGTGATCAGTTTAACTCCTTTGGCATACGAAAACAGAATATTTCCATCAGGAGTCCAGCTGGCTGAATTACATTCCCAGCCTTTTTCCAATGAATATTCCCATTCTATTTCCTGGATTTTCTTATCGATAATCACAATTTTACTCCAACCCGAACCGGCTAACAATAACTTTTCTCCTTTCTCACCACAGGACAATAATCCCACCAGGAAACAGAGCATACACAGATAAGCAACTATTGATTTCATAATAACATATTAATGACATAAGTAATCCGGATCACCCGCAAAATAAAAGTTCGTACCCACAACTTCTAATCATTCCAATAGTAACTCTATCTTCATTTCAGGAATGGGTACGAACTACAAAATGATGGCTTCTATTTTTACTTTATAGGTAAGCCCACATAATCTTCCATCAGTTCTTCATTCAACTACTATGGTGGAATCTTGTCTTTATTTTCAGCTCAAACTTCGTTTTAAGGCTTTTCATTTAGTTTCCATCAACTCAATTGCAATTCCTTCTTCTTCAATAAAAGCAATTGTCAGATGCTCATCACAAGGAGCCGGACCAAAAATAACCTGCTTACCTTTAAGCGCTTCTTCCAAAGAAGGTACAATATAGGCTACATGAGCCGTTGATAAAACTTTATCCGGCAGCGGAGTTTTTCCTGATTCCAGGTAAAGGAACTCTATTTTGTTGGCACTTTTACTGTAATCAGTCAACCAAATATTCAAACCTTCATTGTACATAGCTCCTTCCGGTTTGTAATTTACCGGAATACCAAAATGACTTAATGTTCTCATAGCACTATCTGTTTAAATTATTAGATGTAAAATTATCTTCCGCTATTATCTTTCTGCGCATATATTTCCAATAGGCAATGACAGAAAGAATAATAACTACGACTATCACTACAAATATATACATAAATATTCCATTAACCTGATCATTTTCTCCATAAGAATGCATACCGCTCAAAAAATAATTCACACCGAAGAATGTCATCAGTACGGAACAGAAAGCCATTACCGATGAGAAATTAAATGACCACAGGTTATACCACTTCCGCACCAGGCGCAAGTGCTCAACTAAAGCATAGATAATCATGGTTATCAGTGCCCAGGTTTCTTTCGGATCCCAGCCCCAGTAACGTCCCCATGATTCATTGGCCCAGACGGCACCCAAGAATGTTCCGATCGTCATCAATGCCAGACCTACCAGCAAAGCCATTTCATTAACAACCGTCAGTTCCCGGATACGAAGCAGCATCTGTTCCTGATTCTTATTCCGCATGAGCGCCATTATCACCAGATTTGTTATTCCCAACAAGCAGCAAATACCGAAGAATCCATAAGCGGCTACTATAACAGCCACATGAAACATCAGCCATGGTGATTTCAACACCGGTACCAACGGACTAATTTCTGGGTCCATCCAGTTCAGACCAGATACAAATAAAATAATACCCGCAAACAAAGTGGCCAGTGCCATCGTTATCCGACTGCGACGGGCAAACAACAAACCGGCAGCAACCGTAGCCCATGCCACATAAACCATCGTCTCATAAGAGTTACTCCAAGGAGCATATCCGGCAATATACCAGCGGACTCCCATTCCATACGTATGAAAACCGAACACCGCCACTACCAGTCCGGCCAGCAAAAGAAAGAGTGTATTCAATTTTCTCTTTTCATTGAACATGGCAACAAAAGCCACAATCAGTAGCAATCCGCCCGTAACCAAATAACCTATCTTGCACTGACGGAAGATGTTCATCTGGTTATATTTGATCTCGGCCTGCATCTTCTTGGGGCTTATGTCAACACCCTGGCTTTTAGCTTGCTGGTATGTTTCGATCATACCCAGTACTTCGTCGGCCTTACTCCAGTCCTGGGTTTTCAATGCCGACTGTACTTCTCCCAAATACCACAAAAAGATCCGGGAAACAAACAGCGAATCCTTTCCACTATAAACAGAAAGATCATCGCCCGGTGCATACCATTTATGATTCGGATCGCCTTCTTTCGGGAAAATATGGATTCGCTGATAATTAAACACTTGATACAGGATATTCACCTGCTCGTCTAATTTCATCAAATCCTTGTCAAAGCGAGTCCTCTCGTTCGGCATTTTGGCATAAGCCTTCTCTACATCTGCCTGAAATTTATAAGCGCCACGGTCATCAAAGACTTGCAAATAGGAACATGATTTATCAGGTAATCCGTAATGGGCAGATATCTCCTTATCTGACAGACGAATCAACGGAACCCGCATCCACATATCCGGCATCGCCAGCAAGCTTAACAGGAACTGGTCGGAATTCAATTTACCAAAAGTGTCTTCCTTATGCAACTTTCTCAATACTTCCGACGAAAAGGTATTCATCGGAATCATTCGTCCGTTTTCAGACTGCACGGGCAATGCCCCGAAAGCCGCCGCATGTTCAGGACTGACCACAAACTGCTGCACCACTTTATTCAAATCCATCGATTTCTCTTCAGCTTTCATTCCAGCTGAAATGCTTAACAGTCCTATCAGAAGAAGCGTAGTAACACCTGCCGAACGCATATCCTTCAACTGACGGCTCAAATACATGAAGCGTGAATGAGGACCTACAATACAAAGAAGCAGGCCTAAAGCCAGTAAAATATATCCAGCATAAGTAATGTTCCGGCCGGCAACATCCCGGTTGACCGAGAGGATTGTTCCTTGCTCATCTTTATCATAAGAAGCCTGATAAAATCTGTAGCCTTTAACATCCAGTACATTATTCATAAAAATAAGTTCCCGACGCGTTTCTCCGTCTACATGAACCAGCACTTCACTCTCAAACGAAGACGGACTTGCCGAACCCGGATAACGGGTTAATGTAAATTTGACTAATTCAACTTGAAAAGGCAAAGTATGAAAATAGGTTTTGTCGCCTGCCCGAACCGCTATCTGGTTACTGGATTCTCCCTCACGTAAATGCAACAATCCTTCTTCACTGAATACATGCGAACACATCGCTCCACCCAAAATAACGATAAAAGCCAGATGAGTCAGTAAAGCTCCCCACTTTTTCCGGCGAACCAATTGATATTTCCCGGCCATTGCCAGAAAATTAACGACCATCAGGAACTGCCAGAAAATAAATACTGGCGAATAATACACCCACTCTTTTGCTGTTTCGGTTCCGAGCTGCTTTTCTATAAATGTAGCAACCGCCAACCCCAACGCATAAACTACCATTAATATCAATCCCGTTACCGGAGAAGATAAATACCTTAGAATAACTGATTTCATATATGTTATTAATATAAACTTCGTCATCCCTTAAGGGAAAACACCCGAGACACTGCCTTTCCGTCGGTTGTCGGAAAGGTTTCCGCCGTACGCCGGAAGGTCGTCCGCCGATTGACGGAAAGCCTTCCGCCGACCGGCGGAAAAGTATCTGCTGGTATGAATTACCTCAGATACCCCTCAGAAAAGGGCCTAAATATAGGATTTTTCCTTTTAATCTTCAATAATCACACGAAAACCTACATTAAATACAGGTTGCCATGGATAGAAGGCTTTTCGGCTATGAGCGGTAGCATATTTTGGCCGTTCCACCCATGAACCACCACGAACTACCTTATATTCTGAAGTTTCCTTTGTATTCTCCTTGTACGGATAAGCAACATAATCCGATCGAGTCCACTCGGCTACATTACCGTGCATATTATACAGGCCGAACGGATTCGCTTCATATTTCTTACCTCCTACCTGAATCAAACTGCCATCATTCACGCTTTCTTCTTTCGGCAAGAAAATATAGTACTTGTACCAGAAGCTTGTCTTTGGCATCGGTTGCGGATCAATTCCGCTTACTGCCAGCAGATTCGTAGTTTCATCCGCCAGATTTTCCTTCTTTCCGAAATCAGCATGTTTATCACCATACCAGAAATCCTGATCACTTCCGGCACGACAAGCCCATTCCCATTGTGCCTCCGTGGGTAAAGTAACATGCAAACCTGTCTTTTCGCTTAGCTTTTTACAGAAAGCCATGGCATCATTATAGCTGACACGGATAACCGGCTGGTCCGGATCATTAGCCACATATCCCGGATAAACGTGGTCTTTCCACTGCTGATCCATGTGACGGCTGTCATGATCTGGGAAGAATACGTTATACTGCTGATTGGTTACTTCCAGTTCACCCATCCAAAACGCCTTGTTTATCTTAACCTTCGCCGTTGGATAAGCATCCGGTTCACCCTGATAACTGCCCATCACAAACTGTCCGGCAGGAATGCGTACAAAAGTCATCTTCACACCCGGAGCCAGCTCTATCTCCTTACGCGTTTGCATTTCATCTGCCAGCATTTCCTTGACAGCATCAGCATTGAATGGCCAACCTTTCACCTTCAGTGTCTTTTCCTTTACAGGAGCTTCCTTTTCGGGCATCACCGGAGTAATCGGACCTTTGGCCTTCAAATAAGCAGCATAATCGGCAATTTCCTTTTTCCAGTCCACTCCAGAACCACCGGCATACTTGTTGTTCAATTCGATACGACGTTCGATCTGGTCATAGCCCTGATACGGAATAATATCTTTCCCAAGCACATTCGCATTGAAATAGCCCTTGTCCGGCGCATTGTAATCAATCCAGTTATACAACGTCTTCCATTCAGCATCCGTCAGTTTCACATTATAGTGACCTTTCTTCAACAAGCGAACCAGTTCACTTGTATTCTGATAATACTCATACGGATATAATACCAGCATATCACCTTCGCCTCCCTGACGATGTACATACGGATGTAAGTTCAGATAAGATGGGCCATAGCCCAACTTGTCTTTTTCGCCGGCACGCAAGTCGAAAGCCTTGCCCTGACCATTATGGCAAGCAATACAAGCACGGTCCAAGATAGGTTGAATTTCCAAATCAAAAGTAAACGAACGGACACCGCCTTCCGGTGCTTTCAGTTTGGCAGCAGTCTTCTGCGAAGCAATCACACGTTTAGGAATGGGAATCTCATTCTGATCTTCATGACAACCTACGCAAGAGACAACTTCACCCGGCTGCCCGGTCAGCCAACTGCGCATCCACTGAATAGCGGCACCATTCTTATCAAGAGGCTGGATAGAAATCGGAGTATTTGCCGGAATCTTAAAGATAACAGAGCCATCCTCTTCAACCGGAACTGTACCCAACAGACGTTTGATGTCCCATCCGCTCTGAATACCATGCCAGTTATGGTCAGACTGAGTCTTTACATAGGCATATTCATATGCATGGATACGCAGTTCCTTTACCGTACCACGCGGAACATTCTTCAAACCTTCACCAGCATATATATCCTGAATAAAGACAGTTGCTTCTTTGTCATTTAGCTTTACACGATCCGGAATACGTGGAGGAGTAACCGACTTACGAACCGGAATCGGACTGATGAAACCTTCTCCTTCAGCCTGATATACACAAGTCATATTATCATAAATATCTACCAGGTAAAGTCCCCACAAATCATTGGAAGACAGTTTGGCAGATACCAGGAAATATTTATCATTCAACGGCATTGGCTTTATAAACTGCGGCCAAACACCATTGACCAATTCATCCTTTATCAATTCCTGTACAGGGCGGCTCCGGTAAGGTATTTCCTGCGTCATGCCGGCTGCTCCTTTACGGGCTTTCGACGGATCGAACAAGATCAAACGACCTGACCGGGCAATACCGTGGTGGCCTGAAATAATGCCGACGAATGCAGAAGGATGACCGGGCAGCGGTTGTACGTCGAATGTACTGTTCGGGAACATAGAACCACTACCGAACAAGGCTTTCTGCTCCGTTCCATCCGGATTCATGTGCATCACAATACGAGAATAGTAATGAGTCAAATCAGTATATTCCCAACGCGTATACATCACTTTCCCGTTAGCCATAATGGTCGGATTCCAGTTTGCATCCTGGTCAAATGTGATACGACGCATACTCTTATCCTTCGGATTATACAAGATCATATTTCCGACAGGATCATCTCCGCTCACACAAGGCACGCCCTGATAACCGATGTTTGAAACACCTATGATTCGTCCATCCGGCAAATAAGTACCATCATAAAATTCCAAATCAGGCTCTTTCATTTCAATCATCGGATGATAACCAGTTCCGTCTAACTTGACTTCATGGATATTCCAGCGCTTGTCCGGCATGGTCTGCGTAAACATCACACGATCGCCATCCCAATGAAGCTTCAGGTCGGCAATAGAAGAAGAATGATCCGGCTTATACACCCGACGCATCTGAACATCGCCCCGCAAATTCGTCAATTCAACAATCTCGGAATCGAAACCTTCCCGACGGGCCGATTCCTGATTGCTCCAGTTGTTTGCCTGTGTACCTAAATCCGGAGCCATAGCCAAACGGGCATTCATGCCTAATTTAAAGCGGGTAGCAACAATCTTATCACCATCCAGCAAGACATTTCCCAATAAAATAGCCCGTTTGTCGGCCAAAGCCTTTTTCGCATCAGCAATAACCTGTTCGTCTCCCTTATAAATACCATCGAAACCTTTCTTTGTCAATTCAATCAGTTCATTGAGCAAAGGTTCATACGTAGCCACATCATAACCTTTTTGCCGTTTCATATCGGCAAAGGCCAACTTTACGGATTCCACATTCAACCACTCTAATTCATTCTGAAGAGCAACAACCTGTTGTATTTGTTCCAATAAAGACAGGTATTTGTGCATTTGGGTATTCACATCTGTCTCATCAGCAACCCGTTTAGCCGCATCGGCAAAATAAGTTTTATCTTTCAAATAAGAAAGGGCTTTTTCTACAGCCTGCTTTTCCTCTGAAGCATCAGCCGTAATCAGCCATGAATCCAAACCATCCAAAACAGAACCCAACATGGCGATCTCTTTCGGATATCGGTTACTCAGCTCCTTGCCCACAGTTTCGGGCATCACATTCAGCGCCTGGAAATAGACACTTCCGCCCTGCGATGCGTCGTCAATACCGACTTCTGCCTCAAAACGGACATATTCACCATTCAAAGGATAAACCAAAGTACCATCCGCATGACATAAAACACCGTGCGCATATTCTTTGCCTGCAATGACAATCTTATTGTCGTATACGTTGACATTCATCTTTGGCTTATCCCATCCAGCAACACCATATTCATAAGGGATTTCGTCCAGCCAAACGGATGTTCCATCTTTTTTAATCAAACGGGCATTTGCCCAAACCGCCTGATCATAATTAGTTCCATCCGGTCCTCCTGCGGTGACCAATACAAGCTTGTCCAAACCTTTTACATCCACAACAAATGATTGAGCCTTTTGCTTATGCTTCATCCATTGTGAAATGACAGGCATACCTGCCTTCTTCAGTTTTTCCTGTAATTCAGTCTTCGCTTTAACAGAGGCATCAATCCAATTATCAACCTTCTTTTGCTGTGGTCCCGCCCAAGATACAGCCGACGTTGATAAAAGAACCGATATCACTAATTGAAGTTTATTCATGTTATTTCAATTATACAGTTAGCAACACACCTTGCAATTCACAAGATTACCATAGCATTTGTTCTGTACATTTTATTATATACAGAACAAATCAAAAGAGAATTATAATGCAGCTTTATCGTTGGTAAAGCGCAAGCCATCATTATCGTGGTAGCAAGCCCACTCATCAACTATCGCACCTTCCGGTCCAGCCATCATAAAATGGAATGACTCTAACTTTTTCAGGCGTAACACATCTCCTACTTTCTGAACCACAAAATTCTTACTCTTAATCGGACCATGAGTAGCCGGAATAGTCGGAGCATTAGGTGTCTCATCTCCTATCTCAGAGAAATTATACACCCAACCTTTCTCAACCATCCATGATTCATGTTTTGCCGGGAATTTTGTTTTAACGTGAGCATGCTCAGGAATCATCTGCCCCGGCAACAAATAAATGGCGTGAGCGAAATAACCATATTCCGGATCATTTACCCAGAAAATACCGCCCATACCAACATTTTCAAAGTCTCCTAAACCAAAATCTGTCACCCACATTTCTTTAGCCATCAGCTCGGTAAAAGGGACTCCATAATATGCAAACATATCTTTCATTGCTTCCATAGCAACATCCTGCAGGAATTTGCCGTCTTTATAGAAATCGGCATTTGTGTACTTTTTAGAATACGCCATAAACTTTCATATTTTTAGTAGATTAATTATTTTCAGTTATTGCCTAACATCTGCTATATATTCACTTGAGTAAATTCATCCGAAGATTTATCTTCTTCCTTATTCAGCCAAATTACTAACAGAAAAACTATTTCATCGCGATACCTTCAATCTCAATTAATAATTCTTCCCGACAAACATCAGCACACATATATGATATAGGGACATTCAAATGATAGGTTTCCAAAAGAAACTTCGCTTCTTCATAATAAGAACGGTCTTTTAAATAGACACGCAAAAATTTTATTGCTGCATCACCTATCAATTCGGCTATATTTTCCATGGTAATACGCAACTGCCGTTCCAATCCAACACCAACCAAAGTTTCTTCTCCCCGGATAGCCGCTGTCCCAGATATATAAATCAAACTATTATTACCGGTAGTAAGCCGTTTGGCTCTTTCAAATTTAGGAGTTGTCTTCTGCACCCCAGCTTTCTCCAGAACCTTTTCAGAATACGCATGTGCAGCAATTTGGAGTTTATTATCTATCGGCGTTGCATAACAGTCTTCTTGTTTGAATACAACAGCATCGACATCCACAACCAAACCTCCCAAATCAGCACCAATACCAGTTGCAGCCGGATATCCGTTACTCCAATCAACCGGTTTATAAAATTCACTGCGGGCATTATTAAACATCTGGTAGCGCTGATCGGCTCCATCACAATCTGTGATTCGCTCAATATAATTCCATTGCCGAACAATACTGCTTATCGGAAAACCTTCTTTACGTAATACATCACCCAAACGGGCAAAAACGCCTGCTGCCTGCTGCTGAATACCAAACATCAAGATATCTTCCTGGAAACCGCCAGCATACAGACATTTCATCTTATCGTTTTCCACCATAACATAAGGAGTTCCTTCATAATGACGAAAGGCTATGCAATCACTCCCATCTGGTATATAACTATGCACTTCCATAATTAATGCAGCACCCAACGGTGGTTGTGCAACATACGTTAATGCCGGTTCACTATGCTGATAACGATAACGGACTTTCTTTCGGATTAACAGTCTCCGCTCTAAATACTGAGCATTTGACAAAGGCTTTCCGAAAAACACCAGGCGTAGAACTATTTCATTCTGAGGAATACAATCTAGCAGACGATCAACCAATTTATCAAAATCAGCCTGATCTGCCTGAAATATATTATAATGTATCTTCTGACAATAATTCATAGAACTCATTTTTACAAAGAATTTACATACTCTGATAACTCCTCAATTTCCTTATCTGATACTTTTTTATCAATACCATGCTTATATACACGGAATACATCTTCCATAGTAGCGGCTGATCCATTGAACAAATAAGGAGCTGTGCGCCACACTTCACGTAAAGTAGGTGTATCCCATCCTTTCTCGAATTCAACATTCTCACCTATCACATGATATTTCATATCTGTATAATATGGACCACTATGGCACTCTCCGCATTTAAGTTTCTCAAAGACCTTACGCCCAGCTTCTGCCTTTTCACTTAATTTTCCATTCACCAAGTATGGACTTGGAACAGGCTGCAGTGATTTTAAATACGCATCAACGCATAAGGACATATCTTCTTCCGGTTCATAAAACTGAATATACCGAAAACCTGCGCGAACAGCCAATTCGGCAGATTCCCGAATTCCAGAAATCATACAAGGAGGTGTCACATGACTGAACAGCAAACTTTTACAATTCTTAGAATTTCCAATTCCATCATTCATTAAATCCCAATTCATACCATCCGTACGCGCATCACCGGGATGACAGCCATTACAACTCTGCCAGTTCTGGAAACATTTGGCAGCATCATTAAAATAACGCTCGCCTTTCTGCACATCCGTCTCTGTTCTATCCGGATTTAACGGAATTGAAGTTAATTCAAGTGTTTCTTTATCCAATATATTCAATACGTCTGCGAAATATGTTGGAATTATGACTTTGTTCTCACCAGCAAACATACAACGTGGACCATTTCCCTGCAAGGGAATTCGTGTCCGAATACCATACAGAAATGTCAGATCGTAGTCCAACCGAGACTTATCAGGATAAGCTTCAAACTTATCTCGCATAGCTTTATGATCAATTACACTTATTTCATGGGTACCACTGTGCGTGATATAAATCTTTTCCTCATCACAAGCAATGCTCCATATACCAGCTGCTCCTCTATCCGGTTCATCGACAACAACAACGCCGGCATAACTCAAATCGTCAGCATCAATGATACTAAATGCACTCGTATTCATCCATCCTTGCTGTAATTGAGACGTTGGTACCGTAAAACGACCTAAATTATGAGAGACATATACATACTTGCCATCAGGCGTTACACACAAACCCCGCAAAGCATTACTGCCATTTGCAAGCTGTATATCTTTTATCTTTTCAAACTTAGACATGTCGATCACCGACACGCAAGCTGCTACATAATCGATATCGGCTCGTTGTGCCGGCAGGAAATTGGCAACAAACATATATTTACCATCTTTACTAAATACTGCCGATCTGGGCTCACGAAGAACTTTAACCGTACGTAGTATTTTTCCATTAGCCAAATCTATTTCCACAACATTATTAGAAAACTGATTGCAAACATAGATACGTTTCCCGTCTGGTCCCAATAATGGAGAGCAAGCTCCTGATCCCGTAGGTATAATCTTTTCTACTTTCCCAGTTTCCTTTTGCATAACCTGTAAATGACCCGTCGAACCAAAAGTTGTTATATAAACTTTATCTTCATGCAACAAAAGGCCCGTGGGCGCTTCATCTACCGGGTAAGAATACAACAATGTTTCTCCATCCGCTGAAAAAACATCTACGCAATTCTTTCCTTTTTCAGCTAACCACATCTCTCCATTCTGACCAATATCTATCCCTGTTGTAAAGAAAGGAGGAGTACCAGCTTCAACCCAGGATAAGCAACAACAAGCTAGTCCTGCCAACAATAATTTTCTCCATATATTTTTCCGCATTTTCATGGTCCAATATTTTAATGGTAACTTATTTTCTAATCTATCAGTCTCGGACTAAATCCCAATTCTGAAGATATCATCTTTGCATATTTCATAATAACGAGAGCAGATTCTTCTCGAATGGATTCTGGCAAACGATCTTTCGGTCCTGAAATCCAAATCGCCCCACTCGGGAAACCAGTATAATCTAGAATAGCCGCACCTATACAAACCACACCACTCATTTCTTCCTCATTGTCTAAAGCATAACCTTTTTTCCGGACCTCATCCAACTCTCTTAAATACACTTCACGATCAGTTATCGTATTTGCATTAAAACATTGAAATGACATATTAGACAAATATCTGTCCCTTACTGTATCAGGCAAATAAGCCATAATAGCTTTTCCCGGAGCTGAACAATGAAGTTCAAAAGGTTTTCCAGGAGTTAAGACAAAATGAAAAGCATGTAGTCCTTGGGCCTGCTCTATAAATATACCTTTTTCATTTCCCAGTACACCAAAACAAACCGTTTCTTTTACGATATCCCGCAGTTCTCGCAGTTTAGGCAGCACTATCTCTAATAAATTGTGCTCTTTCAACGAATAAAAACCTAACGTAAGCAATTTTCGAGTTATCCGATAGTGTTTTGTCTTATCATCAAAACATAAATATTCAAGACGAACTAATGTATTCAATATACGATAAGCCGTTGTCTGAGAAATATCCAAAGCCTGCTTGATTTCTTGTAAAGTTCGTCCATTCGAATTATATGACAGATACTCTAAAACAGCTATTCCTTTTTCCAAATTAGGTACTTTGTAATTTTCATCCGTTTTTTCCAGATTTGAGAGAAGTGTTTCCATATTTGAAATACCGTTTCAGATTTGAATCAAAAATACGTTTCTACAGAATCAAACCAGTAACAATTATGCAAAAATGAGTTAATCCTGCTTTTAAACATAAAACATCTTTAAAAATCATCCGAAATACAGCTTGTCTTCCAAATTTAATAAAAAAACTCAAGATATATGATTTTTTTTTCGCAACTTTGATGCTGTTTTAGAATCGGCCTGACAAACGAATATTCATATTCATTGAAATAATATTCTTTCAGATAATGTTTCACAGCAAGGAGCCATTCTATACATATTATTCTTTATTATTACCTCTAACTTATTAACAGGAAGTAAATGAGAAAATGGAAAATTGAAGATTCAGCCGAACTGTACAACATCAATGGTTGGGGACTGAATTATTTTTCGATTAATGAAAAAGGGCATGTCGCTGTACAACCCAAAGCTGGCGGACCAATCATCGATTTGGAAAATCTGATGGAAGAGCTGCAAATTCAAGATGTGGCGGCACCTGTTTTACTCCGTTTCCCGGATATTCTCAACAATCGTATTGAGAAAATATCCAGTTGTTTTGACAAAGCTGCAAAAGAGTACGGGTTTACAGCTAAAAATTACATCATTTATCCTATTAAGGTAAATCAAATGCGCCCCGTTGTTGAAGAGATTGTGAGTCATGGCAATAAATTCAATATCGGACTGGAGGCCGGATCTAAACCGGAACTGCATGCTGTTCTGTCTATCGATATAGACAGCGACGCTATGATTATATGCAATGGCTACAAAGATGAAAGCTATATAGAATTAGCTTTACTCGCTCAAAAGATGGGAAGACGTATCTTCCTGGTTGTAGAAAAAATGATGGAGCTGAAAACCATTGCCACATTGGCCAAGCGCATGAATGTGATGCCTAACATAGGTATCCGAATTAAACTGGCCAGCTCAGGCAGCGGAAAATGGGAAGAGTCTGGAGGTGATGTCAGTAAATTTGGATTGAATTCCAGCGAGCTTTTAGAAGCATTAGAATTGTTAGAGCAAAACGGACTGAAAGATTGCCTGAAATTAATCCACTTCCATATAGGTAGTCAGGTAACAAATATACGAAGAATAAAAACAGCTCTCCGTGAAGCTACTCAGTTTTATGTACAGCTGAAACAGATGGGATTCAATATCCAATTTGTTGATATCGGAGGTGGCCTTGGCGTTGACTACGATGGCACCCGTTCTGCCCTGAGTGGGAATAGCATGAATTATTCCATTCAAGAATATGTAAATGATGCAGTGTCTGCTTTGGCTGACGTTTGCAAGAAATTCGGATTGGAACAACCTAATATCATCACTGAATCCGGGCGATCATTAACAGCCCATCACTCCGTATTGATTATTGAAGCATTGGCCAGTACAAGTCTGCCTGCATGTGATGAAAATGAAGAGTTGCAGCCAGATGCCCATGAATTAGTACGCGAACTCTATAATTTATGGGATACACTCAACCAGCCACGACTGATAGAGACATGGCATGATACCCTTCAATGCCGGGAAGAAGCACTCGAGTTGTTCAATTTAGGCTTAATCGACTTAAAAACCCGTGCTCATGTTGAACGGTTATTCTGGTCTATTGCCCGAGATGTCTTTGAAATGGCAGAAAGTGTTAAACATGCTCCCGATGAACTGAAGAAAATATCGAAATTATTACCAGATAAATATTTCTGTAATTTTTCTTTGTTCCAATCTTTACCTGATTCCTGGGCGATCGATCAGATTTTTCCTGTAATGCCAATCAGCCGACTGGAAGAACAACCTACCAAGTCTGCTACATTACAAGATATAACCTGTGACTCGGACGGTAAAATAGACAACTTTATTTCAACCCGGAATTTCTCATATTACTTACCGGTCCATAAGTTAAGAGAAGGAGAACATTATTATTTAGGCGTTTTCCTTGTAGGTGCCTATCAAGAAATCCTGGGTGATTTACATAATTTATTTGGTGATACAAATGCTGTACATATTAAAGTCAAGGGAGATAAATATGTTATAGACCGTGTCATCGAAGGAGAGACAGTAGCTGATGTATTAGAATATGTTCAATTCAACCCGAAGCGTATGGCTCGGGCTATTGAAGTTTGGGTCGCATCTTCCGTCAAGAAAGGAACTATCTCTGCAGAAGAAGGTCGTGAATTCTTATCAAACTACCGTTCCGGTCTATATGGATATACTTATTTAGAATAGTATCTTCCATACATATATAAACAAATAACCCCTCCGATACAGAGGGGTTATTTGTTTTATGAAGCATCTTCTCTTTCTGATACTGATCTGATGCCGTCTATGCTAAATTATAATAGGATAACCGTTACACGAATTGGTCCGTGGGCTCCAAAGACCAAAGCCTGTTCGATATCAGCCGTCTTCGATGGACCGGACATAAACACACCATAAGAATATTCAGCCTTTTCAATTCGACGGTAAGCTTCATTCATATTATTAACCAGTTCTTCCCGATTCAATATGATCACCAAAGCGTTGGAAATAAAATAAACAGCCTTATAGCGATATTGACAAGGCAACCAGACAGCAGCATTCTCAGCGACGCCAAATTCTCCTTTCACAATAGAAACATCTGTTCCATTTAATTCACGAGGATCTTCCAGTTCATCCGGATTAAATGTAGCACAAGTAATATCTTTCAGATTTGAACCTATACGCTGAGCATCTGGATAAAATTTCTGAATGACAGCATTCAGATCATCTTCTGGCTGCATGACATAGGCTTCCCCTCCCGCAGCTTTCAGCACATCAATAAAAGTATTTAGCTTATCTTCGTAAACGATTGCATTCAATGATAGATCCGGCATATCATACTGTTGCCGGGTATTTGCATGAATCCGTTTTAATATATCTTCTTTACTGCTCATTTTACTTTGTTCTTTTTCCACAATTCATTAAACGATTCTTTCGCAAACGCAGGAAGTTCCCGACCTTTTCCCCACGCATTAACGGCATTATACACCATGAAACGTGGTAAATGATTCACAACTGGAGCAAACTTCAGGGCTGTATCGAACAAGGCCGGACGTTCCATCAGATATTGCATACCTTCCGACATCAACTTTTTCTGCTTATTGGCTCGTCCCAACCGTTCCAAATCTTGTCTCCATTTATAAATCTGTTCACCTAAATCCACTTTAGCCGGACATACATTCGAACAAGATAAGCACAAAGAACAAGCAGAAACATTATCGGCATATTTCTCCGGATCACGTAACATACCTAAATTGATTCCAATTGGACCCGGAATGAAATAAGTATAAGAATAGCCTCCACTCCGACGATATACCGGACATGTATTCATACATTCTCCGCAACGGATACAGTTCAACGTCTTCACATGATCAGGCTTGGCCAGAATCTCACTTCGTCCATTATCTACAATGATGATATGGAACTCACAACCCTCAGGCGGCTTTCTGTAATGAGAAGTATAAGAAGTGATGGGTTGTCCCGTACCCGAACGGGCCAACAGACGAGTAAACACGCCTAATGCTTCCCGATTCGGAACAATCTTTTCCATACCAAAAGTAGCGATATGCACCTTAGCAAACGATGTGCCCATATCGGCATTACCTTCATTGGTACAAACCACGATTTCACCCGTTGAAGCCACAGCAAAATTAGCACCCGTCATCGACACATCCGCGTGCAAGAACTTTTCGCGTAAATGCTTCCGGGCAGCATGGGTCAGATAAGTCGGATCAAAATTACCTTTTTCTGTACCCAATTTTTCTTCCATCATTTCACCCACCTGCTGGCGTTTGATATGAATAGCCGGAAGAACAATATGACTCGGCTTTAAATTCATCAGCTGAAGAATTCGTTCTCCCAAATCACTTTCCACAACATCAATGCCTTTAGAAAACAGGAACGGATTCATTTCGCATTCTTCCGTCAACATCGATTTGCTCTTCACCAGATTCTTTGCCTGATGTTCTTTTAATATATCATACACAATCTGGTTATGCTCTTCTGCATCTTTCGCCCAATGAACGATCGCTCCGTTGGCTACAGCATTCTTTTCAAACTCTTGCAACAAAGTTTCCAAGTGACTGTTCGAATACATCTTGATGGCACTGGCCAAATCGCGTAATCGTTCCCATTCGGGTAATGATTTACTTTGTTTATCACGTTTTGCACGAACCATCCATAACGTCTCATCGTGCCACTTTTCTTGCGGGCGATTCTCTATGAACCGGGCCGCAGCTATTGAATGTTTCGTACTCATAATCCGGCTGCTAAAATCTGAACAATATGAATAGTTTGTATAGGAAGATGCTCGCGCTTGATAACACCTTGCATGTGCATCAGGCAAGAACTGTCAGCACCCGTAATATATTCGGCACCCGTGCTCATATGGTCCATTACTTTATCATGTCCCATACAAACAGAGACTTCCGGTTCCTCAACCGAAAACATACCACCAAAACCACAGCATTCGTCTACCCGTTTAGGTTCAAAAACTTCAATGCCTTTTACCAAAGAAAGTAAATTGCGCAGCTTTGAGTAATAAGGAATATTCATTTCACTGGGTGAAGAAAGATGTAATTCCCTTACTCCATGGCAGCTATTATGCAAACTTACTTTATGTGGGAAAACAGCAGGCAGACTCTTCGGCTTGATCACATCATGTAAAAACTCACAAATATCATAGATCTTCTCGCTATTTGTACAAACATGTCCCGCCTTCTTTAATATATGCGGATGATTTTCTTTCACAAAAGCGACGCAACTGGCTGACGGTCCTACCACATAATCATACGACTGGAAAAGATCTTCCATACGAACAGCCAACTTAGTTGCTTCATTCTCAAATCCGGCATTAGCCATTGGCTGGCCACAACAAGTCTGATCAAGTGGATAATCTACATCAACCCCGACTTGCTTCAACAACTTGAAGGCTGCCACTCCAACTTCCGGATATACTGCATTGATATAACACGGAATAAATAATCCAACTTTCATATAAGATGTTTCAAAATATATAATCAAATAATACTTGCCCGTACCCGGCTTAATGTTTCAGGCGTCATCAATAAATAAGAAGCAATATGCGACAAGGGAGCTCGCTTTATAATTTCAGGTTGTTCTCGCAACAGACGATTATAACGCTCATTGGCTGTTTCCATTCGAAACATATCCATTTTTACTTGAGACAAGATCAATGAATTCTCTAACAACCCACGGTATAACACTTCTATTTCATAACATTCAGCGCCCAACGCCAATACTTCATCATGAGGAAGACCATAGATAACCGTATTCTCTAATGCTTCTACTATCAGCCGGCTCGGTACTTGGCGTAAAAAACTTTCAATACAAATAAAAACATCTCCTTCACAAGAGAAATGTTCTGTAAAATCTTTTTTGTTCTTATAATAATATTGTCTGACCAGACCTTTCTGAACATAGCCTATTTGCTTGCAAATATCACCTTCATTCAAAAAATTCTGTCCTTTTTTTATTTCAGTCCGAACCAAAATGGAAGCCAGCTTGTCCAAAGCCTCCTTACTGATAGGAATTGTTTGCCGTGACAATTCCCGAGCTACACTTAACGAATCTTCCATCCTCTATTTTTTAATGAATAACAGTGCAAAGATACATAAATCATCACGACGATCGAACATTTAACAGCCAAGATTCTTTCACCTACCCACAAATTTATTCCCCTTAATCTATTTTTTCTCAGGAAACCAACTCCAGTTTACAAAATATGCTAACTTTGCCATCCTTATAAAACAAATATTTATCAATAGCAAATATCGAATCTCCATGAAAAAAGAACTTTTTGCTACTCTCTGCCTGGCATTCGCCACGCAAAATCCGCTTATCGCCTCAGAGAATACACCTAAATGGCTCCGCTGGAGTTCAATTTCACCCGACGGGACAACAATTGCCTTCTCTGCCTTCGGGGATATTTATACGGTTCCTGTATCGGGAGGAAAAGCACAAGCTATCACAACCAATACAGCATATGACTATGCCCCGGTCTGGAGTCCAGACAGCAAGCATCTCGCCTTTGCCAGTGCCCGCGAAGGCAGTCTGGATGTTTACGTTTCCTCTCTCAGTGGTGGAGCACCCAAACGATTAACAACGCACTCCGGGAAAGAAATACCAGTCGCCTTTTCAGATAATGAGCACATCTTGTTCTCAACGTATCTCACTCCTACAGCCGAAAATATGCAGTTTCCCAGCAGCCTCTTTTCCCAGCTGTATCAAGTCAGCATTACGGGAGGAAGGCCCAAGCGTTTCTCTGACTGGACTTTGTCAAATCCATGTATCGGACAAAAGGGCATTCTTTATGACGATATTAAAGGATATGAAGACAACTGGCGCAAACACCATACATCAAGCATGGCACGCGACATCTGGTGGTTCGATGGAACCTCATACAAGAAGATGACTGATTTTAAAGGCGAAGACCGCAATGCCGTCTGGAGTCCTGATGAAACAGGCTTCTACTACCTGAGTGAACAAGACGGTACATTCAATATTTATTACCGTTCGCTGGATAAACAGGAAAATAAACAGCTGACATTCTATAAAGATAATCCAGTCCGCTTCCTCTCTATTGCTCACAACGGAAAACTTTGCTATAGTTACAGTGGCGAACTATATACGCTGACTCCGGGTGAAGAGCCAGTTAAAGTAAAGGTAGAAATTATCCGTGATGATATGCAACGTGAAATAGTCCGGAATCTGCGGACATCGGGAGCTACAGAAGTCGCTGTTTCTCCTGAGAACGACGAAGTTGCCTTTATATTGGGCGGCGACGTCTATGTAACGTCTATTGACTATAAGACAACCCGTCAGATTACGGATACACCGGAACGTGAACGTACCATCGATTTTGCACCTGATGGCAGATCTATTGTATATGCCTCTGAACGAAATGGCAAATGGCAAATCTACCAGACTTCTTTACCAAACAAAGAAGACAAAAACTTCACCTATGCAAAAGAATTAAAAGAAGAACGTCTTACCGACGGTACGTATACAGCCTTCCAGCCGCAATACAATCCGAAAGGGAAAGAGATTGCTTTTTTGAAGAACCGAACTGAGATCTGTGTGCTCAACCTCAAATCAAAGGAAGTTCATACCGCGATGGATGGGAAATTCCAGTATTCATATACGGATGGAGACCAGGATTATTCCTGGAGTCCCGACGGTAAATGGATTCTGACTGAATACATAGGCGTTGGCGGTTGGAACAACAAAGACATCGCATTGGTAAAGGCCGACGGATCAGGTGAAATCCATAATCTGACCAACAGCGGTTACAGCGAAAGCTCACCCCAGTGGGTACTCGACGGCAAAGCGATGATTTTCCAGAGTGACAGGGCCGGTTATCGGAGTCACGGATCTTGGGGAGCAGAAAGCGATGCCTATATCATGTTCTTCGATCAGGAAGCCTACGACCGCTTCCGCATGAGTAAAGAAGAAATAGCGTTAGCCGACGAAGACGGCAAGAAGAAAAAGAAGGACGATGATGCCGACAAGAAAGACAAGGATAAAGAGAAAGAAAAGAAAATTAAGGATCTGAAATTCGATTTGTCTAATTTGGAATACCGCACCATTCGACTGACGCCCTATTCCACAAATTTAGGCAGCACAGTGCTGAGCAAAGACGGGACCAAACTGTATTACATTGCTCCGCATGCAGGAAAACCGGCATTGTGGATGCAGGATCTGAAGGAATATCGCAATGAACTGAAAATGCCGGGAATCGGATGGGGCAATCTGGATGTCGATCAAGATATCAAATATGCATATCTGTCTTCCGGCGGAGCGATCAAAAAATTAGATATTGAAAACGGACGGCTCAGCGATATCGCCTTTGAAGCTTTTTATACAGAACGGCCTCAACAGCTAAGAGCTTATTTGTTTGACCATATCTGGAATCAGACAAAAGAAAAACTATATGATCCGAATATGAATGGAGCAGACTGGAACAAGCTTTATACAACCTATTCTGCTTATCTGCCATACATCAACAACAACTACGATTTCGCCGAAATGACCAGTGAAATGCTGGGTGAACTGAATGTTTCACATACCGGATGCCGCTATGGAGGAACCGGCGGTGCCTTGGCGACAGCTTCATTAGGTGTTTTCTTCGATGAGACTTATGAAGGAGACGGACTCAAAATCAAGGAAATCATAAAAGGAAGTCCGCTTGAAACCAGCAAGAAGGAAATCGAACCCGGCTACATCATCAAAGCCATCGACGGGCAGGAAATCAAGGCCGGATGTGATTATTATCCATTGCTTGAGGGAAAAACTGACCGTTATACCCGACTAACTATCAGCAAAAAGGGGAAGGACTTCGACATAACGATCAAACCGATCTCGCAAGGCGCAGAAAACGCACTGCTTTATAAACGATGGGTTGAACGAAACCGAAAGATCGTCGACAAGTTATCGGATAATAAAATAGCCTACGTACATATCAAAGCAATGGATGCCGCGTCATTCCAAACTCTATATAAGGAATTGATGAGTGACGAAAACCGTAACAAGGAGGCTGTTGTCGTAGATACCCGTCATAATGGCGGCGGATGGCTTCATGGAGACATTTGTGTCCTGCTGAGTGGAAAACGCGTTATGCAATTCAAGCCCCGCGGACAGTTTATCGGGAACGATCCGTTCGACCGATGGATCAAACCGTCTTGCATGCTCGTTTGCGAAGACAACTATTCCAACGCGCACGGAACACCCTGGTATTATAAAGAATTGGGTTTAGGCCAACTGATCGGTGCACCTGTTCCTGGAACCATGACCGCAGTCTGGTGGGAAAGGCTGGAAGGGGGCATGGTATTCGGTATTCCACAAGTTGGAGCTTATGATAATCAAGGCCATGTATTGGAAAATCAGTTACTCCAACCAGACATCGAAATATACAACAATCCGTCTGATGTCTTAACCGGCAAAGACGAACAGCTTGAACGCGCTGTTCAGGAAATCCTGAAAACAGTTAGCCAACAATAAAGTTCCTGTTTAACAATGACTTAATAAAGGCAAGAAAACACGCCGGCTTTTGATGAAAAGCCGGCGTGTTTTGATCAAAAGCCGGCGCTTTTTAAAACAAAAGTAACGAGAATCAAATTCAATCCTCACGAGAATCATTTTCAACTCCCGTGAGTTTCATTGGGCTATCTCTTTCTATTTATCAAACAGGCCATAGATAAAATTGAATAGGACTGAATTTTTTATTACCGAAAGAAAAACTATCTTTGTCTTAACTTGAAAAACGATTGGTAACCTATTATCGGATTCATCCGATAAACTGTATTTTACTGACATCATGAAAAATCTATTCTTGCTTATATTAATAGTAATACTCGTCTGTTTCTACCTTGGCTTCATCTATCTTTCGATAAGAAATGCGTGGAAAGCCAAGCAAGACAGTTATCGCCTTCTACGAGAAGCCTGGTTAAATCTAGTCAATCTGCAACCCTATCTGGAAGCGACTATCATCCGATACAATTTGTCTAAACAAATTTCCCTTGAAAAAATCGCCCCACATTTCCCAACCCCAATTGAAGAGACCGCGATGGAACAAAAACTAAAGGAGTATTTCATCCTACAAAATGCAGCAAAAAGACTTCAACAAACCATCACTCAAGATCCGGTTCTACAGCAATCTCAACCACTTAAAGATCTGCAAGGCAATTTGGAAAAATCTTTAAATGAATTTGATAAAAACTGGTATAACTATCAAGGTGCTACAGACAGATACGCACAAATAACTTCTTGCCGCTTGGGTAGGATCTTACAACAAATTGTGGAAAAACAGGAATAATTTATGTAAATCTTTTGCAAATACCCATAAAAAACTTATTTTTGTAAAGAATCTGTTAATTGAACAGGCATAAATCTGACAATAAAAGCAGGAAAGGAAACTTCATGGAAAAACGTTTTTTAGGATTGATCGAGAAGAGTGTAAAAGCCCACTGGAATCTGCCAGCTTTTACAGATATGGAAGGTCCTACCCTTTCATATAGCGATGTGGCCCGGCGCATGGAAGAACTTCATATTTTATTCCGCTGCGCTGAAATACAACCGGGTGACAAAATAGCAATTTTAGGTAGAAATTCTTCGAACTGGGCCATCAGTTTCTTTGGAACCCTGACGTATGGAGCCGTAGCAGTTCCCATCCTTCATGAATTCAAATCAGACAACATTCATTTGATTCTAAATCATTCCGAATCCAAAGTACTCTTTGTTTCAGCATCCAACTGGGCGCAACTCGACGAGAAAGAGTTTCCTCAGATTCGTCTGATCATCCAATTAGATGACTTCAGTTTGATCAAATCGGATCAACCGGCAGTAAAAGATGCCATCAACCAGCTACCGCTGTTGTTCGAACAAAAATATCCGTCGTTCACTCCCGAGTCGATTCATTACTATGAAGAGAATCCGGAAGACTTATGCTTGTTGAATTACACTTCGGGAACCACCAGCTCCTCTAAAGGCGTCATGCTCCCCTATCGCAGTCTGTGGAGTAATACCCAATTTGCGGCCGACAACCTTCCGTTTATCCATGCGGGAGATAACATTGTCTGCATCCTTCCGATGGCACATATGTACGGATTGGCCTTCGAGGTACTCAATTCTGTCAATAAAGGTTGCCACATTCATTTCATTACACGAATGCCCAGCCCGCAAGTGATCGGAAAAGCCTTTGCTACCTGTCGCCCACGCTTGATCCTGGCAGTACCGATCATCATCGAAAAGATTGTGCGAACCCGCATCTTCCCGATCATCGAGAAGCCTATGATGAAAGTTTTGCTCAACCTGCCAGTGATTAATACAATCGTACGAAAAAAGATAGCCAATCAGCTTAATCAGGCTTTCGGTGGTAATTTCGAAGAGATCGTAATAGGCGGTGCTCCTCTCAATAAAGAGGTCGAACAGTTTCTTCGTTCCATCCGTTTCCGTTACACGGTAGGTTATGGGATGACTGAATGCGGACCGCTTGTCGCGTATGCTCAATGGGATATCTTCAAGCCAACCTCTGTAGGTAAAATTGTAGACCGCATGGAAGTGCGCATCGACTCTTCTGATCCACAGCATCAGGTTGGAGAAATTCTGGTACGAGGAAGCAATAATATGTTGGGATATTACAAGAATCCTCAACTCACAGCTACAGTGATGATGCCCGACGGCTGGATGCGGACAGGCGACTTGGGTACAATGGATGCAGACGGTTTTCTCTATATCCGCGGACGAAGCAAGACGATGTTGCTTGGACCGAACGGACAGAACATCTATCCAGAAGAGATCGAAGCCAAGTTGAACAACTTGCCTCTCGTTGTAGAGTCATTGATTATTTCAGACAATAAGAAGTTAACGGCTTTGATTTATCCGGACTGGGACCAGATAAAGAAGTTGGGACTAACCACCAAAGCACTGAACGAACAAATGATGCAAAACCTGAAACAATTGAACCGGAGCATTCCAGGCTATTGTAAAGTAGCACTTTATGAGTTGAGGGAACATGAATTTGAGAAAACTCCCAAAAAGAGCATTAAGCGTTTCTTATATCAGCCCGAACTCTAAGTTCTGATTCTTTTCCGGAAAAGAAATCGGCAGGCAAAAGAACAACTGCCCGACAAATACGTTACTTTTGCGGACAAAATCAGACGATTCTTTATGGAACAAGAAAACAAATATGCTTTATTCTTACACGATATCGCCCGATTCATTCCGGGCGATCGTATTTATACAGACGAATTACGCCGTCTGGCGTGGGGAACGGATGCCGGTTTCTATCGGCTTATTCCACAAATTGTCGTTCGCTCCGACTCAGAAGAAGAAGTATCCAAGCTGTTGGAAACTGCAGACAAATACCAATTGCCGGTGACATTCCGGGCAGCTGGTACCAGTCTTTCAGGACAGGCCATCAGCGACTCTATACTGATCGTTGCCGGCAAACATTGGGAACGATATGAAATTTTAGAGGGAGGAAAAGCCATCCGTCTCCAACCGGGAATCATCGGACAGCGAGTGAATGAAATACTCAAGCCTTACGGACAAAAATTTGCTCCAGACCCTGCTTCCGTAAAAAGTGCAATGGTAGGCGGCATCGTCATGAACAATGCCTCAGGAATGAACTGCGGAACGCATGCGAATAGCGACAAAGTCTTACGCTCGGCCCGAATGATCTTTGCAGACGGGACCTGTCTTGACACAGGAAATCCAGAAAGCCGCCGTGCCTTCCAGGAGAAAAGACCGGACTTTATCCGCAGAATTGAAGAACTACGCGACCAGGTCAGAGCCAATAAGAAGCTGGCAGAACGGATCAGTTATAAATATGCCATTAAGAATGTAACAGGATTGAATATCCTGCCATTTATCCGCTTTGATGATCCGTTTGACATCATCGCCCATTTATTGGTAGGTTCTGAAGGAACACTGGCATTCCTTTCAGAAGTAACCATGACAACCGAATATGATTATCCTTGCAAAGCAAGTGCCATGCTTTATTTCAGTGATATCAAGGAAGCATGCCGGGCAGTCGTTGCCATGAAGAAGCTTACGAATGAACAAGGGAACTGGATTGTCAAAGGAGCAGAACTGCTCGACAAAAAATCACTTGCGTCTGTTAATGATACAACGGGTGAAAACCTGACAGCCGTCCTCACCGAAACAAAGGCACATACACCGGAAGAACTTCAGCAATATATCCGGCAAATTGAGGCTTGTCTCCAAGCTTTCAACACATACACACCCGTTCACTTTACAGATAAGCCTGAAGAATACTCCCGTTATTGGGCCATTCGTTCCGGTATTTTCCCGTCGGTTGGAGGAACACGTAAGCTCGGGACAACCTGTCTGATCGAAGATGTAGCCTTCCATATTGAAGACTTACCGGAAGCGACAGCCGAGCTTCAAGCCCTACTGGCACGCCACGGATACGAAGACGCCTGCATCTATGGCCATGCACTTGAAGGTAATTATCACTTTATTCTGAATCAGTCTTTCCATACCGACGAAGAAGTAAAACGATATGAAGACCTGATGAATGATGTCAAAACGCTGGTAGTAGATAAATATGACGGTTCGCTGAAAGCAGAACATGGAACAGGACGTAACATGGCTCCTTTTGTCCGCTATGAATGGGGCGATGACGCCTTTGAATTGATGAAATCGGTCAAACAGTTATTCGATCCCAAGAATCTGCTGAATCCGGGAGTAATCTTTAACGATGACCCCAAATGCCATATCAAGCATTTCAAGCCTCTGCCATTGACAAATCCGAAAGTAGATCGTTGTATTGAATGCGGTTTCTGCGAAGTAAATTGTCTTACCTGCGGATTTGCCTTATCCAGTCGCCAGCGTATCGTTATTCAACGGGAAATATCCCGTTTACGCCAAAGCGGAGACGACCCACAGCGCCTTGCCACGCTGCTCAAAGAATATAAATATTGGGGAAACCAGACCTGTGCCGGAGACGGATTATGCTCGATGTCATGCCCGATGCATATCAATACCGGAGAGTTGACACACGATATCCGTCAGGCTGAATTACCTAAAGGAAGTACAGGTTATCAAATGGGTGATTTTGCCGCCCGTCACTTTGCGGGAATCAAGAATTCACTTCGGCCGGTACTGACTCTTGCCGATACGGCTCATGCTGTTATGGGAACAACTCTCATGACTAGCTTGACTCGTGGCATGCATCAGACATTAGGTATTCCTCTTTGGACACCAGCCATGCCTAAAGCCTATCGCATTCGCAAGCAGCTTCGAAATCATATTACAGCGAAGCCGGATAAAGTGGTTTACTTCCCCAGCTGTATTAACCAGACAATGGGATTGGCCCGTAAATCACCGGAAGAGATGGCTCTTGTCGACAAGATGGTTTCTCTCCTCCAAAAAGGTGGATTCGAAGTCATCTTCCCCGAGAATATGGATAAACTATGCTGCGGCACGATTTGGGAAAGTAAAGGAATGATGGATATAGCCGACCGTAAATCCAAAGAACTGGAAGAAGCACTGTGGAAAGCCAGTGAGGAAGGACGTTACCCGGTTCTCTGTGATCAAAGTCCATGCCTGCATCGTATGCGCGAAACGATTAAGAAGATGAAACTCTATGAACCTGCAGAATTCATTTATACCTTCTTGCGTGACCGGCTGATATTTACACCGACAGATGAACCTGTCGCTATACACATTACCTGTTCCATGAGACGTATGGGATTAGCAGATACCATCATCAACGTGGCTAAATTGTGTTCCAAAAATGTATTCGTTCCCGAAGAAATAGGTTGCTGCGGTTTTGCCGGCGACCGAGGGTTCACACATCCAGAAGTGAACGCCTATGCTCTCCGAAAACTGCGTCCACAGCTCGAAGCCAAAGGCATTCAGCGAGGTTATTCCAACAGTCGCACTTGTGAAATCGGACTGACAACCAATTCGGGTGTTCCTTATGTTTCGATTGCCTATCTGGTAGACCGCTGTACGCGTCCGAAGCAATAAGGAATAAGGCAGGCATAACTTATAATCTTTCAAGTGGCGTCTTGGCTGTAATTTACAAATGATTCAGCCAGGACGCCACTTTTCTTATTTATAATCCATATCGATGGCCCGACTTTTGCATGCATTAAGATTACTACTTAAACCCTTGGTTACAGACCGATCAATTAAAAATACAAGAATAAGAAAGAACTGTTTTTTCAACAAAATCAAGAAGAGTCACCAAAGACTTTCATTTAAAAATACGTATCTTTGTATACCGATTCCGGTATAGGCAGAAGATTTTAGTTATATGATTTAAGATTTGAGTATATGTCTGACAAAAATTCTCCTCTAATTTTAGGAACAGAACCTATTGGAAAATTATTGACCCAATATGCTATTCCTGCGATTATCGCCATGACTGCTTCCTCATTGTATAATATGGCAGATAGCATTTTTATCGGCCATGGTGTAGGTCCGTTAGGTATTGCAGGTCTCGCCTTAACTTTCCCGTTGATGAATTTGGCAGCAGCTTTCGGGTCGTTGGTGGGTGTCGGAGCCTCAACACTTGTATCTGTCAAGTTAGGACAGAAAGATTATGATGGAGCTAATAATGTATTAGGAAACGTATTTATGTTGAATCTGATTATGGGTATTGCCTTTTCAGTCGTATTCCTCGCCTTTTTAGACCCCGTTCTTTACTTCTTCGGTGCCAGCGATCAAACGATTTCCTATGCACGTGATTATATGAGAATTATTTTATATGGAAATGTAATTACCCATATGTACTTAGGATTAAATTCGGTTTTGCGATCATCCGGTTATCCCAAGATGGCCATGTTTGCGACCTTGTTGTCTGTAGTAGTTAACTGTCTGCTTAATCCATTGTTTATTTTCGTTTTAGATTGGGGAATCAAAGGAGCTGCCTGGGCAACAGTTTTTTCACAGCTTCTATCACTAATCGGCCAGCTCATCCATTTTGCCCGACCATCACAACTGCTGCATTTCCATAAAGGAATTTATAAACTTCATAAAGAACTTGTTGAAGGTATTATCTCAATCGGCATGTCTCCTTTTCTAATGAATTTATGTTCATGTCTGATTGTATTATTGATCAACTGGGGATTGAAAGAACACGGAGGCGACATGGCTATTGGAGCCTACGGTATTGTCAATCGTATTGTCTCTCTATTTGCCATGATTATTATGGGTTTCAACCAAGGTATGCAACCCATTGCCGGATACAATTATGGAGCTCGCCAGTATCATCGAGTAATAGACGTCACAAAACTGACCACCTTATGGGGCGTAGGTGTTGCTACAACTGGATTTCTGATCTGCCACCTCTTCCCTGAATTTATTGTCGGCTTCTTTACCACCGATGAAGAATTGACTTCAGCAGCCGTTTACGGATTGCATATAGTATTTGCCGTTTTCCCTATCGTTGGGTTCCAAATGGTATCAACGAACTTTTTCTTATCGGTAGGATTGTCGAGAACGGCTATTTTTCTCTCATTGACACGCCAGATGTTATTTTTAGTACCGTGTTTAATTGTTTTACCAAGAATTTGGGGTACATTTGGAGTGTGGGTTAGTATTCCTATTGCGGACTTGACGGCAACCATCGTAACAGCCATTGTATTGATCAGGCAGTTCCGAAAATTCCGTCAGCAACAAGCTTAAGGAACACATTATAACCTCTATCTGCTGAATTCGTTTAATCATTAATAATTTACTCGTATGCTAATACCAAAACGTGTGGGTAAGATACTAGGCGGAACATTACTGGTTGGTTCTGTCTTTTTTACCTCCTGTAATCAAACAGTAGAAACACAAATTCAACTGATACCAGAGCCATTTGAAATGACACAATCGGATGGCATGTTTAAAATTGGTCATGCAATGCTTGTCGGAGCAGGTTCGGCCAGCAACAAAGTAAACTTTCAAGTAGATCCGAATGCATCAGATATTCCAGATGAAGGCTATCGTCTGGAAGTTGATGGAGCAGGAGTTCGTCTGGTTGCTAAGACAGAAACCGGATTATTCTATGGCAAGCAAACTTTACTGCAACTGCTTACTCCTGACGGATTGCCTTATGTAAAGATCAATGATCATCCTCGTTTCCCCTATCGAGGTCTGCATCTTGATGTTTCCCGTCATTTCTTCGACAAAGAGGAAGTCAAGAAGCTAATGAATGTTATGTCGTACTACAAGCTGAATACCCTGCATCTTCACCTCACAGATGCTGGAGGCTGGCGTCTGCAAATCGACAAATATCCAAAACTGACACAAGAGGGCGCCTTCCGAACCCAATCTGATTGGCGTGAATGGTGGGATAACGGTAAAGATCGTCAGTACGTAAAAGAAGGGACAAAAGGAGCTTATGGTGGTTATTACACCAAAGACGATATCCGCGAATTAGTAGCTTATGCCGCCGAGAAACATATTACTATTATTCCAGAAATTGAATTTCCGTCCCATTCAGATGAAGTATTCGTGGCTTATCCCGAATTATGTTGTGCCGGGAAGTCACATACCGGAGGTGATTTCTGTATCGGCAACCCGAAAACTTTCGAGTTTATGGAAAATGTACTATCAGAAGTTATTGAACTCTTCCCTTCTGAGTACATACATATCGGTGGTGACGAAGCAGCCAAGAATGCGTGGAAAACTTGTCCGAAATGCCAGGCATTGATGAAGAAAGAGAAACTCACCAATGTCGATGAGTTACAAAGCTACATGATCCATAAAGCTGAAGAATTTCTGAATTCCAAAGGCCGCCGTCTGATCGGTTGGGATGAAATTCTGGAAGGCGGACTGGCTCCCGAAGCGACTGTTATGTCATGGCGTGGTGAAGCGGCCGGATTCAAATCAGCACGTATGGGGCATGATGTCATCATGACGCCGGGCAATTATATGTATTTCGACTTCTATCAAGCTGATCCCCGACATCAACCGGTAGCCATTGGCGGATATACGCCGATCCGGAAAGTATATAGTTACAATCCGATCCCTCAGGATTCGCTGACAGCCGAAGAAGCCAAGCATTTTCTGGGTGTACAAGCGAATACGTGGACTGAATATATTCCTACTCCAGAACATTTAGAGTATATGATGTTCCCTCGTGCCCTTGCCGTGGCAGAAATCGGTTGGACTCCGCAGGAAAAACGGGATTGGCAAGATTTCAAACCACGTGTTAATGCACACATCCCAGTCCTACAACGGATGGGATTGAATCCTTTCCCGCTTTCCAACGAACTGGAATTTGACATGGTTGTAGATACAGTCAAGAAGGAAATCCGCGTAACCATGGATGCTGAGAAATATCCGGCTGAAATCCACTATACAACAGATGGATCTACCCCGACAGCGTCTTCACCTATCTATCAGGAACCGATTGTTGTCAAAGACTCGGCTAAAATTGTAGCAGGCATCTTCGTAGACGGTCAGTTACAGGACCGAGTTTCCGAGCAGCGCGTTGATTACCATAAAGGAATTGGGAAAAGCATCCGCTTCAACAGCCGTCTGTACCCGGGTTATATGGCCGGAGGCATGAATGCCATTATTGATGGTTACCGAGGAGGACTGACTTATCTTGACCAGCGTTGGCAGGGTTACACAGACAATTTAGACTGTGTCATTGATCTGGGCGAAGTCATGGATCTGCATCAAGTCTCTTCGAAATGGATGCAACTGAAAGGTCCTTGGGTATATCAGCCTGAACAGGTAGAAATCCTGACATCCGAAGACGGGAAGAATTTCACATCGCAGGGAATTATTCCGACTACCGTTTCCCGCGAAAATCCGGATCTGATTTTCCAGGAATATACCTTTAACGGAAACTGGAAAGCACGCTATTTACAAGTAAAAGCGAAAAATAAGCCTAATGGCGGATTTATTTTCGTAGATGAAATCGTCATCTGGTAATTAACATACATATATTTTAAACACAAATAAACAGACAAACATGAAAAAACAATTATTGACGCTCTTGTTGTGTGGCGGAAGTTTCGCTTTCGCACAGCAGCCTGTCGATTATGTCAATCCATTTATCGGGACCAGCAATTTCGGAACTACGAACCCCGGAGCTGTCTGTCCCCAAGGAATGATGAGTGTGACGCCTTTTAATGTCATGGGGTCAGAAACCAACGAGTTTGATAAAGACAGTCGGTGGTGGTCAACACCCTATACATCCGACAATGACTTCTTCACCGGTTATGCTCACGTTAATCTGAGCGGTGTAGGTTGTCCCGAATTAGGAGGATTATTATTGATGCCGACTTCCGGAGAGCTGAAAGTAGATTACCATGAATATGGCAGCCATTATGAAAAGGAAGTAGCCCATCCGGGATATTACAGTAATATTCTGACTAAATATAATATCAAGACGGAAGTCACAGCTACGCCTCGTACAGGATTAAGCCGCTTCACTTTCCCGAAAGGACAAGGGAATATCCTGCTCAATTTAGGAGAAGGTCTGACCAACGAAACCGGTGCAACTGTCCGCTTTGTCAGTGATACAGAAATCGAAGGAAGCAAACTGATGGGAACATTCTGTTATAACCCACAAGCAGTCTTTCCGATTTATTTCGTTATGCAGGTCAACAAGGCTCCAAAGGAAAAAGGATATTGGAAAAAGCAACGCGAGATGAAAGGTGTAGAGGCTCAGTGGGACGCTGATGCAGGTAAATACAAACTATACACGAAATATACCCGCGAAATCAGTGGAGACGACGTAGGTGTCTGGTTCAAATACGATGTAGCCGAACAGGAACAGATCGAGGTAAAGATCGGTGTTTCATTCGTCAGTATCGAGAACGCCCGCGAGAACTTGAAAGCCGAACAACCGGGTTTCGATTTCGACAAGATTGCTTCTGCTGCCCGCGATAAGTGGAACGACGATTTATCACGCATCACAGTAGAAGGCGGAACGAACGATGAAAAGACAATCTTCTACACAGGTCTGTATCATTTGCTGATTCATCCGAATATTTTACAGGACGTCAACGGTGAATATCCGAAGATGGAGAGCCTGGAAGTAGGTAAGACAAGCGGTAACCGTTATACAGTATTCTCGTTGTGGGATACTTACCGCAATGTCAGTTCACTCATGACTTTACTGTATCCGGACCGTCAGTTGGATATTATCCAGACTATGATTGATATGTATAAGGAAAATGGATGGTTACCGAAATGGGAACTTTACGGTCGGGAGACATTCACCATGGAAGGTGATCCTTCAATCCCTTATATCGTAGATGCCTGGATGAAAGGCTTACGTGATTTCGACACGACAACAGCCTATGAAGCCATGCGTAAAGGAGCTACAACTCCTGGCGAATTTAATCTGCTTCGTCCGGATGCCAATGATTATTTCTCTTTAGGCTATGTTCCGTTACGCGAACAATATGACAACTCTGTTTCCCATGCTTTGGAATATTATCTGGCCGACTGGAACCTCAGCCAGTTTGCGGAAGCGTTGGGAAAGAAAGAAGATGCGAAGTTGTTCTATGACCGCTCAATGGGTTACAAACATTACTATTGCAAGGATTTCGGTACATTACGTCCGATTTTGCCGGATGGTAAATTCTATGAACCTTTTGATCCGAAACAGGGCGAAAACTTTGAGCCAAGTCCGGGATTCCACGAAGGAAATGCTTGGAATTATACCTTCTATGTACCGCATGATATCAAAGGACTGGCTAAACTGATGGGAGGAAACAAGAAGTTCGTCAACAAATTACAGGGCGTTTTCGACGATGGGAATTATGATCCTGCCAACGAACCCGATATCGCTTATCCGTATCTGTTCAGTTATTTCAAAGGGGAAGAATGGCGTACTCAGAAAGAAGTGCACAAGATTCTGAAGAGTGGCTACCACAATGCTCCGAACGGTGTACCTGGAAACGAAGATGCCGGAACCATGTCTACATGGGCTATCTTCTCGATGATGGGATTTTATCCGGCCTGTCCGGGTGATGCTGATTATGTACTGACGTCACCGGTATTCGATAAGATCACGATTCATCTCGACAAGAAATATTATCCGGCAGGAGATTTGGTAATCGAAGCTTCACACGCTACACCTGAATCTATCTACATCCAGTCGATTCAGGCAGGCGGCAAGAAGTTAAAAGGTTATACCATCTCTCATCAGGATCTGGTAAAAGCCGGAACTCTGAAGTTCACATTAGGCGATCAGCCTAAGAAATAAAAAAGAATCATTTCCATTCATGCTCGCATTCTTGAAAGAGAACAAGTATGAATGGAAATGATTCCCGTTTATTTCAAAAACAATTCTCGAGAGTTTTTTATGCGACGGCTAAAAACCGTTTTCCTCTTCTTCCCTGAGAAAATTATTCATCATTCTTCTTTTCCAGCTTGTTCTCGATAATAAATGCCAGGATCAGTCCCAGACCACCGCATAATAAAACCGACGCTCCATACGCCATAGAAAGCATTTGCCAGTCACCCTCGAAATTTACACATATAAACGTATGGAAAATAAAACCGATCAACAAGCCTAATCCTAAGCCGGCCATCAGGCAACCTATCTTCAAAGCACTGAAGGATACCCGTTTTTGCGCAAAGCTTGGCAACTGAAGTTTCCCGTCCAATACAGTCCAATCTACTTTTTCCGATAATTTCTCAATAATCATCAGCCGTTCTTTCTTATGAACGAACAATTCAAACAAACTGTAAATTCCGTAACAAATGATTCCGACAACCAGCGGAATAGAAATAAAATCCATCATAATCGTTTCTGTTATTTTTATGTTATTAATACCTTTGTTTTCCGAAGCTTCTGTAATATGGACGCAAGAGAAACAGAATGGTTACAACTTTCAGGCAATTTTTTTTGGGTAGCCGCCCCTTGTAAATTTGTTTTTGCCTGTCAGAAACTTTCCACTCTGCCGGGGGAAAACTTCTTTCCCTATTATATATTCTTTAGTTCACGTCGTGGATTACTTAGTTCACGCCGTGGTTTAAGTAGTTCACGCCGTGGTTTACTTAGTTCACGCCGTGAACTAAAGAATTACATATAGGATCCGGAAGTTTGGAACCGGGGTTACAGACTTTATCTCCGGGGGAAAATGTGGTATCCCGTTCAAATTATTTGATAAAGCCATGTAACCTTTCCGGCAAGCCTGCGTCAATCATTATGAAATGGAAGGATTATCGGATACATATTATATCAACCGGATTCTGGCAGGCGATACCAGTTGCTTCGCCTGTCTGCTGGATAAATACAGCCAACCGTTGTTTGCTCTGATCTTCCGGATTGTACAAAACCGGGAAGATGCAGAGGAACTGACGGAAGATGTATTCATCAAGGCATTCCGACAATTGGAATCTTTCCGCGGAGAAGGTAATTTTGCCAATTGGTTGTACCGGATTGCTTACAACATGGCGATATCGGCTGTCCGAAAAAAGAAGATAGAATACTTGTCAATAGAAGATTCACAACTGACGAATGTATCCGAAGAGGAAGTGCAGGAAGCATTAGGTTCATACGGAACAGCCCAGCAGTTGGAATGGCTGGACCGGGCTTTGGCCCAGCTTCCGCCAGACGACCGGGCTTTGATCCAATTATTCTATATGGAAGAGAAAAGCCTTGAAGACTTGACGGGTATTACCGGCCTGTCGCTGTCTAATCTGAAAGTGAAGTTACACCGCATACGAAAGAAACTGTATGTGCTGCTGACTGAAGAAGAAAAGAATCAGGATGTTGTTCAGAAGAAGTAAAGAATTATGGAAAAAGAGACAAATAGAGCACAAGAAGATCGTTTGAAATCATTATTCAGACAAATGCCGCCAGTATCACTCCCGGAAGGATTCCGGTCGCAAATGATGCAACGCATCGAAAAAGAAGCGATACGCAAGCGTAAACGACAGACTTGGCTGGAATGGAGTATGCTGATTCTCGCCTCGATGGTTATGATTGTTGCAGCCGTCATTGGGTTGAAAGAACTGGAAATACCCGCTATCCGATGGCCGAAAATAGATACTTCCTTGCTCTTTATCTATACATATATAGGTAGTATTGCTCTTTTCCTGTTGTGGCTCGACTACCGATTTAGACGCTGGTATGATAAAAAGCATGGGGCGAAAGAGAAATAACCGGACAAAAATCCCTATTTTTGGGTCATAAATCCCAATAAGCTTATGAACAAGAAACTGATAAAAAATGTCCGTATCATCAATGAAGGACGGAGTTATCAAGGTGCAGTACTGATCAACGGTGAAATGATTGAGGCCGTGTATGAAGGAGAAGTTCCTTCCGAAATCATAGCTGAAACAAACGATATCGTAGATGGCCAGGGCAAATGGCTACTGCCAGGTTGTATAGATGATCAGGTACATTTCCGCGAACCCGGACTAACGTACAAAGCTGATATTTACTCAGAGAGTCGGGCTGCCGTGGCTGGTGGCGTCACCTCGTTTATGGATATGCCAAACACAAAGCCTCAGACAACAACCATCGAAAACCTGGAATGGAAATTCAACCGGGCTGCTGAAACGTCTGCTGCCAATTATTCTTTCTTCTTCGGAGGAACCAATGATAATATGGAAGAAATCCGCCGTCTCGACCGTTCACGCGTCCCGGGATTAAAGCTGTTCTTAGGCTCTTCGACCGGAAATATGCTGGTAGATAAAAAAGACGCGCTCGAAAGAATCTTTAGTGAAAGTGATCTGTTGATTGCCGTCCATGCCGAAAAAGAAGAAATAATCAAAAGAAACATCGCTTACTACACCCAAAAGTATGGCGAAGATCTGGATATTTCTTTCCATAGTAAAATTCGTAGTGAAGAAGCTTGTTATGCCTCCTCTTCTGAAGCTGTCGAACTGGCTACCCGGTTAGGAACGCGTTTGCATATTCTTCATCTGTCAACAGCCAAAGAAACTACTTTACTGGATAACAAGCTTCCTTTGAAGGACAAGAAAATTACCGGAGAAGTTTGTGTACATCATCTGTGGTTCCATGACGGCGATTATGCCTTGTTCGGCAACCGAATCAAATGGAATCCTTCTATCAAAACACTGGCCGACCGGACAGCCCTGCGTGAAGCCGTTAATAATGACAAAATAGATATCATTGCCACCGACCACGCTCCTCACCTGCTTTCCGAGAAAGAAGGATCTTGTCTGAAAGCAGCCTCAGGCGGACCGTTGGTACAACATTCTTTAATCGTCATGCTGGAATTAGCCATGGAAGGCCGCTTCACATACGAAAAGGTCGTGGATAAAATGGCCCATAAACCCGCCGAACTTTTCCACATCGACCGTAGAGGTTACATACGTCCGGGTTATTATGCAGACTTAGTCTTAATTGATCCGAACAAGACATGGACTGTAAGTAAGGAAAACATCCTGACCAAATGTGGCTGGTCTCCATTTGAAGGATATACTTTCCATCATGCCGTTGATACGACGTGGGTAAATGGCGAAATTGTTTGGCAAGACGGTCAAATACGCGATAATGTACACGGAAAAGAGTTGAAATATTTTTTATAATCCTAAAAGCAGAGTTCCCATTTGTGGAAGCTCTGTTTTTATGCCTTCCACAATTGAAACAGAATATATCTACTTCTCAAGGAAAAATGTTTCATTATAAAAACGACACACCTGTTCCCCAAAAAGAGAACTCTTTTTTAGAGTTTCCTCTGGTAGAACAGGTGATCATCATTCTAAATTATATCAAAATGCGTAATAAAAGCCGATTGCTGTTTGCGTCAATAGCTTGATTGAGAAAGATTCGCTTGACGAATTATAACCAACTCCTGCTAATGTAGCAGTCAGATAAGTTTTATCCGAAAGCGCAATAGAAAGTTTAGGATAATAATTGAATCCAAAGAAGAAAGCTTTCTCTGCCACACCGAAGTCCATCTCCAGCGAGTTAAACAGTCCCAATGTCTTGTTGAATGATACATGGTAACCACCTTCCGGACCAATCGAAAAGATAGTAGCAGTTCCTCCAACGGCAGGAGTCACTCCCAAGTCCAAACCACCTCCAAAATACCAATTATCTGTAAGCATATACATAACTGAAGGAGAAAGAGCGAAAGTAACATCAACATCTGTACTAGAACCGCCCCAAATACCACCATCACCAGAATTACCAATGTCCAATACCAATCCGACACCACCTCCTACTAAGAAGTCGCCTTTGCTCAACTGTGCGTTTACCGCTGTTGCCATAAAAAATAAGCTCAGTAGCATCAAAATAAATCGTTTCATAATCAAATACTATTATAGGTTAAACAATCAGTTTCTCTATCCTCACTATTAACAATTTTACCTCAACAATTGCATTTCTTGGTATTCTATGGTCGAGCCAATATTAGGATTAAAAAAATAACTGTCCGACGAAAGAATCGTACCCGCATCCGACGTACTCCACACCTGTGTTCCACTACCGATTGGAATATCCACCACAGTACCATCACTGCTTACATACGGATTTACCTCCCGAATTGCCTCACTTCGTAGAGCTGTCACCCGATCTTGCATCGCACTAGTGCTTTCGTACATTGACATTTGAATGTCACTGATCTCGGCAGCATTCTCCTGTATCTGACGGGAGAGGGCTGCAGCTTGCCGCTGGTTACGGGCAATCCCGGCAAATATTTCCTGCTTCATCCGGTCATTACGCCCTTGCTGAATCGCTAAGATAGCAGCTTGATATTGCTGATTAAGTTTTACCGATGCGTTCATAGTATTCATTTCAGTCATGGCTACCTGCAAAGATTCTTCGTCAGGAGCCGTAGCTGTCTTCAAATCCACCACCGACCAATAACGTCGATCAACTGTGCTCATCATACCCGAAGGCATACACAAATCATAGATGAAGAACTTTGCAAATGCCGCATGATAAAGGAGCTTCCCGTTCTTCAATTTTATAATATATTCAGCAATGGCTACATCCGGGTAAGCATTCAGGATTTGAGAAAATCCGCTTCCCATAGCCGACCGTGATAAACCAACTTTGACAGCTTCCAAGAGTACCTGTCCAAACTTCTGTATTTCTTTTTGTTGTTCGGACGGCAACTTGTCATACCCCACCACATCTTTTAATTCGACTGATTCAGCATCGGGAAATTGAGTTTGAACGACAAAACGAAGATAATCCTCGGCTGTCGTATAGGGACGCTTCAATTTCTGCAACAAAGGATGACGCTGACCAGTCGGTACTCCATCGGCCTCGTCATAATAAGAACGACTCTGTTCAAAATAAAAGCCAAGTTGACGTACGCCATCGCTTCCTTTAATTTGAATATTAGAACCATCGTTACATTTCTCTAATCCTTCCAGATCAACCCGTCCTATCACTTGCCAGCCTGGCAAACAATCCATAGTCATTACTTCGGCATTTTGCATATAGGGGTCATACAAAGTAACCCGACGAGTCTTGTCAAAGACCGTTGCAGTAGGTTTCCGTTCATTTGGAAGAATATCCGTTACTTCTTCCACATACATATCTTCAGAGTCTCTTCTGGCAGAATTATTATCTCCACTGAGACCGCACCCGGCCAACAACCAAGTCAGCCCTATAACTATATACTGCATATTCATTTCCCTAATATTTTAGATTTTCTCAAATATAAAACAAGAGAAACTGACATACAATACTTTAAAATCCACTTTACACAGACCTAATCAATACATACACAAACTAACCTTTTTCATACATGATTCTAATTCTTTTTCTTTCAACAGAAAATATATAACGCGTGTTTGAAAGAAAAGAATACCTTTGTAAATGAAGATCTATTATCAGCACGCAGGGAATATGCAGGAACAAAGGCAAAGTATCATATTGTTTATTTTAACAGGCAGGAAAGAATCATATAATATTCTTTTCAGAATCTTCTTATTGTTCTTTTTTGTAGGCTTCTTCCCTGCAGATACGATAGGACAAACTCCTATATCTGTCATATCTGAATATGCCTATCGTAGATACACTACGCTTGACGGTTTACCTCAAATGCTGACGGAATGTATTTACCAAGACAGAAAAGGATATATCTGGATTGGTTCACTTTCAGGATTTGTTCGTTACGACGGGTTCGAATTCAAACCCTTTTTGAAAGGGAAGCAGGAAAACATCCTCTCGTTCTACGAAAGTCCAGAAGGAGAAATAACCGCCCTTGGATTTAGAAGGAAACACCTAGTAAATAAAGAAGACACATTATTTTCCGTTCCTTTCCAATACAAAGGACTTTTACTCAACAATTACAATTCCTCCTCTCTTCCTATGGGATTTTTAATTTTAGAAAATGAAGAAGAAACCGGTCGTGAAATCTGTTGTATAACAAATGATAGTATTCAGTCTTTACTAAAAAACTCTTTACTTGATCTCATGGATAATACCCGGAAAGTTTACTTGAGTCAAAACAAGAAGATATATTATATTCCCACCGAAGAACGAGTATATTGCTTAAAGGAAGATGGAACATCTTTGCCTGAAATCAATCTGCCAGAAGTATATTCATTACTCGAATCAAATGACCATCTATACTTGTTTGCTGCAGATGGTATATACGAATATGCAAATAATAAAATAAAAACAAAAGTAGCCTATCATTTCTTAGCACCTGATTATGGCGTTTCTGCATGTGCTGATACAAAAGGAAATATTTTTATTCATGATGCACACAATATTTATCGCCTATCGCAAAACGGAAAGATAGAACATTTGGTGGACGGTATCAACCTCATTAAACAAATGTATATTGACCGCGAAAGTAATTTATGGCTAGCCACTTATCAAGGTGTTTACAATTTTTTCCAGATGAATTTCAAGAACCATATACTGACAGACAAAAATGATATCCTACGCGCCATTGAAGAAGATGAACATGAAAATCTATTTGCAGGTACACTAAATGGACAGTTACTCCAAGACAAGAAGGGAGAGAATATGACCCCGTTGCCGTATTCTCGAAATAAAGACAATTATTTCCTGCCACGAGCTGCCCGTATTGGAGACACAATATTTTTTTTAGGGAAAGGTGATGTATTAGCTTGTACTTCTCAGACACAATGTTGGCTAAATCTACCTACCCTTAATTACCAATATCTAACGGCTTATAAAGATAGTCTGCTGATAGCTACCCGACAAGAATTATTCATTACAGATGCAAAAGGACATATCCGTCGGAAATACGATGGATTAAAGGGTATCTTTTGTGCACAGTCTGACAATCAAGGGAATATTTATGTTGGTACTATCTACGGTTTGGTTTGTCTCCAAGGAAACTTCCAGAAAGGAATTGTATTACCTGAAGAAAATCGAGTCTGTACATCCATAATTGCAAAACCTGATGGAGATATTCTGTTTAGTGCAGGAGAAGACCTGTACACTTTACGAAATGATTCGGCTGTCTTACTACATAAGTACGGTAGTTTAATACGCTCTATCCGACAAACACAAAACAATTATTTGGTTGTTGCTACTATTAATGGATTACACATTACAGATACTCATTCAATGCAAACGATGTTCTTCAATCAATATAACGGTTTTACCGGTATTGAGCCACTGGCCGCCCACATAGCAGAGACAGAAGACGGTACCATTTGGATTCCTTGTGTCAACCAAACTGTCTCTTTCAATCCACAAGAACTCATTTACAAATATAACATTCCTCCCCTAGAATTAATTTCGGCCAAGTCTTCAGCTGATAATGTCAACTGGAATGAAATTTACACTGAAAACAATCAAAATATCGAATTAGATCATAGTCAACGGAATTTATACTTTTCATACATAGCCGTCTCCCATTCTGCCACCGGAAATATACGTTATTGCTATCGGCTAAAAGGTTTTCAAGAGAATTGGTCACAACCTCAAACAAGGCGTGAAGTGCAGTTTAACAATCTACCTTCCGGACACTACGAACTGGAAGTTATCGCTAAGATTGGAAATCTGTCTTCCCAACCTATCCATATAGCAATTCATTTGAAACCTGCATTTTGGGAACACTGGTGGTTTTGGGTTACCATATTTCTAATATTGGCAGCTAGTATTTGGGGATTAGCATATAATTATTACAAACGTCGGAATCAAAAAAACATCGAAGAACTCAAGCGTGAAATCAAACTGAATCACCTATTGATAAAATCCATCCGTTTGAAATCTATTCCACATTTCAATGCCAATGTACTGGCAGGGATTGAATATTTCATGATGAATAACTCAGTAGAAGAGGCCAACAAATACTTGACACTTTATTCTCGTTTTACCAACTCAACGTTATTGGATGTAGATAAACCTTCAAGATCGCTTGAAGAAGAAATTCAATATGTACGATTCTACCTTTCTTTAGAGAAACTACGGTATGAAGAAAATTTATCTTACTCCATCCAAATTGAAAAGGATGTTGATATGCATATACAAGTACCCAATATGATCCTTCATACTTATTGCGAAAATGCTGTAAAACATGGATTACGCAATAAACCAGGCAAAGGTCATATTTACATTGAGATCTCTCAGATAAAAAGAGGTATTAACCTAATCGTTACAGATGATGGCATAGGGCGCCAAGCTGCATTAGCGTTTTCTTCTACATCTACCAAACAAGGATTAAGTATCATGGCACAACAAATAGAACTATACAATCAACGAAACAACGAGCACATCATACAAACAATCACCGATCTGGTAACATCCGATGGAAAACCATGTGGTACTCGATTTGAACTATATATTCCCTATCATTATAATTATTTTTAAATTGAAACTTATGAAAAACTATCGTACCATTATAGTTGAAGACGAACGATTACCCCGCTTGTCACTAATAAAAAAGCTGGAAATGTATCATCCTAATATTGAGATTGTGGATTGTTATGACTCTTATGAAACAGCTTTATATGGAATTTTACGGTATCGACCTGATATCATTTTCCTTGATATACAGTTACAAGGACATACGTCTATGGAATTACTACGTGAACTAAAAGAATCCATACCCTTACCTCATATCATTTTTACTACCGCATACAGTAATTCTGAATACCTTCTACAGGCAATCCGTTTCGCTGCGGCAGACTACTTGTTAAAGCCTATTGATGTAACCGAATTAGCACAAGCTCTTCATCGTATCCAACTTAAAGATCAGGCAAATGAAATGCCAGTCTGTTTCCCTGAAAACGAGAAACAATCATTCCGTACGTTAAATGGAATCTTATATGCAGGTAAAGACGAAATCGCGTATGTAAAAGCTAACGGAAATTATTCACATATCCAGCTAATGGACGGAGAAGAAATTATTTTAGAACGGTTAGGTAACATCGAAACTAAATTAGGAGAGAAAAACTTCGTGCGAGCTGGAAGAAGTATCCTTATCAATCGAAATTTAATCTATAAAATTGAGCGCAAGCACAAAGTATGCATCCTTCGGACACCTACGGGAAAAGAAATGCATATAGATTTATCGGCTGGAGGAATAGATATTTTAGAAAAATCATTATAATCCGCTGAAATAGCTCCTTATATTTTCCCGGATGAAAGGAGATCTCACCCGACAAGCTTGTCCTATTTAAACACAAAGGAATTCATTAATATTTTTTATAGTGTTAAACTTCCATTCTTCTATGAAATATTTAGAAAAAGTAGTAACTTTACACTTTAGAAGATAGAAATAAATACTAAACCGATTCTAATATTAAAGTCAGTATGTCAACACAAAAAGTAGCACAACGCGCGCCTAAAAGCGCCAGCAACTTCGCTCCATCTAATGAAGCGAATATGTTGGGTATGAACGACCGCATCAAACGGTTACGTAAGGAATCGTTCGACGCTCAGCCATCCTTGTCAATTGAAAGGGCTTTGATCGAGACGAAGTTTTATAAAGAAAATGAAGGGAAATATCCTATTCCTATTCTGCGTGCTCTTAATTTCTATGAGATATGCAAACAGAAGACAATTTATATCGGAAAGGATGAATTGATCGTCGGAGAACGTGGACCACGTCCAAAGGCTGTTTCTACATTCCCGGAATTAACTTGTCATAGTGTAGAAGATTTGCACGTTCTGAATACGCGTGAATTACAACGCTACACCATCAGTCAGGAAGACATTGATACCTACGCACGCGAGGTGATCCCATATTGGAAAGGTCGTACACAACGTGAACGTATCTTCAATCATGTCCCGAAAGAATGGAAAGAAGCCTATGAAGTAGGTATGTTTACTGAATTCATGGAACAAAGAGCTCCCGGACATACAGCACTTGATGCAAAAGTATATCGTTATGGTCTGCTTGACTTGAAAGAGAGAATCCAAAAGAACATTGAATCACTCGATTTCATGAATGATCCGGAAGCAACCGACAAACAAGAAGAACTGCAAGGTATGGCAATTTCATGTGATGCAGCTATCTTATTTGCCAATCGTCATGCTGATTTAGCAGATGAAATGAGTATGACAGAAAAAGATCCGAAACGTGCAGCAGAACTTCGCCGTATTGCAGAAGTTTGCCGTTGGGTTCCGGCTCATGCTCCTCGTGATTTCTGGGAAGCTATTCAAATGTATTGGTTTGTTCACCTGGGTACTATCACTGAATTAAATGGTTGGGATGCGATGAATCCTGGACATTTCGATCAGCACTTAGCTCCTTTCTATGAAAAAGGCATTGCTGATGGTACTTTGACTCGTGATCAGGCCAAGGAATTGATGTCATGCTTCTTCATTAAAGTCAATAACCAGACTGCTCCTCCAAAAGTAGGTATCACAGCAAAAGAAAGTGGTACATACAACGACTTCACGAACCTGAATATCGGAGGTGTTAAAACGGATGGTAGCGATGGCGTGAGTGAAGTTTCTTATATCATGCTTGAAACCATTGAAGAATTACACCTGTTGCAGCCAGGTAGTGCAATTCATATCAGCTCTTGTACACCTGAACGATTCCTGCGTGCCGGCTGTAAAGTGATTCGTCAAGGACATGGCTATCCTTCTGTATTCAATCCTGACGTATATATTCAGGAATTGATGCGCCAAGGAAAGAGCTTGCCTGATGCCCGCGAAGGTGGTTGTAGTGGTTGTATCGAAGTTGGAGCTTTCGGTAAAGAAGCTTATATCCTGACAGGATATCTGAATGTACCAAAGGTTTTGGAAGTAACTCTCCATAATGGTGTAGATCCGGTTTCTGGAAGAAAAGTCGGATTGGAAACAGGAGAAGCTAATTCATTTGAGACTTTCGAAGATTTATATGCTGCATTCTTGAAGCAGATCCACTACTTCGTAGATATGAAAGTACGCGTCAGCAACTATATTGACCGTATGTTTGCTAAATATGCTCCGGCAACATTCCTTTCTCTTTTCATTGATGACTGTATTGCCAAAGGAAGAGACTATTACAACGCAGGAGCACGCTATAATACAAATTACATCCAATGTACTGGTTTGGGTACAATTACAGATAGCTTATGCTCATTACGTAAGCATGTATTTGAAGACAAACGCTACACAATGGATGAAATGCTGCAGGCTCTGAAAGATAATTTCGTGGGTCATGAAGTGATGCGTCAATACATCCTTAACCATACTCCATTCTTCGGTAACGATGATGACAAGGCTGATTCTGTAGCTGTACGTGTATTCAACGATTTGTATGATGCCATCGAAGGCAAACCGAATACAAGAGGCGAATGTTTCCACCTGAACATGCTTTCAACCACTTGTCACGTTTACTTCGGTAAAATAATGGGTGCAACACCTAACGGACGTCTGGCTGGAAGAGCTATCTCTGATGGAACATCTCCTTCTCACGGCGCCGACACTCACGGGCCATCTGCCGTTATTAAGTCATTAGGCAAACTGGATCAGGTTAAGAGTGGTGGTACGTTGTTGAACCAGCGCTTCATGCCGAGCTTGCTGAAACGTGAAGAAGATGTAGCTAAGCTAGCTTCACTGATTCGTGCTTACTTTGCTTTAGGCGGACACCATATCCAGTTCAATATTGTAGATACTGAAACATTGTATGCAGCCCAGAAATGTCCGGAAGATTACCGTGACTTGTTAGTTCGTGTTGCGGGTTACAGTGACTATTTCAACGACATGAATGCCGACCTGCAGGCCGACGTAATTGCGCGTACTGAGCAGGAATCATTCTAATATGGGACTTCTGTTTGATATCAAGCGATATGCGATTAATGATGGTCCGGGTATCCGGATCACCTTATTCTTGAAAGGTTGCCCGATGTCTTGTGTCTGGTGTCATAACCCAGAAGGCATCGGGAAAAAACCGGTCAAGCTTTATACCAGGAAGAAATGTATTGGTTGCCAGACATGCGTAAAGGCTTGTCCGGAAGGTGCCTTGCAACTGACACGTTCGGGTATTGTCACAGACTTGGATAAATGCAAGATGTGCGGAACGTGTGTGGAGGTTTGTCCGGCTTGTGCCTTGGAAATTTCAGGACGGGAATGGACCGTTGATGAGGCTATGCATGAAATCGAAAAGGAAACAGCCGTAATGGACCGCTCGGAAGGTGGTGTTACTTTCTGCGGAGGCGAACCATTGATGCAGCCAGACTTTCTGTTAGAGCTTCTGACCCGCTGTGGAAAAGAAGATATTCATCGGGCAGTTGATACAACCTTGTATGCCTCGGAAGAAGTCGTTGAACGCGTTATTCCGCAATGTGACTTATTCCTGGTAGACCTGAAGATGATGGATTCAGAAAAACACCGGCATTATTGCGGCGTTCCTAACGAACGGGTGTTGGCGAATCTAAAACGGGTAGCAGCTTCGGATGTTCCTTATTGGATCCGAATTCCGCTCATTGTAGGTGTCAATGCTGACGAAGAGAATATCCGGAAATCGGCCGAATTCTTGGCAAGTTTGCCTAAACCTCCAGAAATTGTCAATTTGCTGGTATATCATGACATTGGGAAAAACAAGCATGATAAATTAGGTACGACTTACAATCCGAACCAATTCACAATGCAAGCGCCGGATGAAGCGACACAAAAACGATGTTTGGACATCTTTGCTGAATATCAGCTAAAAGCTAAAATCGGCGGATAAAATAAATCGGGCTTCCTGAAAGTTCTTCTTTTTAAGAAGGTGCGTTTCAGGAAGCCCGACTTTTTCACATATAGAGCAATTAAAGCTTTATTTCCAGTTGATCCATCATCACTCCTGTTTTACGGCGAGCTTCTTCAACATTCTCTGCACGAGCCAGCAAAACTGCCATACGCCGATGACCATTCACGGATGGTTTGCCAAACAAACGCAATTGCGTATCAGGCTGCTCTAATACGTGTTCCAGATTGCCAAAACTCAACTGTGAACTTTCTCCATCAACTACAACGGCACGTGAAGCACCAGCACCCAGGAAACGGATATTCGGTATCGGCAAACCCAATACGGCACGAGCATGAAGGGCAAACTGAGACAAGTCTTGTGTAATCATCGTCACCATACCAGTATCATGCGGACGCGGAGAAACTTCACTAAAGATGACATCATCGCCCTTTACGAACAATTCAACGCCAAAGATTCCTCGTCCACCCAAAGCATCCGTAATCTGCATGGCTATATGACGAGCTTTCTCCTTAGCAGACGGACTCATCACCTGAGGTTGCCAGGATTCACGGTAATCACCGTCTTTCTGTACATGACCCACTGGCTCCAGGAATGACGTTCCATTAATATGGCGAACTGTCAACTGCGTGATTTCATAGTCGAAATCTACAAATCCTTCTACAATCACCTTACCGGCTCCAGCACGACCGCCTTCTTGCGCATAATGCCAAGCCGGATCAATATCTTCCTCTTTACGGACAACACTCTGGCCATGCCCGCTTGAACTCATGATAGGCTTTACTACGCACGGCATGCCTATCTCCTTTACGGCAGCCTTAAACTCTTCTTCAGTTGCCGCAAAACGATACGGAGAAGTAGGCAAGCCTAATTCTTCAGCAGCCAAACGACGGATACCTTCACGATTCATCGTCAACCAAGTAGCCTTAGCCGTAGGAATAACATGGAAACCTTCCTGTTCCAATTCCATCAACGTAGTTGTTGCGATGGCTTCTACTTCCGGTACAATATAATCCGGCTTTTCCTTTTCGATGATTTCCCGCAATGCTTTTCCGTCCAGCATCGACAAGACATACGAACGATCGGCTACCTGCATAGCCGGCGCATTCGCATATTTATCCAGCGCAATCACTTCAACGCCATAGCGCTGTAATTCGATTACAAACTCTTTTCCTAATTCGCCACTACCGCAAAGAACGACTTTCGTAGCGGTAGGTGACATCGGTGTTCCTATTGTTGCCATAGTATATTATTTTAAGTAAATTTTCGAGGATATCTGAAGATAATTGCCAATAAAGCGCCTGCACCCAACAAATAGGGATAATACAGATACTGCATGATTTCCAACGGAGAGACATTTCCTAAACCGGAAGCCATGAGCATTTGCGCTCCATAGGGAATAATACCTTGCACGAAACAAGAGAATATATCCAGCAAACTGGCACTTCGACGCGGATCAATATGGAAACGCGTGGCAATATCTTTTGCTATCGGACCTGCCATAATCAGGGCGATTGTATTATTGGCCGTACAGAGATTGGCAAAACTAACCAGTCCGGCAATACTGACTTCCGCACCTCGGGCCGAATCGATACGGGCTGTCAGCTTCCGGATAATCCATTCGATTCCTCCGTTATACCGGATCATCTCCAGCATACCGCCGGCCAAAAGCGTCACGATAATCAATTCGCCCATACCGGTGATACCACTTCCCATCGCAGCATTCCAAGCCCAGATATCAAATGCTCCCGTCAGCAAACCGGTGATACCCGACAACAAGATACCCAAGAACAAGACCAGCATCACATTCATGCCGGCAATGGCCGCAACCAAGACGACCAGATAAGGCAAGACCTTCACCCATTCAATATGTTCCGGCTGATAACTCTCGTGAACTCCCAAGCCCAACCACACATACAAAACAGCCGTAAGAATAGCTACCGGCAAAGCGATCCGGAAATTCACCTTAAACTTATCCGACATCTCACATCCTTGTGTCCGGGTAGCCACGATGGTTGTATCAGAGATAAAAGAAAGGTTATCACCAAACATGGCACCACTCACCACGACACCCAGCATCAGGGCGTCCGGCATTCCGGCTTTTTCAGCGATTCCTACAGCAACCGGCGCCAAAGCGACAATGGTTCCGACTGACGTTCCCACCGAAATCGAGATAAAACAAGCGGCAATGAAGATGCCTGCCGCCAGCAGATTTCCCGGAAGAAGCGACATCGTCAGGTTAACCGTGGCATCTACAGCGCCCATTTCCTTGGCTGTCTGGGCAAAGGCGCCGGCCAAGATAAAAATGACTACCATCAACATGATGTTGCTGTTGGCCGCTCCTTTACAGAATTGCTCAATCCGGCTATTCAGCTTTCCTCCTTTTGAAATGGCTATCGCCACAACCGACGACAGGACAAACGAAACCGTAATCGGCATCTTGTAGAAATCTCCGGCTATACAAGAAACCACCAGGTAAGAAAGCAGAAATACTCCTAACGGGAGCAAGGCCCACACGTTAGGAGTATGTTGGAATGTTTTATTTGTATTCTTTGTTTCTTGAGTCATCCTTATTGTATTTTTAGAACGAGAAGCGCAGCGCTATACGAATACCACCTTTCTTAATTCCCGGATTATCCAGATACGTTAATCGGCGATAATAATCGATTCGCAAGATCTTCAGGATATTTTCCAGACCGATGCTGGCTTCCATATAAGGCTGATTACCCATCGGCATGGTTCCATCCGGCAGCTGGAACAAACCCGGTGTCAGTGCCGGATTGTTCTTATCCGTCAAGTTTCCGTAAATACCACTGAAGGAAACGACTTCACGAAGCTTCAACCATTTTATACCCGGTATGCGGTTCAAGATCCAACCTTTCAGGTAATATGTCACATACCAGGAAACATACTGGTCGGTAACAAACTCCATCGCATTCATCATATTGAAGGCTTCCGGCTGAATCGTCAGTGACTGGTTGGTATTGGGCAGAATCAACAAGGGGAAAGGAACTTTATCCCATACCTTGCCGGCTTTTACTTTCGCATCGATATGACCGAAAGATGACAGCCAGATACGCTTTTCGGCACTTACTTCTGTATGATTGTACTGGTAATCGCCACCCAATCCCTTAAAGCCAAACTGATGAGAGACTTTGAATACCGGTGCATCTTTCGACAGGTTGAAGACTGATTCCCGACCGGCACGTCCGTTGTAGGCGCGCTCGCCCGGAGCAAAACGAAGTTGCAAGCCCAATTCCGTCTTGTTGAAATCCCGAATATGCGTCAGCGAACCATCCGTATTCATCAGGTCGTAACTTAAAGTTCCAGCAGCTTCGTTATTTTCATGCCGCACCCAACCTAACATACTCAGATTATTCAACCATTCTTTTTCGTACTGCAACATTGTCTTCCGGATATACTGCATATGCGTAACCGGTGTTCCGACCTTGATAGCGACGAACATATTATCCTTACTCGTAAACAGGAAGTCCTGACCCGGCGTATAGACATCATATTCATGAATCAACGACAAATTATTCCGCGGAAATTCACCCGGATGATATTCTTTACGGTTAAAACTGTGCGTCAAGGTCGCATTGTATTTCAGCTTTCGGTCATTTATACCATAGGCCAAATATCCATCAGCAAACCAACGGTCACTCAGGTTGGCTGTTGTCATACCACCAACACGGAAACGCATGCCTTCCAATTCATTGGCACTGATAGTCGTATTCATCGGACCAAAATCAAATTTGCTGGTATTCCGGTCCTTTCCGGTCTGTATATAACCGGAAATAAGAATCTCGGCCGTCTTGATAATCACATTAAACACAGGCACCTTTCGCATTTGAGCCAGCAGCTCATCCAAGGCACTCTCCTTCTCCTTCAAAGGAATATGACGGTGATTTACCCAGAACGAATCAGGTTGCGTATTGGCCTGTGGAGCGAAATGGTTCTCTCCTAACAGTCCAAAGATAGAATCCCGGTTGGCTACTTCAAACGAATACTTGTCATAACTCCTCAACTGATGCGCATAGAACTGCTGCGTTCCCTCGACAATATAGAAGTTAATAAAGGTATTTTCCGTATCCAATACCCAGGTACTGTCAGGCATCTGTTTGAATTCCTGATCAATCCGAAGCTTGTCCACAAAGTTCAGGTTGATATGTGAGGGGACGTTCAGCGTAAACTTCTTCAAAGCATAGTTTCCGTCGAGCGTTACATACAAACGCCCCGTAAATCCATAACTTTCACTATTCACCGGAACAAAAGCCAAATCCACACATTTAACGCCGCTCACATCGACTGTATCCATGATATAATACTTATAATAAGATACAGCCAGCGTAGAAGACAACGGACTGACAAAACGGTTCAACAGGATATTGATATTATTATCGAAGATATTGATGCCCTGGAAAATTTCTTCCAAGTTGGCACTGATACCTCCTTCATCCAAAGTCTTATCCACACCTTGCATGTGTTTTCCTTTGATGATTATCTTTTCCGTCTTCGGCTTCTTCCGATAATACCGGTCGGCCAGTGTTTCACGGACCGAAAGCGTCAGAATAGGCTTCCCGTTAAACTCCGATGTATCCAGATAATTCTTGATAAAACTGAACTTCTTTCCCAGTTTACTGTCCAGGTTCGGACTGAAATTATCCAGGGCAAGACTCAATTTCTCATAGCTTTCTACCTGATATTCTTCTTTGGATTCAATCCGGTTATCATCCTTATGCTCTATCACGTTCTTGATCAGCTCGACTGCCGGATTGTTTTTCCGCGAATACTTCTCCCGCTTCGGCTTTACAACCACTTCCGTCAACTCGTATGAAGTAGGACGCAACATGATTGCCAGGCCGGCATTGTTCTTTCCGCTCTTCAACTTGATTTCCTTTTCTGTATATCCCATCGATGAGATCACCAATGTGGTATAACCTTTATCGTTCTGCAACGAAAAAGCCCCGTTATCATCCGTCATGGCTCCTATTGTCGAATTCTTAAACAATACCGACACATACGACAACGGTTCTCCGGTAATTGAATCTTTCACAATACCCGAGACAGAAGTTACCGTCTGACTTGATAACGTATTACTCAAGCCACCCATCACCAAAAGGAATAGCAGCAAGTAAGTTAATCGTACTATTTTAACCATCGTATTTATCTTCCTACGCGAATTATAATTGTGCGCAAAAGTAGATCATTTCATAAAGAGAACAGAAACTTATCTTATTAATAAAACATAACTACCCCCTATGAATCTGACTTTTGTACTATAAATTCCGTCTAATTGAACAAAAACAAAACCACTCTCTCTAAAAATACAACATCGGTTTCATCAAAACAATTCAACCGATCACTATCAATGTCTAATACAGCTACAACCTCACCCTTTTTATCCCGAACAGGCACCACGATTTCCGAACGAGAGGCCGAATTACAAGCAATATGTCCCGGAAACTGATCCACATCCGGCACGACAAGTGTCTTGCCTTCTTTCCAGGCAGTACCACAAACACCCCGGCCCAACCGGATACGCGTACAAGCGATTGGACCTTGAAATGGACCTAAAACCAGCTCCCCTTCCACTACACGATAAAAACCAACCCAAAAGAAATGAAAAGTCTGCCATAATGCTGCTGAGATATTGGCCATATTGGCTATTACATCACCTTCGTTTTTTACCAGAGCTTCCAATTGAGGCATCAACTCCTGGTATTTTTCAGCTTTCCCAGCCTGCTTATCAATAATAAGTTCTTCAGCCATAGTTGATCGTTATAGTTTGTAAGTTGCAAATGTACAAAAATCTACCGAAAAAATAAATGATAAAAGCCAACTACCGATAAAATAACACGCCTTTATCATCTTATAACATCTGTTCATTTTGCCAGTGAAAAGGCTTTATTCATGACAGAAAAGCCATTTACCGCCATTTCTGATAACAACCATTTTGAGAAGCATCCACTTTTTCAGCGATAAAAACAGGGAATTTTGTAAAATAAACGGCTTTTTCGGACGTTTCTCGTTACTTTTTCAGACAAAACCAGGCAGAAATGGAGAAAAAGGTAGGCAGGAATTGAGAAAAATACAGGACAAAATTGAACTTTTGTAGGCAGAAAAAGGAAGAAAACCCGGCATAAAACCGACTTTGCATCCATTTTTCAGGGAAAGAGGAAGAAAAAAACCACCCAAAAGCCCAAATAATGACAAGAAAAGCCATCGGTTTTCAACTGACAAATTACTCCAAATTCTCCCATTTGGCTGACACCGCACAAGAATTGAAGCCTAGCTTCAGCATCTTTCCCAAAAGAATTCAGTCAATAAAGCGATTAGCTTTCCTTTTGTCAAACCTCAACTTCGTATAAATCGCATATTTCCGATCACTGCCGTACTTGCATCCAAATAACGCAAACAGAAGAGGGATGATTTGACATTCTGACAAATTCACACGTCACCGAAAACTTCGCTGAAAAGAGCGGCCAATTGTCTTTTTGCCTTTTCAAAATCTTGATTTTCGCCTAACTCGCGGGCAAGAGACGTCACCCCTTTATCCGTAAATCCACACGGATTAATCAACGTGAAATAATTCAGGTCAGTATTGATGTTCAGGGCAAAGCCGTGCATCGTAACGAAGCGGCTGCTCTTTACGCCAATGGCACAAATCTTCCGGGCCTTTCCTGCAACCAGCGGATCCAGCCATACACCGGTTGCGCCCTCCAACCTTTCGCCTTTCAAGCCATATAAAGCCAGAAAGCGGATGATGGTTTCTTCCAGCCGGTAAATATATTGCTTCAATCCGATATGCCAGGTTTCCAGATCGAAAATCGGATATCCGGTGATTTGTCCCGGACCATGGTAAGTAATATCGCCACCCCGATTAATATGATAATACGAAATGCCCAAGGCCTTCAGGCGGGCCTCCGGGATCAGCAGATTCGAGTCTTTCCCGCTTTTGCCGATGGTAAGAACCGGCTCGTGTTCACAAAAGAGAAGTTCGTTCCGCCCCTTTTCCCCTTTTGCCTTGGCAGCCAGCAGCGCGTTGAACTTCTCGGTCTGGATATCCAGCGCCTTTTCATATACTATTCTTCCGAGATCCTGATAACTGAAGCTCTCCATTTCTTTCTATTTTTTGTTTTACCTGTACTCTTTGTCTTTTGCGGAGCCTTATACCCCATATCAATCGGCAGAATCTTATCCATCAGCGACATGATCTTGGCCTGCCGCTGACGCATATACGGAGAAGGTTTCCCCGAATTAAACCGGCGCGGATTCGGTAAAGAGGCCGCGATCAAAGCCGATTCTCCTTTCGTCAACTGATAAGCTTCTTTGTTGAAATGCGCCTTTGCCACAGCTTGGGCGCCATAAATGCCATCGCCCATCTCAATCGAATTGAGGTAAACTTCCATAATCCGTTCTTTTCCCCATATCCATTCGATCAATAAAGTAAAATAGGCTTCCAGTCCTTTCCGGAAATAGGTTTTTCCCTGCCATAGAAAAACATTCTTGGCTGTCTGCTGGCTGATGGTGCTGGCTCCGCGCACCCGTTTTCCCTGTTCGGCTTCTTCACGAGCCTTCTGGATCTGCTTGAAATCAAATCCGGGATGTTCCATAAACAAATTATCTTCAGAAGCCACAACAGCCTGCGGCAACGTCTGCGCAATCTTTTCAATCGGGACCCATTCATGTTCCAGCTTCAGGTTTTTACCGGCCTTGGCCTGTTCAACCAGACGAATGACCATCAGTGGTGTCAGATAAACCGGCACAAAACGATAGAGTACGACAGCCAGTATAGACGAGATGAAAAAGAAAAGTATCAGATTCCGTAAGTATATCAGCACACGTTTCATCATTCGTATTATCCTATTTTGTTTTTCATGCAAACTTATGCATTTTTCCTGAAAAAAGGAATCAGATTTCAGGCAAACTTAACTCTCGTACAGCCTGCAACAGGGTTTCGATCGTTTCATAACACACGGCTTCTTCTGCATGAAGGATAAATGACTCTGAGCCAACCTCAATAAACGGAGCAACAGCCGATGCCGGATTATCCACCCGAATACCACAACGCTGCAAGGCTTTCCTCAGCATCAAATAACGAACGCCTTCGCCCCGGATGCCGATCCGGTACTTATATTGCATCTGTATCCGGTAAAGGCCGCTGTCATCATCAAACACAACGCCCCGACCGGAAAAGAAAGATTTCAACCGGCCCGACAAAGCCAGATCTTCGGGTGTACCGACTGTAATTCCCTGTTTCCGCTCCATCAGCCAGATTTTGTCTGCTATCTCCAAAGCCAAGTCGAGGTCGTGTGTAGAAAGGAAAATGGTCTTTTCAGTCGTTTGTATCAGGCGATACAAGAGCTGCATGATTTCCACTTTACTCGGATAATCCAGGAAAGCGGTCGGTTCATCCAGAAAAATAATAGGAGTTTCCTGGGCAAGTGCCTTCGCTATCATGACTTTCTGCCGCTCACCGTCAGACAATGTATGTACCATACGCGAGGCAAGCACTTCAATACCGACGAGGCGAATGGAACGATCTACCACTTCCCAGTCATTCTGACTTAACCGTCCCCAAAAACCCGTATAAGGACTCCGTCCCATTCCTACCAGATCCCGGACCGTCATATTCCGGATTTCACACCGTTCGGTCAGCACGACACTGATAATCCGGCTCAATTGCCGGTCTGTATACGATTCGACTTCACGCCCGAGCAGCCATATATGTCCGCCCAACTTCGGCTGAAAGGCAGAAAGCGTACGGAGCAATGTCGATTTTCCTACACCATTCTCGCCCAACAGACACGTCAGTTCGCCGCTTCGGATAGTAGCCTGAATATGCGAAGCTACTTCTTTCGTATGATGTTTCTTGATGGAATAGCCAATTGACAAATCATCCAGTCGGATCGTTTCTTTATTCATTCCAGTCATTTTTACGTTTATTAAACAAGACGGAAGCCACGACAGGCGCGCCCACCAATGCCGTTACCGAATTAACCGGTAAAGCCCCTTCAAAACCAGGCATGCGGGCCAGCAGATTACAGATTAAAGCCAAAGCTGCACCTAATAATAAGGTTGCAGGCATCAAAGTCCGATGATCGGACGTTTGAAACATGGCTCTTGCCAAATGAGGAACCGCCAATCCTAAGAAGATAATCGGACCACAATAAGCTGTTACAATAGCAGTCAACACACCGGCCGAAACAATTACCAACAGGCGGGCCCGCTTGATATTCAGTCCTAAGTTACGGGCATAGCCGTCGCCCAGCAGCATCAGGTTTAATGTCTTGATAAGCAAGAAAGACAAAGGAAGCAGAATGGCCATCAAGGTAACAAACAACATCATCTGATTACCAGACACACGCGAGAAACTACCTAATCCCCAGATTACATACGCCCGGATATCTTCTTCCACACTGAAGAATTTCAAGACACCTATCACCGCATTCGATACATAACCGATCATGACACCAATAATCAGCAGGGTGACGTTTCCCTTTACTTTCTGCGAGACATAAACAATCAGCGCCATGACCGACAAGGAACCAATAATAGCGGCAACCGACAAAGCAATCTCTCCCATTACGCCCAATCGGCTCAACGCCACGCCGCCCAAGCTTCCGCTCAACAGAATGACAAAAGCAACGCCCATGCTGGCACCGGAACTGATTCCCAACACCGAAGGTCCTGCCAACGGATTACGGAACACGGTTTGCATCTGCAATCCACTGACAGCCAAACCCGCGCCCGCAGCCAGCGCAGTCAAAGCCTGTGGTAAACGGGATTTCCAGACAATGTTCTGCCAAGAGACAGGTTCGTTTCCTGTACCTGTCAGAATATTCCAGATAGATTGTGCAGGAATAGCAACCGAGCCCAACAATAAATTCAGCAGCAGCAGCACAAGGATCAGCAACAGGATCAACAACATCCGGTAAGTATGAGTATAGCGCATGCCCTTATTCCTTTAATAGTTTATAAAAGACAGGCTTGTGATCCGGCAATAACTCCGGATGAAAGATATGCAGCAGATCCGCCAAGATGACTTCCGGAGCCGTCGGCATTTCCTCATAAAAAGGAGTTGTCTTCATGTTACAGTAAATGATTCCATGTTCACGGAATGCCTTGAAATCGGCATAACGTGCATCCTGTTCCTTTAATGCCTCATACGAAAATTCTCCCGGATAACTATTGACAATACGCCAGTAATCAGCATTGTCTGCCTGATTATAGACCGTCTCGAAATCGAGGGTCACACCGCCCGAACGCTCATCATCTTTCAGGAAATAATCAGCGCCGGCATCTTTAAACAGCTGGGCCAGGAAACTCTTTCCACCAACCGCATACCAGTTTCCACCTCTCAATTCACCACTGAAAACAACCGGACGGCGTTTCACCTTGCCATCTGCAGTCAAAGCTTTCAACTCATTATAGCGCTGTTCGATAGTCTGGAAACAGGCATTGGCTTCCTTTTCCATTCCGCACAACAAACCGACGAACTTAATCCATTCGGCCTGTCCCAGCGGAGTCATTTCCTTATATCCCAAATGAGGAACCAGCGGAATTCCTACATCCTTCAGGGCTTCATAGCCGCCACGTTTAAACGGAGATATCAGAATCAGGTCCGGATTCATGCTCATAACGGCTTCGTTATTGAAATTCCCTTCAATGCCGATCTTTACCGTTTTTCCACTTTTCAGCTGCTGATTCATCGTTTCATTAAACAAGTGGCGCGTACTGGTAATTCCTGTCACCCGTTCGGTTTCTCCCAACTTGATAAAATTAGAAAGCTGTAAGGAAGTCATGCAAATCACACTTCTCACCGGTATTTCCAACTTTTCATATCCTTCCGGAATTGATGTTGACTGATCGCCCCGACGCACCAAAGCATAATGATATTCACCCGCACTTTCTGATTGCGGATCATGAATATCCACTAAGGCAGCCTTTCCTTCATAACGGATTTCAAACCCTTCAGCATATTCCGGTACAATTTTCTCAGTAAAAACCGCTTCCGTTGCTACATCTGCATCCGATCCGTTAGCCTGTTCGTTCGTCGGACGAGAAGTACAACCCGCCATTACGGCAAGAAGCAACACAGCTTCTGCTATTCGCTTTAGATTCATAACTGTCATTTTATCTACCAATTCTGCTCTCTCTTTCCATAACCACGCAGAAAGTAAAGCCATCTAAGTTATATCTTGTAACCAGGCAGGTCTTCTGACTTTGTCTTGTTCGAAGTTCCTTCCCGAATAGTTATCTATCCAGTGGAACAGAGGTTACTCCGAATCCTGTAAAGACTTACAGCAGCGTGGACTGTCCGGGACTTTCACCCGGTTCCCTTTTCATCCGTTCCTTGCTTCACGAAGGAAACAGACACCTGTTACTTGGCACAAAAGTAATAAAAAACTCGACCGATACTTGCGAATAAAGCGTAAAATAAAGATTTTTGCATTTCTATTCAACATTAGTAAATATGAACAGAACAATTACATTTGTTTCTTTGGGTCCGGGTGAACCCGAATTAATCACCGTAAAAGGATTGAAAACCTTACAACAGGCAGATCAAATCTTCTGTCCGGCAACTCTGACACCTTCGGGAAAGCAAGTGTCAAGAGCGGCCAATATCCTGAAAGCTTTAGAAATAGAAGAACACAAGATTCGCCCGTTTGTATTGCCCATGAGCAAAGACAGGCAAAAAGCTATCGAAGCCTATGACCAGCTTCTGGTTGACGCTGCCGGCTCACTTCGTGAAGGGAAAAAGGTGGTTATCGTAGCGGAAGGCGACGCCGGATTCTATACTTCTATCCAATACATATATCATCAACTGGAGAAAGAACATATTGAAGTAAGACGTGTACCGGGAATTCCGGCTTTTATTGCCGCCGGAGCAACTGGAGGATTACACATTGTCAAGCAGGAAGAACGCCTGATGGTAATTCCGGGAACCGCAACAGCCGACGAACTGGCTCAATTCATCCGACAAGGATACAACTTAGTAATCATGAAACTGTCGGCTTGCATCGAGGCTGTCCATGAATGTATCCGCCGGCATCCGGAAACACATTTCCACTACTTCGAAAACGTAGGAACCGAGAAAGAGAAATATATTTCCGATCCTGAAATAATAGCACAGACAAACTTCCCCTATTTCTCGTTATTGATCATTCAGGCATGACAATAAACAAATAGAGCCGCTGAAAGCCAGGCGAACCTGATGCTTTCAGCGGCTTATCTTTCAAATCCAGTCTATACAACTTGATTTATCAATATTCTTGCCAGCTCTTGATCTGAATATCATCCAGACTCAATGTACAGAATGCATTAATAAATGCACTCGCCAAACGAGCATTCGTAATCAACGGAATATTCAAATCGATGGCCGCACGACGAATCTTATATCCATTGTCCAACTCACCGGCAGAAAGATCTCTTGGTATATTCACTACCATATCAATCTTCTTCTCATGCAACAATCTCAAAGCCTGAGGTTCTTTTCCGGTTTCACTTGGCCAATATACCAATGTACTTGGAATGCCATTTTCAGTAAAGAAGCGGTGTGTACCACCCGTTGCATACAAATTATAACCTTTCTGAGCCAACAGACGTGCAGCATCCAGCATAGCTACTTTCTGTTTAGCAGTACCGGTTGATAACAGAATGTTCTTTTCCGGAATACGTTGTCCGACAGAAAGCATACTCTTCAGAATTGCTTCCGAAACATCATCACCGATACAACCAACTTCACCCGTAGAAGCCATATCTACACCCAAGACAGGATCTGCCTTCTGCAAACGGTTGAATGAGAACTGAGAGGCCTTAATACCTACATAGTCCAAATCAAACTCGTTCTTGTTCGGCTTTTCCACCGGCAGACCTAACATAACCCGAGTAGCCAGTTCGATGAAGTTAATCTTCAATACCTTGCTGACAAACGGGAAACTACGAGAAGCACGCAGGTTACATTCAATTACCTTGATTTCATTTCCTTTCGCCAGGTATTGAATATTGAACGGTCCTGAGATATTTAATTCTTTAGCAATCTGCTTACTGATCTTCTTAATACGACGAACTGTTTCCACATACAGTTTCTGCGCCGGGAACTGAATGGTAGCATCACCGGAATGGACACCAGCAAATTCGATATGCTCACTGATGGCATACATGATGATTTCTCCGTTTTGTGCAACAGCATCCATTTCCACTTCCTTGCACTGCTCAATGAACTGGCTGACTACAACCGGATGCTTCTTCGAAACATTAGCGGCCAGTTCCAGGAAGCGAACCAATTCATCCTGGTTGGAACATACATTCATGGCAGCACCACTCAGCACATAACTCGGACGAACCAGAACCGGGAAACCTACTTCTTCTACGAACTGGTTAATATCATCCATGGATGAAAGTTCTTTCCAGCGAGGCTGATCAACACCGATGCGGTCAAGCATAGCTGAGAACTTCTCACGGTCTTCTGCATTATCAATGCTTTGAGCTGAAGTTCCTAAAATATGAACATGCTGTGCATCCAGACGCATTGCCAGGTTATTCGGAATCTGTCCACCCGTTGATACAATCACACCGTGCGGATTCTCCAGTTCCAGGATATCCATTACACGTTCGAATGTCAGTTCATCAAAATACAGGCGGTCGCACATATCATAATCCGTAGAAACCGTTTCCGGATTATAATTGATCATTACCGAACGCCAGCCTTCTTTACGAATCGTATTCAAAGCCTGAACGCCGCACCAGTCAAATTCAACCGAACTACCGATTCGATAAGCACCCGAACCCAATACAACAATCGAACGACCGTCGCCTAAATAATGAACATCATTCTCTGTACCATTATAAGTCAGATACAGATAATTGGTCTGAGCAGGATATTCAGCTGCCAATGTATCAATCTGTTTAACAACCGGAACAATACCACGATATTTACGATCCTGACGGACTTGTAAAGTTGCTTTGTCGGTATCTTCCATTTTCTCCTTCAACAAAGCACGGGCGATCTGGAAATCAGAAAAGCCCTGCATCTTGGCCTTGCGCAGTAAATCGTCTGAAACTTCCTGTATCTTACTGAATGCTTCCAGTTCATTGGCAGTCTGGATGATTCGATATAATTTCTGCAAGAACCATTTATCAATCTTAGTCAGATCATGGATCTGATCGATCGTATAACCGGCACGGAAAGCCTTACTGATAACGAAGATACGACGATCGGTCGGCTCTCTCAAGGCCTTATCAATATCTGGAATAACCAGTTCCTTATTTTCTACAAAGCCGTGCATGCCCTGACCAATCATACGGAGACCTTTCTGGATAGCTTCCTCAAAGGTTCGTCCGATAGCCATGACTTCACCAACCGACTTCATGCTTGAGCCTAATTCTCGTGCTACACCATGGAATTTACCCAAGTCCCAACGCGGAATCTTACATACTACATAGTCAAGTGCCGGTTCAAAGAAAGCGCTGGTTGTCTTCGTTACTGAGTTTTTCAAGTCGAACAAACCGTATCCCAAGCCTAACTTAGCAGCCACGAAAGCCAACGGATAACCGGTTGCCTTTGAAGCCAGAGCAGATGAACGGCTCAATCGGGCATTTACTTCAATAACCCGGTAATCTTCACTATCCGGATCGTAAGCATATTGTACATTACATTCACCTACAATACCTATATGACGAATAATGCGGATGGCCAGTTCACGCAGTTTATGATAATCCGTATTGGATAATGTCTGAGAAGGAGCAATCACGATACTTTCTCCGGTATGGATTCCCAGCGGGTCGAAGTTCTCCATGTTACAAACCGTGATACAGTTATCATAACGGTCACGTACTACTTCATATTCTACTTCTTTCCAACCTTTCAGACTCTTTTCCACCAACACCTGAGGTGAGAATGAAAAGGCTTTTTCAGCCAGCACATTCAGTTCTTCTTCATTATCACAGAAACCCGAACCAAGTCCTCCTAAAGCATATGCAGCACGGATAATAACCGGATATCCTAATTCGGCTGCTGCCCGACGTGCGTCTTCAATATTTTCAACGGCTTCACTCTTGATGGTCTTAACACCAATCTCATCCAAACGATGTACAAACAGTTCGCGGTCTTCTGTATCCATAATAGCCTGTACCGGCGTACCCAAAACACGCACTGCATATTTCTCCAATACACCACTCTGATACAAAGCGACACCACAGTTCAAAGCTGTCTGACCACCAAAAGCCAGTAAAATACCGTCCGGGCGTTCTTTCTCAATTACCTTCTCTACAAAATAAGGAGTAACAGGCAAGAAATAAACCGTATCAGCAACTCCCTCAGAAGTCTGTACTGTAGCAATATTCGGATTGATCAAAACCGTTTTAATACCTTCTTCTTTAATAGCTTTTAATGCCTGGCTTCCGGAATAATCAAATTCTCCTGCTTCACCAATCTTCAGAGCTCCTGAACCTAAAATAAGGACTTTATTTATATTATCTTTCATAAACGACTCTTCATGCAAAAATTAGTACTGATTATTCTTTATAACATACCGACAAATTTATCAAAGATCAACGCTTCTGTATCAGTCGGTCCACTACAAGCTTCCGGGTGAAACTGAGAAGAGAAGAATGGCTTCGTCTTATGTCGGATTCCTTCATTTGTTCCATCGTTCATATTGATGAACAAAGGTTCCCAATCTTCACCCAACGTATTGTTATCAACGGCATATCCATGATTCTGAGAAGTAATAAAACACTGGTTGGTTCCAACCATCCGTACAGGCTGGTTGTGACTCCGGTGACCATACTTCAGCTTATAAATTGAAGCTCCGCCGGCTTTTGCCAATAACTGGTTACCCATACAGATACCACAGATTGGTTTATCACCAGCTATAGCCTTACGAATATTCTGCACAGCAGCATCGCACGTATCTGGATCACCCGGGCCATTGCTGATAAATACACCATCATATTCCAATTGGGTAAAATCATAGTCCCAGGGAACACGTACGACCGTTACTCCACGCTTCAACAAACAACGGATAATGTTATGCTTTACACCACAATCGACCAGAATTACACGTTTTTTCCCTTCTCCGGCACCGTATGTAATGACTTCTTTGCAGGAAACTTCATCTACATAATTAACCGCTCCATAAATTCCAAAATCATGCAAATACTTAGCCACATCCTTCACGTCTTCCATCACGATGCGTCCCATCATCACACCATGCTCACGCAATTTCTTCGTCAACGCCCGTGTATCTATTCCATAGATTCCCGGAATATTTTCCTCCTTCAACCAGTCGCCCAAACTACATACTGCATTCCAGTGGCTGTATTCATGACTGTAATCACTAACGATAATAGCATCTGCATGAATACGTTCACTTTCCATAAATTCAGACAAACCGTCGGGACGGAAAGTCCGAGGTGGAACACCATAGTTACCAACCAACGGATATGTCAAGACCATCAATTGTCCTGCATACGAAGGATCAGTCAAACTTTCAGGATAGCCTGTCATGGCTGTATTAAACACGACCTCACCACTCACCGGCTTTTCAGCACCAAACGAAAAGCCATGAAATACAGTTCCGTCATCCAGGATTAAAGTTGCAGTTCTATCTTTTTGCATATAACATTAAGTATGTTTATTTTACTAAATATTCTTCTTCCATATAATGAATAAAGGCCAGGTTTACCATCCGCGTACCGCCCGGTGTCGGATAATCGCCCGAGAAGTACCAGTCGCCCGGATGATTCGGACAAGATGCATGCAATCCGTCGATTGACTGATAAACGATCTGCACCTGAGCTTTTGTTCCGGCCGGAGTCAGCAGATCGACAATCTTAGAAGAAATCTCATCATCCGTAAACGGTGCATAGATTTCTTTCACGTAGTTGACAGCCGACTGTGATTCCCTCTCCTGTTTCTTCGCTTTCTGGTAAGCTTCCATCAGAATGTTTTCCATGCCTCGTTCTTCCAACAAAGCCACAGCTGCCTTAAAGGCAATGAACTCGTTCATACGAGACATATCAATTCCATAATAATCCGGATAACGGACCTGAGGTGAAGAAGAAACAATCACAATCTTCTTCGGATGCAGACGATCCAGAATACTGATGATACTTTGTTTCAACGTGGTTCCACGCACAATACTATCATCAATGACAACCAGATTATCTTCGAACGGAACGATACTTCCGTATGTGATATCATACACATGGGCTGCCAGATCGTTTCGGCTATTTCCTTCGGCAATAAAGGTACGTAACTTAATATCCTTAATAGCGACCTTCTCTGTACGAACCCGCTTGGAAAGGATCTGTTCCAACTCTTCTTCCTGGAATAAATGGCGTTTGTCAGCAATCCATTTCTTCTTGATTCTGTTCAGATAATTATTCAGTTCTTCCAGCATGCCATAGTAAGCAACCTCTGCCGTATTTGGAATGAATGAAAATACAGTGTGATCCAAATCATTATCTACTGCTTTCAAGACATCGGGAACCAACGTTTCACCTAACTTCTTTCTTTCTTTATATATATCAATGTCACTTCCGCGTGAGAAATAAATCCGCTCGAACGAACATGCACTGTTTTTCTTCGGCTCAACAATTTGTTCCACGCGAAGCTTACCTGCCTTGCTGACAAAAATGGCTTCTCCCCGATTCACTTCCTTGATATCCCAAGCATGCACATTCATCACGGTCTGAATAACCGGACGTTCAGATGCTACGACAACAATTTCATCGTCTGCATAATAAAATGCCGGACGAATGCCCCAAGGATCGCGTACAGTAAACATTTCACCGCTACCGGTAATGCCACAAATTACAAAACCTCCATCCCAAGTAGGAACACAACGCTTCAAGACATCTCCCAGATCGATGCGGGCCTCTATGGCATGAGTAATATCCATTCCTCTTAACCCTTCGGCTTCACATTGCTGATACAGATGTTCCACTACCCGGTCAAGCCGGTGGCCTACCTGTTCAAGCATGATATATGTATCCGCAAACTTACGAGGATGCTGTCCGATTGCTGTAATATCTTCAAATATCTTATCAACATTCGTCAGATTGAAGTTTCCACAAAGAGCCAAATTCTTAGCACGCCAGTTATTGCGGCGTAAAAAAGGATGGACATAAGAGAGTCCGGATTTCCCGGTTGTACTGTAACGGAGGTGACCCATATAAAGTTCTCCGGCAAAAGGTAGATTGTTTTTGGCAAAAATAGGGTCGTTCAACTGGGTTGGTGTTAAGTCCCGAAAATGTTCGTGGACGGCAGAAAAAATCTCGGTAATGGCCCCTGTTCCCAAGGCCCGTTCGCGAAACATATATTCTTCTCCTGCCTTTGCTTCTAGCTTGACACAAGCTAACCCGGCGCCTTCCTGACCACGGTTATGCTGCTTTTCCATCAACAAGTATAACTTGTTAAGACCATACATCCAGGTCCCGTATTTCTGATGATAATACTCTAATGGTTTGAGCAGTCGCACCATGGCTACGCCACATTCGTGCTTTAGTATTTCCATCTTATCTTATTAGGTTTCGTTTTCCCTGTGCAAAGATAATGATAATTTTATCACAAAGATAGTTTTTTCGATATAGCCCAAACATTTTTCTTTGAAAAAGAGCAAAAGCTCACTTATTGCCAATATAAAGTTGTAGGCAAACCGGTTGCGACATTAATTTTTTAATTATTTCATATGTGCTTTTTATTATTTCAATCCACGCACTCACGAAGAGTGCGACGAATCTTATACGATTAATCCATTTAACTTTGGACAGTTTCAATCCACGCACTCACGAAGAGTGCGACGATAGCAGGCGCAGCCCCGCTGCAAGCGGAATGTTTCAATCCACGCACTCACGAAGAGTGCGACGAAGCCATTGTTGTTAGACTTTGATAATGGTGTGTTTCAATCCACGCACTCACGAAGAGTGCGACTGGGAATTATTGTCTGTATGCTGGCATGGGTATTGTTTCAATCCACGCACTCACGAAGAGTGCGACGGCGAACTGATAGACGGTGCAGAACCGTATTGGTTTCAATCCACGCACTCACGAAGAGTGCGACTAGCGTCGAGGCGCTACTTAAATGCCCGGCTTGCATGTTTCAATCCACGCACTCACGAAGAGTGCGACATGATTGTTTGATTGGTATAATACATTTTCAAGCCGGTTTCAATCCACGCACTCACGAAGAGTGCGACCGCCTAAATTCGATATTAATGCGATTGCAGGGGATGTTTCAATCCACGCACTCACGAAGAGTGCGACAAAATCCTCTGCTATTTCTTTCGCAACTTCAAATGTTTCAATCCACGCACTCACGAAGAGTGCGACGGCGAACTGATAGACGGTGCAGAACCGTATTGGTTTCAATCCACGCACTCACGAAGAGTGCGACGGCGAACTGATAGACGGTGCAGAACCGTATTGGTTTCAATCCACGCACTCACGAAGAGTGCGACGGCGAACTGATAGACGGTGCAGAACCGTATTGGTTTCAATCCACGCACTCACGAAGAGTGCGACTCTGGTATTGCCACAGACCAGCCAGACGGCACGATGTTTCAATCCACGCACTCACGAAGAGTGCGACGTGCCCCGTCCATTTCATAACAATGTCTGGGGGTTTCAATCCACGCACTCACGAAGAGTGCGACTAAGCTGTTTTCGTATTCGTCCAACAATCGTTTGTTTCAATCCACGCACTCACGAAGAGTGCGACGGACCTTCGCGTCTGGCTTGTCTTTCTCTTTATCGAGTTTCAATCCACGCACTCACGAAGAGTGCGACTGTATATATTTTTTATCTTTAATATCCAGATACTTAGAACAATGTTTTCGCGAATCATCCTAAACATCATTTAAATAAAGAGAGATACAAATTCAAGACATGTAATACACTATAAACCAACAAGTGCGAAAACTCGGTAATTTATGTAATACATATGCTTCGCAGACACTATATAATTATAGCATCATTTACATTATAAGATGTTTCTACTCCTAGTACTTCTGCTCGTCGGGCAATATTCTTATTGAGATAGTAGAACCTAACGCTATCTGTCTGAACGTCAATTATATCACAAATCATATTCTTTAAAGTGCATAATTGTGCTTCAGTAACTTCACATTCAAACACGGAATTTTGTACTCTTTGGCCATAATCCAAACATGCTTTAGCCACACGTCTTAATCTACGGGCACCTTCATTACACGTTGTATCTACATCATACGTTACTAGAATATACATACACAAAAACTATTTTATTAAAAAAACTGGATAATCGTCAATATCTTGCCGTATATACCGAGCCAATAACATTGCCTGCACATAAGGCAATAAACCGATCTCAATCTTTTCATTAAGATAAGGGTGAATTATAGTTTCTCTTTTTCTCGCTTGCCATGCAGTAATAAAAGTCTTTTTCCCTTTTTCTGTCATAACAATCCCATTGTCACCTTGTGAAAGAAAATCCTTCCCAGTTATTTGGCGCTTGTTTATTAACGATAAAACAAAACGATCCCCCAAATAAGCTCTCAGTTCCTCCATCAAATCCAACGCTAAAGAAGTGCGTCCGGGACGAAGGGTATGAAGAAATCCAACATAAGGATCCAAGCCAACTGTTTCTAATGCAGCAGCTACATCATTGGCTATTAATGTATAAGCAAAAGATAACATGGCATTAACGGCATCTTTTGGAGGACGACGGTTTCGGCCCAGAAAAGGGAAATCAGTCTTTTGATTTAATATCAATACCGAGAATACCTCGAAATATGCATTTGAAGCCAAACCTTCATAGCCCATCAATGAAGATTTGTCGGGAGTATTCAAAGCATCTCGCTTTGCTTGTTCCAGAACCCGCACAACCCGACTTATGTCCTCATTTTCTCCATAATCACGCATATACCTTTTCAGAATATTTCGATAATTCTGGATTTTACCGCCGATCATGATTTGAGCAACATGCAATGACCATGAGTCATCATCCGAAAGAAAATATTGCTTTTTACGTAACAACACATTTCCTTTCGTTGCTCCTTGTACTCTGCTGATAAATCTGCCATGAGATGAAAGGAAAGTAAGAGAGATACCATTATCACTGCATAATTTCATTACTCCAGGACTTGCTCCCATATAACCAAACGTAACGATTCCTTCTATGTTGATAGCCGGAATACGAAACACCTCTTCCTGTTTGACGGACACAACTACGTTCTGCCCATCTTTACTGAGGTATGCTTCAGGTGTTGTTACATACAATATATTCAACAGTTTTCTCATTGATACAGATTATTTTTCAGATAAGTACTCGCAGTCATACAACACTGTTCCATTTTGGGCATACAGATTTCTTTCAGAGAACACTTCTCACAATGCTTGCCATATTCGGCTTTGGGAAGAAGTGTTTTTTCAAAAATCCAATGCATCTCCCAAGCACAATCATGAACAATTTGTCGCAGTTCGTCCGTTATGTCCACATGTACCCGATGTCGTAGTTCACCATAAAAGAAAGCACCATATGGGATATGAATCCGGTACATCTCTTCCAGACACATTACCTGAGCTGCAAGCTGTACCTCATCTATCTCATTCTTTTTAGGTTTTCCATGTTTATATTCTACAATTACCGGTTGCCATCTTCCTGGATATTTAGGATGCTGAATCGTATCTTCTTCCGAAGATGAAGGATGCAGCTCTATGGCATCCGAGATGCCATAGAGCCCCAATTCATGCGAAGCAATATTTACTGCACGCAAAGTAATCAGGTCACCGCACTTCTGCCGATAAAAAGGGTCATCCACATGATGATGCAGAATCTGACCTTCTATCGTAAGCCGATTTTCTTCCCATTGCTGGTCAATATGTATCAAAGCCCATTGGCGGGGACAGAATCTGAAATGCTGTATTCCCGAAAGCATGAGCATATCATCTTCGCTATACATATGCTGAATTAGATTAATTCTTCTATAGTAACATTCACAGGTACATGATCACGGTCTATTGTGATAGAATAATCTTTGAAAGAACGTGGAGCTCCCGAACAAACTTTTTCTACTTTAACCAAGTCAAACAATTTGTTAGCCGGCGCATTGCCCAACACGGAATTATGTTTAAACACAATCAGTTTTTGCGCACTCATCAATCCTCGGGCTGCAGAACGGTCCACATCAAACATATTTCTCAGTGCATCCCATAACAAATTCAGATCATCTTCTGAGAAGCCAGTCTGCTGTGCCAGATTTGCAGAAATAAACCCATGACACACATACAATCCATAAGGAACAGTAGCCTTGCGTCCCTGAATTCCGACCTGTGCATCATAAGGTTTATCCTCATCACGGGCAGCACATACCGTCAATGCATGCTCTTCGGAAACGATCATATCCAATGAGCGGGCAAAAGTCATCTGAACAGCTCCACGTACCTGTCCGGCATTGGCACCTGTTGAAAGAACTGCCCCGAAAGTTCTCACATCGAAGAATCGTTTGCACATAGCAGCTCTGCCTGCGGGAACTTTATCTGCCGGTGCTTTGTCCTTAACTTTCAGATCCAATCCTAAATCTTCTTTATACATCTTTCGAATTTCTCCGTTTATGAAGACCTCCTCGCCTGAAAATTCTTTAGATTTTACAAGAATGTCATTCCCTTCTTCGCCAGCCTTGGCTGCTTGCACATAATTGCGGATTTTGCGTTTCAGGCAAACATCAGTAACCAATCCCATACCAGTTTCAGCATCTACTCAAGGAAGATTTCCAGCATCGGGATCACCATTAGGATTACCATCCTGTACATCAAAGATATAAATAAAATCTATTCTGTTTTTAATTTCTGCCATAGCTATATTAAAAAAAATGTTTGTTATTACTCTTCTGTTTCTTTGTTCTCTCTATAACATTTTTGATGATAGTATCCCAAAAAGAATCTACCCTGATTTCCCAAATCCAAAGTTGTCGGGAAATCCTGAATCATAGCCATTATTTCTTTCTTTTGATTATCAAAGAAGACAGCCAGTCCTTTATTCTCCTTTGACAACTTTCCATAGTGACTGTTTGACAGCTTCAGAATGGTTGAAAATACAGCAGCCGGTGTAGATGAGGCTGCATTCATGTAACTGGAACGGATAGAATCCTGCTTGTTGGCCGCATACTGCAGATTCTCTAAAACTGCGAACAGTCGGCCACAAAGATAGCCTTGATTATTATTCTCTTTGTCTAACATATTCTCAATATTTTTATGGTTATTATCATTCAATCTGTTCAGATAGGCTTTCATAATAGCTGCACGAACAACGTTTATTGACTGCTCTGCACGTACACGGCGGATGCAAGCCTGAAAAAGTGATATCGGATAAGGCAAGCCCTGAAAAATGCTTTTCACTACCGCATCCGGCATATTGGGAATTGCATCACTTGATTTTCCTCCCAAAGTAACACTTCCTAAGATGGAATGCAATCCTACATACGGTTTCTTTTCCTTACGTATGTCTACCATCTCCATGTCTTCAAAATGCCTGCTAATCACACCGGCAAAGTCTCGAAGCGGCATTTCATTCCAATATACCACGGCTATTCTGGCAGAATTGGGTGCCAATCCTAATATATAAAATGTATCATCTTTGTCAGCATTTAACTTTCCATTATAGATGGCCATAAAAGTGCTGCGCACCAACTCTATGCGTCTGTTCGGATCATCATCGTCTGTTTCCGGACGCCCCAATAAAGCAAACAAACTATCCTCAGACTCTTTGGAAGCCTCACTTTCAGAAGAAGCCCAGAAAAGAAACGTACGATTCCCCACCATGAATTTGTTATGTGAATCAGGACGAAGCATATGATTCAATGCTGTGGTATATGCAAACTCCGCATCCTCAGAAATCGGAGCATTGTTTCCTTTCGTCTTCCCGTACGAGTCATATCCGGAGTTTACCTGAAAAGCCACCAACTTTGCGGTAGCCTGACTTCCGGGTATCATGGTTGCCGTAGTAACCTCTACTGTTTTCGAACGTTTTCCGGTAACCAGACAAAGCTTTCCCACTACAGTGTCTTCCGGGGTTGCCACATTCATCAAATCTCTTTTAGAAGCAACAATCTCGGTATCACCATCAATCAAAAAAGAAAATGTAGAATATTTCTTGTTCAGATTTTTAGCAATATCATCCCACAGTGCATCTTGCTGCATAGCCTTAACCATAGCAGACGGCTCCTGCTGATAAAATGCGAAAACAGCTTGAATTGCCTTATTCTCGGGATACATTCCATAAATTTCGGCCAGTTTAGACTTGAATGTATCAAAGTATTTACGCATACTACCCAAATCTCCCTTATCTGAATAGCCAAAGACGTATTGACTGTTGTCATACAGATAATTGGCCACGGGGGCACTGGATCGTCCTACGCTCTTCATCACCAAAAACTGCTGTGCAGATTTCTTGTCCAAACGTCTGTCTTCGAATCGCAAGAAATGCCCATCCTTATCCAGAACAATGATAAAGCCAATCTGCTTATATTCCAACCCTAAAGGAGCTACATCTTCTCCACTCCGCTGATAATAATCATACAACGCTTTCAGTATCATCTCATCACCTCCTCACTGTCTTTATCGGGTACAACAATTACTCCCTGCTCCATCTTGGCACGGTAAAACATGGCATCCGGCTTTTTAGGATCCTTGTCGAAATCCATATCATAAAGTATAATGCCCAAATCCCGGTCTTCGGAAAGTGGAGGCACAAGAGTTTCTGAGTCTTCAATCAACCGCCAGTTGGCTGCAAACTCACGACATCCCAAATACGGTTGCGTAAAACATTGCCCCTGTGCTGCACGCCGCTCGAACATCTGATAATATTTCATCGGATTCTCATCATCACCGGGCTTATGTTTGGCAAAAGCCTCTTTCGGACGGTCCTTAACCGGTATAAATACCAACTTGGCATAAATGCGATAACGCACATTCTGAAGAAGCAACGAATTTTTCTGTTGGCGTTTATCTTCTATAAAAATAGATGACTTACCGGCCACAGCACCGACCTCGTTTCTCCGGATCGTAGTCCATTTAATTGGATTCAGAACCTCTATTCTGGTAATTTGCCAACGCATGGCATAGCGTTTGAAAAGGATAGCTTCAAAAATAGCCCGTGCGGCAGATGGAGTAATCACATCGTAACTGACACGCTCCACCTTTAGCTCCGGACGCGTAAAGCACGCCCAGTCGCCCCACACTTCCAAACCGTATTCTTTATCTGTATATTCCATATCATATTCTTTTGTTTAGATCATTAATATCTCTTCCATCCAATGATTATCCAGTCTGACTCCTGTATCCTTATCATATTGCTCTCTGTCCGATAAAAGATAGATTCCTTCCAGAATCTCTTTCACTGCTCCATATTGCACCAACTTCTTAAAGTCCGACTGTCGGATACCAACAGTATACTTTGCGAGTTGTTTCATCAAGGAATAGGTGCATCCGGACGTTTTTAATTCGGCAACCAAATCCATACTGTTTCCCCAATTTACGATCAAATTGACTCCATCATCCTCTATCAGTTTAAACGCATCAGATGCTTTTTCGAAACACAGTTCATTAGGTTTATAAAGATAATGACTGATCGTTTTCCGGTCAAATGTCTCTGTACGCGAATAAAGTTGTTTGAAATATGCTTCCATCACAGAAGGAGCAAACCAATCGCTCGTTGCCGGCAAATTCAGCCGGGCATTGTTCGCCGCAGCCATAGAGCCGTATGGTTTTCTGTTTTCGGCACTCAGGCTGAAAACAAAAGTTTTTCCTTGTGCCAATTTTCCTTCTCGGTTACAACGGCCCGCAGCCTGCAAAACAGAGTCCAACCCGGCTTCTTGCCGGAAAACTACTGGAAAATCCATATCTACACCCGCTTCAACCAACTGCGTGGCAATTAACCGAATAACCGGTACGTCATTGCTTCTCAAAAGTTCTTTTATCCGGTTTATCGTTTCGCAGATATGCTCCGGACACATCATTCGCGACAGATGGAGCTTAACGCCTTCTTCCGGCAGACGATCATAAAGTTCTTTGGCATCTTTTCGTGTATTCACGATGCAAAGCACCTTTTCAAATTGTACCAGTCTCCCGGCAATCTCATCATACGTAGAACCGGCATCATCTATCTCCAGACGCACGCGACGCAGTTTGTCGTGCAGAACAAAGTCCTTTGGAATGATTTCCGTAATCCGGTCTATCCCTTTAAAACTTACTCTTGGATTAGAGCCCTCAATCAAACCGCTAAGAACCGGCTGACTGGCTGTGGTAAACAGAACCGATACTCCGAACATCTCTTGATATGCCTTCATTCCATCTACTATCGGTTGCAGAAAATCGGTCGGCAAAGTCTGTGCCTCATCCAATAGAATTACGGAATTTGCCAAATTGTGTAATTTACGGCAAACAGAAGGTTTGTTGCTGAACATGGATTCAAACAACTGCACATTTGTGGTCACAATAATCGGATAATCCCAATTTTCTGTTGCCAGCTTTGCTTTTTCACGTAACGCAATGATTTCTTGTCTTGTCTTTCCATTCAGATTCTCGTCCTGAATCTCATCCGGATTAAAGCTACTATGATGCTCCAGAACATTTTCTTCTCCGAAAATCCTTTTCAACTGGGCCGCAGTCTGAACAATGATACTGGTATAGGGTATTGCGATAATAATACGGCTCATACCGTTATGAACAGCGTGCTTCATAGCCCAAAGCAAAGAAGAAAGAGTCTTACCGCCACCGGTAGGCACCGTCAGACTGTAAAAGCCCTTTTCTCCAGTGGACATCTTTATGCACTGCTGCAATATCTGCCTGCGAATCCGATTTACATCAGTATCTGAAGCTTTTTCCTGAAGATCTTTCATATACATTTCTAATTCAGGCAATAATTCAGCAAGTGTACTTGCACAACCCCGCTTTTGCCACGACTCTACATTCATAAAATGTTCTGTATCGAGCCGATCAGCATCTACCAGACAAGAAAACAGCATACGCGAAAGATGATGAAAATGCTTTAAATCAATCTTCTGTTTTGCCAAAGGAGCTTCACTCAATTCTTTGATCAACTGCACTTTGTCCAATACAATACTTTTACGATCTATTTCTTCCGGCAATTGTTTTTCTTGCAAGATTGTCTCTATATCCGAATAATCATGTAATCCGGAATGATGAGAAATGATCTGGTTCGTGAGAAGATTAAGGACACTCATACCCATCAGTTTCCTCGCCAATATACCTCCCACAAAGGCATGATTATGCTCTTTATAAATCTTGTTATCGGTAACCGGTAACCCATTTGCTTTACGGATGTATTGCTGAAAAGCATTACGTTCCTTTCCTTTGTCATGAAGCAAACCCAAAGAATATCCCCAAGAAGAGTATCCGAATTGTCCGGCAAATGCCGCTGCCAATTCAGCTACCCCTTTTTGATGTTCTTCATTTGTTTGAATAATCCATTCTCCCCTATCATCTTGATATAGATGAGAAATTACTTGCTTCTCCGTTTTCATTGTATTAGACCTATTAATTGGTGATTTTCAAGCAAATATACCAAACTGAAATTAACTCAAAAACCCCAAGCTCACTTATTGCCAATATAAAGTTGTAGGCAAACCGGTTGCGACATTCTGATTCTTTTCTTAGTATCCTGCAATTTACCCGTTTGCAAATCACGTTCATAAATCTGGACTTCATTATCATCCCGACAGGCTACCAGCAAAAAGCGCCCGTTTGGCGTAATCATAAAGTTACGTGGATGACGGCCTGTCTGCTGATAAGCCACTTTCGTCAGTTCTCCTGTTGTTTCAGATACAGAGAATATAGCGATACCATCATTCTGTAAGCGATTGGAAGCATACAGAAAACGGCCATCAGGCGAAAGATGTATATCGGCACTGCCCTGTGCTCCTACTTCATCCGCCTGAACGGATTGTTTTTCCTTTAAATGTCCTTCCTGATAGGTAAAGAAGATAACAGCTCCCGACAATTCATTGATCAAATAAGCCCATTTACCATTCGGATGAAAGCACAGATGCCGAGGTCCAGAACCCGGTCGAACAACATTATCAATTCGTTCTGCCTGCGGCACATAAGGAGCATTTTCATGGACGGGAAAACTATATACCTTGTCGGTTCCCAAATCGTCGGCCAATAAATAGTTTCCATCCGGACTAAAGATCGAATAATGAAGATGTGATTTTTCCTGTCTTTCCTTATTCGGACCTTTTCCTTCAAACCTCAAAACCTCGTCCCGGGCATGGATACAACCTTTTTCATCCAACGAAAAAAGGCTTAAACTGCCACCATTATAATTGGCTGTTATCAGATACTTTCCAGAGGGCGACAAGCGTACATGGCAAGGCGAAGCACCCAACGTCGGTAACGTATTTACCAGATGCATGGTTCCTGTCTGCTCATCCAAAGATACCGTATGAACTGTAGAGTTGGCATCGGTATCTCCTTCTCCCACAACATACACCAATCCCTTTTCCGGATTAGGCGTCAGGAAGGATGGATTCAAAATACCAGCCAACCCACTGACTCTTTCCACCTCTGCTGTTTCTTGATTCAAACGATATAATGCAAGTCCTTCACTTGCTGCCGGTGCATAGCTCCCGATCAATAAATAATCACTCTCTGGCTTTTCAGCTGCTTGTAATACTTGTAATCCGACCAACAGGCAAATGCTCCAAATGTACTTCCGTATCTTCATAACTTATCTTTTCTCCTTATTATTTAGCAAAGATAATCGGAATAATTTTCTTTGCTACTATACTATAAGGAAAGTACATCCAAAAAACATTTTTGTCCGATTTAACGAAGAATAGCACCTGTTGGCTTCTTCAACGGATAGGGTTGAAGGTAGGTGTGAACTCTATTCCCAAAGCTCGTGCAATACGAAAGAAACTTGATAATTGTATATCCACTTCGCCTTTTTCTACACGAGCAATATAACTTTGTTCTTTACCGATCTTCTGAGCCAACTGTTTTTGAGTTAGTTTAAGTTCTTTACGACGATCTCGAAGTATATCACCATAATACCAAGCCATTGCTTTTTCATTGAAAGCCTCACGGGTAGCCGTACCATGTTTCCCGTACTTTTCATCAAGCGACTGATTGGTGGTTTTGAGCTTTCCCAATTTATTTTCATCTAACTGTATCATAATGCTAAACTTTTTAATATTCGTTCTGCTTTGGCTATCTGCTTACTATAGTCCTTTGTAGATTTCTTTAGGAAACCGTTAAGTAGAATTATTTTTGTTGATAATATGACATTACTGTTATCAATTGCGAACAGTACTGTTCTATACTCATTAGATCCGACTGATACACGCATCTCATATAGGTCTGTTCCCTCTAAATGTTTTACATATTTTACTGGTATGGCATATACAGTTTGTACAAGTTCAAATGTGTACTCAAACTTGTCTTTGACCTTTTTATCCAAACCATTATAGAACTCTTCAAATTCATCTGTTTTGAATATGGTCCTTATATCAGAGGCCTTGTCTTCAACTGATTCCATATTGCAAATATAACTAATTAGTAATATTTACACAAGAGTGATCAAATAAAAATTTCATCTTTCTCCATATCCAACTTCTCATTGCTTCGTTCTTTATCGATAATTCACAACAAAATTTTCAATTCTTGTCTTCACGGATCTTATCAAGTTTGCGATTTTTCTAATCAATCTTTTATTAATTAAACTTCCATCTCTAATATAAATTCATCTTATTATTCTCCTTACCCCATAAAACTTCTCCCCTCACACCAAGAAAAAGAAAGGAGATTCCCCAGTGGAAAATATCGCCACCGGGAAATCTCCTTTTATGAAAAGATTTGATTTATAAAATCAGATTATTTTGCCTGTTCCAACTGTAATGTCTTAGTCGGCTGGTCGCATACTTCAGTCGGACCGAAGTACTGGATCGGACCCGGATATACATAACATGTATTCATAGCCCATTCGTCACGCTGTGCAGCGAATGCCTTGAATGGAGCACCGTCCAATTTAACCAAAGCCTTCTGGATAACTGGTTTCATTTCGCCATGACGACGTTCCATGTTCATCATCATCGTTACAGGAATACCACCTGCAATCCACTGGTCAGCCGGAGCTGTTGTGTTGCGTACAGATGACATATAACCAGTCTTACCAGCAGCGATCAGGCAAGATGCTGTGTAACCTAATGAATAGCAATAGTCGGCATCGTAGTTTGACGGAGCAGCGCAACGGCCTTCGTAACCGAAGAAGTGGTGCTGTGCAGCGAATTTACCTACATATTTGCCTTCAGCCTTCCATTCAGCCAACTTCTTACCTACCATTTCTGACAACAGCTTTTCAGTTTCGATCAATGAAACCTGTACGTTTCCGTGCGGGTCACGATCCAAAGACAACTGACGGGCTACGCCTTCCGGCAGAGAAGCATACAGTTCTGAGTTTTCTTTTGTCAGCTTGCTGATGATGTAAGCACGCTGTTCGCTCTTCTTGATCATCTTGAATTCAGCATCGTGCTTAGCCAGGAAGTCGTTCAATTCAGCGATCAGACGTTTCATAGCCGGTACGAACTCGATCAGACCTTCCGGAATCAATACAGTACCGAAGTTATGACCTTCAGCAGCACGTTTAGCAACGATGTTTGCAATATATGTTACGATATCGTCCAAAGACATATCTTTTGCTTCTACCTCTTCAGAGATGATACAGATGTTCGGCTGAGTCTGCAAAGCACATTCCAATGCGATGTGAGAAGCTGAACGACCCATCAATTTGATGAAGTGCCAGTATTTCTGAGCAGAGTTACAGTCGCGCTGGATGTTACCGATAACTTCTGAATATACTTTACAAGCTGTATCGAAACCGAATGAAGTTTCAATCTGAGCGTTCTTCAAGTCGCCGTCGATTGTTTTCGGGCAACCGATTACCTGAACACCGGCACCGATAGCCTTGTAATATTCAGCCAATACGCAGGCATTCGTATTAGAGTCGTCACCACCGATGATAACCAGAGCCTTGATACCTAATTCGTTCAAGATTTCCAGACCTTTGTCGAACTGTTCTTTTGTTTCCAGTTTAGTACGACCTGAACCGATCATATCGAAACCACCCGTATTACGATATTCATCGATAATATCGGCAGTCAGTTCCATATACTTGTGATCAACCAGACCACCAGGACCCAAGATAAATCCGTACAGACGAGATGCAGGATTGTGAGCTTTGATACCATCGAACAAACCGGCAATAACATTATGACCACCAGGAGCCTGTCCGCCAGACAAAATAACACCTACGTTCATAGCAGGGAATTCTTTCACGTCATTTGTCTTTTCGAAAGTAACCACCGGCATACCGTATGTATTCGGGAACAATTTCTTGATTTCTTCCTGATCAGCTACAGACTGAGTGTATTCTCCATCAACAGCCTTTACTGCACCTTTCAAAGCAGCAGGAACCTTTGGCTGGTAAGCTGCTCTTGCAATTTGTAATGCACTTTTTACCATTTCTACTTATGTTTTACAGTTTGCTTTTATATCTCTGCAAAGATAATACTATTTCTTCTAATACGACAAATGCTCTCCCTGCATTTTTTCAGAATTCGTAGCCGAAACGGATAGCTAAACCGTTCATGTTAATAGGTTTTACAAACAAACCTGCCCAAGGAACGCTAATAAAGGCCTCTCCTTGCTGAACCGCATATCCCAATTCAAAACGGACGGCATTCCGGGAACGGACGGCACATCGCACGCCTACTGCAGGCGATGCAAACAATCCCATGGGTGTTACTCCGTCGGATACATTGAAACTATAACCTAATTTAAGACCAATTGTCGGAGATACTTTTCGTCCCGGCAATAAGGTACTGCGGAAATCGGCATAGAGAGGCAACAAGAAACTCTCGGGCAACGTATAATACTGTAAACCCGTTCCTGCACCGGCAAAGAAATACGGAGAAAATTCATACCCATGACTTGTCAATACTTCCAACCGGTGTAAGTTCCAATTTCCTAATCCGGCTGTAAAGCCGCCTTCTACAAATCCTTTATAACCTTTTTGAGCATGGGCCAGACCTAAACTGCTCGCTAAAAGGGCCAACATTAACTTTTTCTTCATACAATACTCCACTCTTTTATAAATTAAACATATATCTATTTGTAGTCTTTCTTCCGGTTATTCCGCCGGAAAGACTTCTTTCTGCTGTTTTTGCTAACACGCCTTTTCAAAGAAACGAACGAAAAATGCCTCTTTGCCGACTTCAAACACCATTTTTTGTGCCCCAAAAGGGTATTTTTCCCCTATTTTTCGGCCATTTCATGCCTATCTTTTCCGAAAAATGTCGTTATGTTTTACTCAAAACACGCCGGCTTTTCATTCATTCCCGGTATATTTTGTCCAAAAACCTCGTATATTTTGCCTTGAGAAGCCTTCAAACCCGGTTTCAGGACTTATTTCGGCCGTTTTTATTATCTTTTTTGTCACAAAACAAGACCTGTTTCCAATGAACAAAATGCTTGCTGATCGGACTCATTCCTGACTACTTTCTGGAATTGCTGCCTGACATGCCGGCGGCCTTTATCTTTTAGTAGCCAATCGGCCCGTTTCACTTTCTTTTCGTCAATGCTGAACTCCGCCAGAATCGCATAAAAAGAAATGTACCTGAACTTTGGTCCGTACAGACGAAAAATCAGGTACATTCATTTGACAATTTGACAAAATGACTTTCTGACGGTTTCAGCCCGCCGTTTATTCCATCATCCGTTTAATGATGCTATACGCATTGATGATACCCAATTCTCCGGCTTTACTCAAATCGGCAATGCCCTGACTCGTACTTCCTTGTGAGAGCCTTGCCAAGCCCCGGTTGAAATAGGCTTCGGCAAATTCCGGATCGCGGCGGATGGCTTCCGAATAATCCTCGATAGCTGCCCGGTAATCGCGCAAAGCACAGCGCAAGTTTGCCCGGTTGAAATAAGCATAGACAAAATCAGGATAGATTTTGATGGCCATATCATAATCTCGCGTTATCTGCTCATGCTGGTAAGCCCGTCGTTCTTCCTTGATCGCATTCAAATCGTCTTTCGAAGGAGTTACAGCCGAATGTACTATTTGTTTTCCGCCGATATTGAAGTTCATCGTCATATCCGAACGGATATCCATAATCTCGGCCTCTTCATTCGAATCCTGGTATTGCATTTGCTTGTAACGGACAACTGCCCGGTTGAAGAATGCAATCATCGAATTCGGATCCAGCTCGATTACCTTATCATAATCTTTGATGGCCGATGCAAAGTCTTGTACCAGCATATAATCGATGGCACGTCCGAGATAAGAATTCACGTCTGAAGGATTCTTGGCGATCTGGGCCGAATAATCATCAATCGAAGCAAAATGGGCAGCAATCTGGTCTTCCGTCAGAGCCGCTTCTTCATTGGTGATCAGCAGCTTCATCTTCAATACCATCTTCTGGTTGAAATCGTCGATCAGCTTACTGTAATACAACTGCTTCTTCACCGGATCCGGTTTTTCGTAGAATGTCAATACAAACTGCGGTTCGAGGTCTACACGAACATTCCGATCCTGAACACGGCCACGCACATCGCTGTTGAACTTATTCCGGCGTTCTTCTTCCTTGTCATATACCACCAGACGGTTGAACTTGTCGATGTTCTTATCCGACTGTTCACGGGTATTGTTATCAGTTGCATTTCCACTTCCAGAAGAGCTGGCCGTCGTGGTTCCCGAAGCTGTCGAAGCCGTCGTCTTACCGGCAGCCCGGTCTTTCTTCATCTGCTCTTCCTTTTTATAAGCCGTCCAGACATCCCGGTCGGCACCCGCCAGGTCGTTCATCTTTTTCTTGGCTTCCGCCCGGCTGTAATAACCCGGCAGGAAATCCGGATATTCGGCCAGCACCACATTGAAGTCGGCTACTGAACCCCTATAATCGCCAGTCTCATACCGCAGCAAAGCCCGGTTATAATAAGCCATATAGTTGTCTGGTTCCAGCTGCAGTACCACATCAAAGTCTTCAATCGCCCGGTTGTTGTCGCCCACCTGGAAACGCAACAGTCCGCGGTTGAATCGGGCAATCAGGTTATCATGATCCATATTGATCACCTGATCATAATCGGCCATTGCGCCTTTCAGGTTATTCATCTGATAGCAAACCAGACCCCGATTGATGTAATAACCACTTTCTCTCGGGTCAAGATGAATGGCTTCATTCAAATCGGCCAGCGCCTTGTTGAAGTCTTGTAACTGATAATACAGGATGGCGCGGTTGCCATAAGCCGGCGGATAATACGGATCCAGTTCGATGGCCTTGTCGTAATCGGCAAGTGCCTTGGTGGTATCTCCTTTTTCGATGTACATGGCACCACGGGAAAGATAAGCCATCGGATAACGCGGATGAGCCGTCATCAGTCTTTCGAACATCTTTTCCGCTCCGTCATAATCTTTCTTCTGGATATAAGCGACCGCTTCATTGACCATCATCTGCCGGTCATCCCGCTTAAATTCCAAACCCTTTTCATAGTCGGCAATGGCGCCGTCAAAATTATCCATACTCTGCCGCGCAATGCCTCGGGCATAATAAGCCTGTGCCAGGAAAGGGTTTCGTTCGAGGCAAGCCGTACAATCATCTTCCGCACCCTGAAAATCATCCAGACTGATTTTTGCCACAGCCCGGTAGAAATAAGGCTCAGCCAGCCAAGGTTTGGAACGGATCACCTGATTGAAATATTGGATTGAGAGCACATAATCTTCGAAATACAAGGCATTCCGTCCGATGGCTAACACCCGGTCCGTATTGATTTGTGCCCATATTGAAAGCGAACACAGTTGAAACACAAGACAAAAAATCAACTTCTTCATTCGTAAAATCTAAATGTATGATGTCTGCAAATCTATTATGTATTACGTTCTTTCGTTTTTGAGTCAGGGGTTCACATCCTTCTAAGATCAGCAAACTTAAAACCAAAAAACTGGGAAACTAAAAAAACCAGAGGTTTTCAGGCAACAAATGTAGTAAAAATTTTAAGTTCCGGCGTCTGTGAGCTGCTTTCATTATAGAGATTATAAGTTTTTTAAGCCGATTATGCTTCAGCCAGTCTGCCGGATAAACTACCCTGTTAAATTTGTCATTTGAAAAATAAAATCTATTTTTGTATCTGTTGAAAATCAAAATGCAACGATTAATCGTAAAAAAACAGGATAAAATGGAAGAAAAGAAAGAACAAATGAGCGGTTTGCCCGAAAACGCTTACCGCGAGTTAAAAGAAGGGGAAGAATATCGCCCTATTATGCATCCCGACAAAACCTACCGGGAAGTAACACCGTGGTCTGTCTGCTGGGGTTTGGTCATGGCAGTTGTGTTCAGCGCTGCCGCAGCCTTTTTAGGATTGAAAGTCGGACAGGTATTCGAAGCGGCCATTCCGATTGCCATCATTGCCGTCGGGCTTTCCAGCGGATTCAAACGGAAGAATGCTTTGGGCGAGAATGTCATCATCCAGTCAATCGGTGCCAGCAGCGGTGTCATCGTGGCAGGAGCCATCTTTACCCTTCCTGCTTTGTATATCCTTCAAGATAAATATCCGGAAATTACCGTCAACTTCTTCGAAGTATTCATGAGTTCGTTGCTTGGCGGCATCTTAGGAATCCTGTTGCTGATCCCGTTCCGCAAGTATTTCGTTTCGACCATGCACGGAAAATATCCTTTCCCGGAAGCAACAGCTACAACGCAGGTATTGGTTTCGGGTGAAAAAGGCGGAAACCAGGCAAAGCCGTTGATCTTTGCCGGATTGATTGGTGGTTTATACGACTTCATCGTGGCGACATTCGGCGGATGGAGTGAAACCGTCAGCACTACCATTGTCAGTGCGGGAGAGACATTGGCCGAAAAGGTCAAGCTCGTCATGAAAGTCAATACCGGTGCAGCCGTATTGGGATTGGGTTATATCATCGGACTCAAATATTCCTTAATTATATGTGCCGGTTCTTTCCTGGTTTGGCTTATCATCATCCCGGTGATGTCGGCAGTCTTCAGTACAGATGTGCTGACTTTCGGAAATGACGCCATCACGGCTACGGTAGGAAGCATGAGTGCCGAAGAAATCTTTACGACCTATGCCCGCCATATCGGTATCGGCGGTATTGCCACTGCCGGTGTAATTGGTATCATCAAATCGTGGGGAATCATCAAAGGAGCCGTAGGACTGGCTGTCAAGGAAATGAACAATAAGGGAGAAGCCAATATGCAACGTGTGCCCCGCACCCAACGGGATATTCCGATGAAGATCATTTCGGTGGGTGTTGTCCTGACGTTGTTCGTAACAGCCTTCTTCTTCCAGTTCGGTTTGCTGCATAATCCGTTCTATGCCTTCATCGGACTCCTGCTGGTTGCCGTCATCGCCTTTCTGTTTACTACGGTAGCCGCCAATGCCATTGCGATTGTCGGTACAAACCCGGTATCCGGAATGACGTTGATGACGCTGATCTTAGCTTCCATCATCTTGGTAGCTTGCGGATTGAAAGGAACAGCCGGCATGGTTTCAGCCCTGATCATCGGAGGTGTTGTGTGTACGGCTCTGTCTATGGCCGGAGGTTTCATCACCGACCTGAAGATCGGATATTGGTTAGGCACGACACCGGCGAAACAGGAAACCTGGAAATTCTTAGGCACGCTGGTTTCGGCAGCTACTGTGGGCGGCGTGATCCTGATCCTGAACCAGACTTACGGATTTACGAGCGGACAGCTGGCTGCTCCGCAAGCCAATGCCATGGCAGCTGTAATTGAACCGCTGATGAGCGGAGCCGGAGCACCATGGGTACTTTACGGCATCGGTGCTGTATTGGCCATTATCCTCAACTTCTTAGGTATTCCGGCATTGGCATTTGCCTTGGGTATGTTCATCCCGTTGGAACTGAATACACCGTTATTGATAGGCGGTGCCATCAGCTGGTATGTAGGAAGCCGGAGCAAAGACCAGGCATTGAACAATGCCCGTCTGGAAAAAGGAACACTGCTTTCATCCGGATTCATTGCCGGTGGCGCTCTGATGGGCGTTGTCAGTGCCGCCCTCCGTTTTGCTGGAGTCGATTTATATCAAGCCGATTGGGCCGGAAGCAAGGGAGCCGAAGTCCTGGCCATCGTCATGTATCTGGCCTTGATGGCTTATCTGACCTACAGTTCATTGCGGGCTAAGAAAGAGACCAATTCATAAGCCCTTCGTCTGAAGGAACAATCGCCCTCGGCATGAATGGAATGTTTTTCTTCCTCTGCCGAGGGTAAGCAAACATCAATAAAAGAAAGGAATAACATACAAATCATGCGAGCACCAACTATTTATGTGGGCATTCTGACCCGCAAAGCCATTACGTTTACCTTCAATCAGGAATACGTCATGGTAGAAAACGGAGCTTTTCTGAGAGGCGAACAACGGGCGATACTTATTGACGGGAGAATCGTCTTCAACGGGAAAATGTATAACCAGCTTTTCTTCGAGCCTACTTCACCTAATGCGACATTCGACTTACAGGCCGTAACCATCGGCGTAGATTTTCACTGGCAACAGCAGGAAGACCAGCGCTTCCAGGGAGCACTCGAAATTACTCCCTCGAAAGAAGGTCTGGTAGCAATCAACCATATAGACCTTGAACAATATCTGACGTGCGTAATCGCTTCTGAGATGAATGCCCGTTCTCCAAGAGAATTTCTGAAGGCTCATGCCGTTATTTCCCGAAGCTGGGTATTGGCACAGATCGAAAAGAAGCGTAAACAGACGGAACATCCGCAGAGTTGTTTTCGGGACAATGAGAAACTGATCCGCTGGTACGACCGCGAAGACCACACCTTGTTTGATGTCTGTGCCGACGATCATTGCCAGCGTTACCAGGGTTTGACTCGGGCTGCCCAAAATCCATATATTCAAGCCATCATCAAAGCGACGAGAGGAGAAGTACTTACTTACGAAGGAGAAATCTGCGACACCCGCTTCTCGAAATGCTGCGGTGGCGTTACCGAAGAGTTTGAACATTGCTGGGAACCGGTTCATCATCCTTACTTGTCGAGTGTGGCTGATCGCCCCGATACGAAACCTGTTCCGGACTTAACCCAAGAAGCAGAGGCCGAGAAATGGATCCGTTCTTACCCGCCTGCCTTTTGTCAGACAAGCGATACGCATCTGCTCTCAATAATTCTCAATAAATATGATCAGTCTACCCAGTTCTACCGCTGGGAAGTCAGTTATTCGCAGGAGGAACTCAGCGAACTGGTTTACCGGAAAAGCGGTATTCCTTTCGGAAAGATCATCGACTTGCTTCCCCAGAAACGCGGAAAGTCCGGTCGAATCGAGGAACTGAAGATTGTCGGCTCAGAGCGTTCCTACATCATCGGGAAAGAGCTGGAAATACGCCGGGTCTTATCAGAATCTCATCTGTACAGTTCGGCCTTCGTCGTAGACCGGATTTTTGGGGAAGATCCGAAAGTTCCGACCCGCTTCGTCCTGAAAGGTGCCGGCTGGGGACACGGAGTCGGTCTCTGTCAGATCGGTGCGGCTGTCATGAGTACACAAGGATATAATTACCAGCAAATACTGGCACATTACTTTCCTGGATCCAATCTGGACAAACGCTATTGACAATGAACAGTTACCTGATACTTCTGATTATTGCCCTTTACTTCGGACTTCTGCTGTTCATCGCCTGGCTGACCGGGCGAAACAGCAGTAACGAAGCCTTTTTCCTAGGAAACCGAAAGTCGCCCTGGTACATCGTTTCCATCGGCATGGTAGGAACATCACTTTCGGGTGTGACTTTCGTCTCCGTTCCTGGCATGGTACGCGGGATCGACATGACTTATATGCAGACCGTGTTAGGATTCTTTGTCGGCTACATCCTCATCGCACAAGTTCTCTTACCATTATATTATAAGCTGCAGCTGACGTCTATCTATTCCTACCTGGAAGAACGGATCGGACGATACAGTTACAAGACGGGAGCTTCCTTTTTCCTGCTCTCCAAGATTGTAGGAGCGGCGGCCCGGCTTTATCTAGTCGTACTGATCTTGCAACATTACGTTTTCAGTACCTGGAATATTCCCTTCGGTGTGACGGTTGTCATCAGTATCTTTCTGGTGTGGCTATACACGTTCCGAAGCGGTATCAAGACCATTATCTGGACCGATACGATTCAGGCCATCTGTCTGGTGGCTATGCTGATTGTCATTATCTGGCAAGTCAAAGATAAATTAGGCCTTGACATGAGTGGCATGGTAGAAGCGATTGGTCATGACCCGCATTTCCGTATCTTCGAGTTCTCCGACTGGCACAGCACCCAGCATTTTGCCAAGCAGTTCTTCAGTGGAATCTTCATTACCATTGTGATGACCGGTCTCGACCAGGATATGATGCAGAAGAATCTTTCCTGTAAAAGCCTGAAAGATGCCCAGAAGAATATGTACACATACGGATTCGCCTTCACGCCGGTCAATTTCCTTTTCCTTTCCTTAGGCGTCTTATTGCTCATCTTAGCCGGGAAGGAACAGATCGCCTTACCCGCCATGAGTGACGATATTTTGCCCATGTTCTGTACATCAGGTATCTTGGGAAACAGCATCCTGATCTTTTTTACCATCGGTATTATCGCGGCAGCCTTCAGCAGTGCCGACTCGGCTCTGACAGCCCTGACGACTTCTTTCTGTATTGATATTTTAGGAGTAGCCCATCAGGCGCCCAAACAAGCGAAGAAGACCCGATTGAAAGTACATCTGCTCATTTCCGTCCTGTTTGCCCTTATCATTATCATCATCAAGGAAGTGAACAACCGCAGTATCATTGATGCCATTTACATGATCGCCTCATATACTTACGGCCCGTTGTTAGGCCTGTTTGTTTTCGGACTTTTCACCCAAAAGCATCCAAGAGACAAATTTGTTCCGTATATTTGCATCGCCTCTCCGTTAATCTGCTTTTCCACCAGCTATCTGGTAGAGAAATACATCGGATACACATTCGGATACGAGATGCTCATGCTGAACGGTCTTATAACCTTTATGGGACTTTGGCTGTTATCAATTAAACATCAAACGAAATAAAATAGAACATGGAAATAAAAAGCGCAGAATTTGTTATCAGTAACACCGACGTTAAGAAATGCCCGGAAGGAATACGGCCGGAATATGCATTTATCGGACGAAGCAACGTGGGGAAATCATCCCTCATCAATATGCTGACAGCCCGGAAAGGCTTGGCCATGACTTCCCAAAAGCCGGGAAAGACGCTTTTGATCAATCATTTCCTCATCAATAAGGAATGGTTTCTGGTTGACCTTCCTGGATACGGATTTGCCCAGCGGGGAAAAGAAGGACGTGAAAACATCCGCCGCATCATCGAAAGCTATGTCTTGCAACGGCCACAGCTGACCTGCCTGTTCGTTCTGCTGGACTGCCGCCACGAACCTCAGAAAATAGACCTGGAGTTTATGGAATGGCTGGGCGAAAATGAAGTTCCGTTTGCCATCATCTTCACGAAGATCGATAAAATCAGCCGGGGCAGACTGACGGATAACCTGAATAAATACAAAGAGAAATTGCTGGAAACCTGGGAAGAACTTCCTCCTATCCTATTATCGTCGTCTGAAACTAAAGATGGACGGGAAGAGATTCTCGACTATATCCAGTCGATCAACCAACAGCTGCGGGATGAACAACTGGCGATGAATTAATGCAAACGATAAAGGGCATAGTTTCCTGACGAAAACTATGCCCTTCCTTATAATAGGATATCCTAAAAATACTACGACATCCGGTTCTTGTAGTCTTCATAACCAAACTGGCGGACTAAACGGAAACCCGTCTGCGGATTCCAGATACCGATGGAAGGATGCGTTACGCCATTAAACATCGTCGTCTTGACCATTGTGTAATGGATCATATCGCGGAAAACAATCTTCTCTCCTACTTCCGGTTCTCGCCCACCATCGAAAGCCCAGTCGCCATAGTAATCACCAGCCAGACAGCTGTTGCCGCCCATTCGCCAGCGTTTCTCTCCGGCTTCCGGCTCATGCGTACCCAAAATCACCGGTTTGTACGGCATCTCCAGACAGTCCGGCATATGACAGGCAAACGATACATTCAGCATCAGGGTATTCACACCTCCGTGACACACCTTGTCTTCTACCGTAGCGACCAGACAACCCGTATCCCAGGTAAAGGCACTGCCCGGCTCTAAGATCAGGCGCAGATGCGGATAGCGTGCCTGAAACTCATTAAGAATGCGTATCAGTTCGTCTTCATCATAGTCCTTATGCGTCATCAGATGACCGCCGCCCATATTCAGCCATTTAATCTGCGGGAAAAACTTGCCGAAGCGTTCTTCTACGGCTGCCAGTGTATTCCGCAAATCGTCCGGACGAGACTCACAAAGAGCGTGGAAATGCAGGCCATCAATACCTTCGGGCAAAGCCGTCAGCTCTTCTGCCAAAATACCTAAACGGGAACCCCGATCACAAGGATTGTATAAATCGGTCTCGACAGTCGAATATTCCGGATTCACACGTAATCCACAAGAAACCCCTGCGGCATGCGCCTTGTCGGCAAACTGGGCATACTGCGTCAGCGAGTTAAAGGTGATATGACTGCTGTAGCGCAAGATTTCATCAATCTCTTCAGGCGCATAGACAGGCGCATACGTATGCGTCTTTTCGCCATACTCTTCATATACCAAACGAGCCTCCGCCAGCGAACTGGCAGTGGCTCCGTCTGAATGTTTCTTCAACTCAGGGAAAATACTCCACATGGCATTGGCCTTTAAGGCAACGATAATCTCAGCCTGTGTAGCCCGGCGTACCTTATCGATCACTTCCATATTGGCAGCCAACATGCCTTCGTGCAACACATAGCACGGAGAAGGCACGGTAGAGAAATCCCATTCGTTTAATAAGGCTTCCTTATCGATCATACCTCCAGGTCAATATCAAACTTTTCAACCCAAGGCAATCCTTGTTCTCCCAGTTCAGCCAAGAATGGATCCGGATCAAACTGCTCTACATTATATACTCCTGCGCCTTTCCACAAACCGCGGGCAAACATGGCAGCACCCAAGGCAGCAGGAACACCCGTTGTATAGCTGACAGCCTGTGTACCGGTTTCCTTATAGGCTTGTTCATGATCGCAGTTATTATAAATGTAGTACGTTCTTTCTTTTCCGTCTTTGATACCGCGGATACGGCAACCAATAGAAGTCTGACCATGATAATTAGCTCCTAATGATTTCGGATCGGGCAATACGGCTTTCAAGAACTGCAACGGAACGATCTTCATACCATTGTATTCAACTTCATCAATACGGGCCATACCGATATCCTGGATTACACGCAGGTGTGTCAAGTATTCCTGACCGAATGTCATCCAGAAACGGGCACGTTTGATTGTCGGGAAATTCTTCACCAGTGATTCCAACTCTTCATGATACAACAGATAAGAATCACGCTTTCCGATATTCGGATATGTCAGTGAATTATGGATTTCCAACGGACCGGTCTTGATCCACTGGCCATTTTCATAATAACGGCCGTTCTGAGTAATCTCACGAATATTGATTTCCGGATTGAAGTTCGTGGCAAATGCCTTACCATGATTACCGGCATTACAGTCGACAATATCCAGATACTGGATTTCATCGAAATGATGTTTGGCAGCATAAGCTGTAAAGATAGCCGAAACACCCGGGTCAAAGCCACAGCCCAAAATAGCGGTCAAACCCTTTTCCTTAAAACGGTCCTGATAAGCCCACTGCCAGCTATATTCAAAATGAGCTTCATCCTTCGGTTCGTAATTAGCTGTATCCAGATAATTCACACCACATTCCAGACAAGCATCCATGATGGTCAGGTCCTGATAAGGCAAAGCTACATTAATCACAATGTCAGGCTGGAATGACCGCATCAGTGCTACCAGTTCTTCTACACGATCCGCATCCACCTGAGCCGTCTGGATACGGTTACCGCCTACAGCAGCCGCAATCTGATCACATTTTGACTTTGTACGGCTGGCCAACATAATATCGGTAAAGATCTCATTTTTTGCGACCTTATGCGCAACAACGGTACCTACACCTCCGGCACCAATAATTAAAACTTTTGACATTAAATTATCAGTTTGTAAATATATCATGCAGAGTACAGAATTGAGGACCCTGCGAACCCATTTCGTTTTCCGGCGTGAATTTACTGTTTTTTTATGAAACGAATAGAATATCAGCCGAGAAATATTGTATAATCAGCAGCCCGGAAGGTGTAAAACGGAGGTAAAAAGACGAAACATAGGCTTTTCATTCGCTTATTCCGGCAAATTCCGTACATTTGCAACCAGAAAATTTTTAATCCATTCATATTTTGGCACGAAAAAGAAAACCGTTACCCGTCTTGGAAGGGGTAACCATTACAGATGTGGCCGCCGAAGGAAAGGCGCTGGCTCGGGTAAACGACATGGTGGTATTTGTTCCTTATGTCGCTCCTGGTGATATAGTTGATATCCAGTTAACACGCAAAAAGCACAGCTATGCCGAAGGGAAAGCTATTGCGTTTCACAAATATGCGGAGGAACGTGCTGTACCTTTCTGCGAACATTTCGGTGTCTGCGGCGGATGCAAATGGCAGCATCTGCCCTACGAAGCGCAACTACGCTACAAACAGAAACAAGTCATCGACAACCTGACCCGCATCGGTAAAATCCAAATGGAAGAAGTCCTGCCTATCTTAGGCTCTGAACATACGCAGTTTTATCGTAACAAACTGGAGTTTACCTTTTCTAACAAGAAATGGCTGACGGAAGAGCAGGTGCAGTCCGGCGAATCGTTCGACTGCATGAACGGTGTCGGTTTCCATATTCCGGGAATGTTCGATAAGGTACTGGATATTCACAAATGCTGGTTGCAGGACGATATTTCCAACCGCATCCGCCTGGCGATTAAAGATTACTGCCTGACGCACGAGGGTTATCCTTTCTTCGACCTGCGCAACCAGGAAGGCTTCATCCGTACGCTGATGATCCGGACGGCTTCGACCGGCGACTTGATGGTGGTAATTGTCTTCTTCCACGAAGATAAGGAACGCCGTGAAGCGCTGCTTTCCTACGTGGCTGAGCAATTCCCTGAAATCACTTCACTTCAATACGTGATCAACGAGAAATGCAACGATACCATCACCGACCAGGAAATCCTTGTTTATAAAGGGAAAGATCATATCATCGAAGAGATGGAAGGACTGAAGTTCAAAGTGGGACCGAAATCTTTCTACCAGACAAACAGTGCTCAGGCTTACAACTTATACAAGGTAGCCCGCTCGTTCGCCCAACTGACGGGGAATGAACTGGTGTACGACCTTTATACCGGAACCGGTACCATCGCCAACTTCGTTTCTCGCCAGGCCCGCAAAGTGATCGGTATCGAATACGTGCCTGAAGCCATCGAAGATGCCAAAGTCAACTCTGCCTTCAACCACATTGAGAATACGCTGTTCTACGCTGGCGACATGAAAGATATCCTGACACAAGACTTCATCAACGAACACGGACGTCCGGATGTCATCATCACCGATCCGCCACGTGCCGGCATGCACGACGATGTGATCAAGACAATCCTGTTTGCCCGTCCGCAACGGATTGTTTATGTCAGCTGTAATCCGGCAACTCAGGCACGCGATTTAAGTCTCCTCGACGGAGCGTATGCCGTGAAGAAAGTACAGCCGGTAGATATGTTCCCACATACTCACCACGTGGAAAATGTGGTCTTGCTGGAATTAAGAACTGAAACAAACCAAGCATAAATCATGCCCAGACTCTGCTTCCTCTTCTTCACATTACTACTGCTGCTATCCGGTTGTCACAGCAACGGGAAGCAACAGGAGGAAGAGGAATGCACGCCTGCGGCCGACTTGCCGCAGCTGAAAGAAAAAGGAAAGCTGACGGCGGTCACCTTATACAGCTCTACTTCGTATTTCCAGTACAAGATGCAGCCGATGGGATACGAATACGACCTGATTGAAGACTTCGCCCAGTCGCAGGGACTGGAGCTGGAAATCAAGATTGCCCAAAGCACGGCTCAGCTGGTTTCCATGCTGCATGCCGGCGAAGCAGATGTAATCGCCTACCCGGTCTTTATCAGCAACCAAAGCAAGCAGGAAGTGCTGTTCTGCGGACACGAACAGCAGACCAGCCAGGTGATTGTCCAACGGGCCAACAAAGGAGATACGATCCTGAAGGATGTCACCGAACTGATTGGGAAAAAGATTTACGTACAGAAAAACTCCAAATACGAAGAACGGCTGAACAACCTCAACGAGGAATTAGGCGGAGGACTGGAAATTATCTCCCTCGAAAAAGATTCGTTGTCCAACGAAGACCTGATCAGCATGGTTTCCAACGGAGAAATTCCCTATACCGTTAGTGATGATAACATGGCCCGGCTGAACAAGACGTACTACTGGAATATCAACATCCAGCTAAAGATCAGTTTTCCGCAGCGCTCGTCGTGGGCCGTGCGGAAAGATGCTCCCTTACTGGCTGCTGCTATCAACCAGTGGGCCACCGATACCAAGCGGAACCAGTCTTTCCGAACCATCACCAAACGCTATTTCGAACTGAGCAAGGTGTCGGAAGGTTTCGATATTCCGGAAGTTAAGAACGGACATATTTCGCCCTACGACAACCTCTTCAAGAAGCATGCCGAAGTATTGGGCTGGGACTGGCGCCTGCTGGCTTCCATCTCTTATCAGGAGTCTAAGTTCAATCCGCATGTCGTTTCCTGGGCAGGAGCCGAAGGACTGATGGGCATCATGCCGAATACGGCCCGCCGCTTAGGTGTATCTCCACACGAACTGAAAGACCCGGATGCCGGTATCCGGACAGGCGTTGAATGCCTGCGCCGTTTCCGCCAGGGATTCAGTGAAATCACAGACCCGGAAGAGAAGATCAAATTCACACTGGCTGCCTACAATGCCGGAATCGGGCACGTCTATGATGCCCAGAAACTGGCAGAGAAGTACGGGAAAGACCCGCTGGTGTGGGACAAGAACGTGGCCGAATTCATCCGCCTGAAGAATGATCCGGAATATTATAACGACCCGGTATGCAAACACGGTTATCTGCGCGGCTCAGAAACATTCGCTTATGTCAGCGAAATCATGAAACGCTACGAATATTATCAGAAAAAAGCGAAATAATATTACTTAACACACATATTCTGAAAATATTCCTACCTTTGGTTCTGTTAAATCAAAAAAATCATATTGCTATGTTTAGTAAAGACACGTATATAGCTCGCCGAGCTAAACTGAAACAGACCATCGGTTCCGGTCTGTTGCTTTTCCTGGGTAACGACGAATCAGGTATGAATTATGCAGACAACACGTACCACTTCCGCCAGGATTCTACTTTCCTTTATTTCTTCGGACTTCCGTATGCAGGGCTTTCTGCTATCATTGATATTGATAATGACCGCGAAATCATCTTTGGTGATGAGCTGACCATCGATGCCATCGTCTGGATGGGTATTCAACCGACGCTGAAAGAAAAGAGCGAGGCTGCCGGTATCAAGGAAGTCCGTCCGTTTAAGGAAATCGAAGCGTATCTGAAGAACGCGCAACAGAAAGGACAGCAGATCCACTACCTGCCGACTTACCGGGCTGAACATCAGCTGAAGCTGTTTGCCTGGTTGGGCGTCATGCCGGGAGCAGAACAGCCGTCTGTTCCGTTCATCCTGGGCGTAGTCAACCAGCGTAATTACAAGAGCGCGGAAGAAATAGCCGAAATCGAAAAGGCCTGCGTGGTAACTGCCGATATGCACCTGGCTGCCATGCGTACCGTCCGTCCGGGCATCCGGGAAAGTGATGTGGCTGCCGTTGTTGCTGAGACAGCCTACAAGCACAATTACGAACTGTCGTTCCCAACGATCGCTACCGTCAACGGTCAGACACTGCACAACCATGACCACAGTCATCTGATCAAACCGGGCGACATGCTGCTGCTGGATGCCGGTGCTGAAACAGAGATGGGATATGCCGGCGACATGTCGTCGACCATTCCGGCCGACAAGAAATTCAGCCAGCGCCAACGCGATGTTTACGACATCCAGGTAGCTGCCCACGAAGCAGCCGTTGCCGCTCTGCGTCCGGGTATCAAGTTTGTCGATGTCTATGAAAAATCGTGTGCTGTAATTATGGAAGGCATGAAGAGCCTGGGCTTTGCCAAAGGCGACCCGATGGAAGCTGTTAAAGCCGGTGCCCACGCCATGTTTATGCCTTGCGGATTGGGCCACATGATGGGACTCGACGTACACGATATGGAAAACCTGGGTGAAGTCTACGTTGGCTACAACGGACAGCCGAAGAGTACACAGTTCGGACGTAAATCACTGCGCCTGGGCCGCGAACTGGAGCCGGGCTTCGTCCTGACCATCGAACCGGGTATTTATTTCATTCCTGAACTGATCGATCTCTGGAGAAGTGAGAATAAATTCACCGAGTTCCTCAACTACGACAAGCTGGAAACCTACAAGGACTTCAGCGGTATCCGCAACGAAGAAGATTATCTGATCACAGAAAACGGCGCTCGTCTGCTGGGCAAGAAGATCCCATTGCACGCCGAAGATGTAGAGAAAGAACATTGCTAATAGCCAAAGAGGGTGTGCCCAAAAGCACACCTTCTTTTTTATAACAAAGCCCCGGCTTGTGTGTAAGCCGGGGCTTTGTTATAAACTCCCTCATCCCTATTTATACAACACCATCTTCCGGCACCGTCCTTGCCGATACGAAAGATGCAGAAAGCGTTTCCGCCGATAGACAATGGCCTGATCGAATGGCAGACCGCTCTCAAGCAAGACTTGCAACAACTGTTCCGGACCGGAAGCACAGTAACAATCGGCGGCCTCGCCTTTTGTATGTTGGCTTGTAGGAACGCCGCCCACCAGGCGGTTTACTTCCTGATTCCGAAAACCACTGGTTATGGCAATGGCTTCGCCTATTCGTTCCCGGAGTGGCTGCAACAAATGATCTACTAACTGCCCGATGGCTTCGCGCTGTTCGGCGTCGGGTTCATTCAATATTCCCCATTCAATAGCCATTTGGCTATGGGTAAATTCGTCCAACGTAAAATTTGGGGATAGTTTCATATGGGTATAAATGTTTGATTTCTTATTTTCAAGATCGTATTGTACTTTTGCCTTGATGTTAACGTGTATGTTCTTTCTGGCTTGACCCAAACCATGTACGTACTTTTGCCTTGATGCAACGCGTATGTTCTTTCTGGCTTGACCCAGAAAGAACCAAAGAAGTCAAGGCTGCGTCTGCTGAGCTACTCCGTCACTTCGTTTTGCTGTGCGCGCCGCAAACTCGCCTTCGGCTCAAACAGCGACGCTCCGGCCGCTCCACTTCGTTCCTTCGCTTAACGCTCACCAGAACGAGGCCGATCCTTCTTCTATTGAGATGAGGCCGGTCGGTCAAATTGATAATTGACGATTGAGAATTGAAAATTATAGGATATGGACAATTTTATCCATAAAACCGACCTTGCGACGGTAGAGGCGTAGCGTTGCTGCGCCTCAAAACGGCATTGCACAACCGAATGGCGATCAATATAATAACGAATAATATTATTATGTTTTTCGCCTGTTTTTTCCTGTGGCGTTTGGTATGAGGCGCAGCAGCGCTACGCCTCTACTGTCATTTTCAATTTTCAATTCTCAATTTTCAATTGATGAAGTCCGTGCCTAATTAATTGTCAATTCTCCATTTTCAATTTTCAATTGACTTGCGCTTATATCTATAGTCCACCCCGAATAAAGCGCCTGCAAAGGTGGATGTCTCGCCAAAGGCAACTAATACCGATGGATCAATTTCTCCTTGTGGCGGAATCCAAAAGCCTAAGAATAACAGGGTTATTCCGGACAGGCACAGCAGGGTGGCAATGATTAATTGTAGTTTCATATCGTTTTTTCTTTTTTTGATTTATTCGTGTATGTTCTTTCTGGCTTGATCCCAAACCGTGTATGTACTTTTGCCTTGATGCAACGCGTATGTTCTTTCTGGCTTGACCCAGAAAGAACCAAAGAAGTCAAGGCTCACACTGCGGAGGCTACGGCTTCGGTCGCTGCGCTAAAATCTCGGAAAACTCGCCTTCGGCTCAAACAGCCGAGATTTTTTGACGCTCCGCTCGGTCAGCCGCTTCACGCCTCCTCCGTTAGGCCGGTCCTTCTTCTATTGAGATGAGGCCGGTCGGTCCAATTGATAATTGATGATGGATAATTGAAAATTATAGAATATGGACAATTTTATCCATAAAAACCGACCTTGCGACTGTAGAGGCGTAGCGTTGCTGCGCCTCAGCCCAATGCCATGGGATAAAATGGCGAAAAACATCATAAAATTGTTTGTTATTTTATTGATTGCCATTTTATTACGAAATTCCGGTTTGAGGCGCAGCAGCGCTACGCCTCTACAGTCATTTTCCATTTTCAATTTTCAACTCTCAATTGTTTTGCGCCTCTACAGTCATTTTCCAAACTCAACGGATAATTATAATTTCCGTGTTATCCGTGAATTCTGTGCCAAATTAATTGTCAATTCTCAATTGTCAATTGTCAATTGATTTACGGTTCCCCAAAATAACGAAAAACTAATTCTACCTGGCGCGGGGTGAACACCCGTTGCCCTTCTTTGTATCCGGTTTCGGTTAATTCGTTTTTCAGGGGTTCATTTCGTCTGATCCAACGCCTTAGCTGCGTTGTGGCTGACCTTGGCGAACAGTTCGCAAAGTACATCGTAGCTAATTCTTTTGTGCATAGTGCTTGTGTTTTCATATACACAACATAATCTTTATTCATTAAACAATTTTTCTGATAGATCACCTGCCTGGTGACTTGTTTTTTATCCAAATCCAACCAAGCAATATGAGAAGCCCGATCATGAAGATGATTCCAATTATCGGCCCTTTCCAACCGACATCCCGCTCTTGGTGCACAACCTGATTTTGGCGTTCCTGCTGCCATTGGTTGATCTGGTTCTCGTACTGATACACCAATTGCATCAGGCTGTCGCAACGGGATTCGACAAACAGGGTGTCGTGCACCAGCCGGACCGAAACATGCGCTTGTCCGCTGCTCTGGTGAAAGGCGGCTGTGGGTGGCAAGTCGTTCAATTCGGCTACCGGGATTGCCAGATTCGCCTCGCTCATCGGGACGACCTGCGTTTGCAAGGTCTCGCGGAAAGACTGTTGCCCCCAATCCGCCTTCTGTTGGTTTACTACGCTTTCTCTGCTGGCTTCACACGCCGTCAGTGCCAATGCACACATCCAAATGGAAATCACATGCTGTCTCATATCGTTTGTTTTAAAGTTTACATCAAAGATATAATACAGGATTTCGGTACTGTTGACGTGTGTCGCCCAGTGTCGCTCAATGTCGCCCAGTGTCGCCCAAAAGGGGGAAAAGAGTATCATTCATGCGATAAAGCCAAAGAAAGCAAGCATAACTACATAAACCGCTCCATAAACTACCTCCGCACCAGCTCCCGACTTATCTTTCAAACGGCAAGCGCGCCAATGAATTGAAATATTGTTTCAACAGCCATTCCTGGGCTTTGAGTTTGATCATAGCCTGGCGGTAATCTTCGCTGACGTGCAGGTTGTTTTGTGGCCGCCAACGGGAAAACTGCGCCATCGCGCTGAGCTTTTCTTCCAGGCTGTTGCGGATAAAACCGCGGCTTTGCAGTTCTTGATACAAGATGCTGGCAAATGGGATTTCCAAGTCCGGGCGGCTCTTGTATTCGTGAAACCGCTTGATGATCAGTCGGTTCATGCTCTGCTCGTTGTATTCGCGGCTCACCGCCGGCAAGGCTTTGACTTCTTTTTCCTGCTCCATCTGCTTGATCATCTGATAACGCAAGTCGCTGGTTTTGTAGGCTTTCAGCCATTTGCAAAATGTGCGCAGATTGACGCCTGTATAATCGCCGTACTCGCCTTTGGCGCCCAGTTCGAAACAGATAACGATTTCGCCACGATGCAAATACGGATATGATTCTCTTAAATCCGAACAAAGTTTAGCTGCCAATACACTAATATCCTTTTCATCGTAGGTCAGGTAACCGACTATGATGTAACATTGTATAATCTGAGCACTTGCAAAGTCTGTTAGATCTTTGGGCATAATATCAGTAATGCGGGGCGTTTGAAACGCCATCCGCATCTTGTTGGTAAATATATCTAAATTCATAACGGGTTTTGTTGCATTAATTGATAAGCCATTTCAGAAGCACGTTCGGCAACAGCCATCGCTTCTTCTATTTTGGATGTTTTTTGTACCGTTCGCGGCGCGGAACATTTGTTTTCTATCATAGCGGCTTTTGCGCCGGTCAGGATTTGCAAATCGGTTTCCCAATTGTTATATCGCCACCAGCCAAAAAGTCCGGACTGGTAATCTTTTTTTGTCTGAATAGTATTTTCGCTGGATCGCAAAATAATGTAATCATCGAAGCATTTCATAATTTCATAAGCGTTATGGAGTATCAAGATACCTTTTCCGCTGTATCGAACCAGTGTAGCGCACCAATCTTCATCATTCAGCATTTCCATCTTCCACTGATCCCATTCGGCTTTTAGTGATCGAATTTTTTCGCTCTCGCGCGCGATGTGTGTGTGATTATTTATACTTTCCTTTCCTTTACTTTTATCTACTTTACTTTCATCTACTATACTTTGTTCAAAATTGCATGCAATTTTTGGATTTTTGTCGACAGAATTGTCGTTCAAATGCTCTTTTGGGGTAGTTGAACTCGGTATCATGTCTGCAATTAACAAATATTCAGGATTCGAGATTTTCTGTTTTTTCCGCCGAACAGTGGCTGAGAAGTAGCAATTTTGAATTTTTTCAGACGTCAAAATGTGATACTCTTCATACATTTTTTTATTGAAAATATCTTCTTCTACCAACGAATTGACCAGATTCATTATGGTTGCATACGAATATTTAGTGTGGAAAGAGGCAGAGAATATTTTTCCTATCTTTTCGTTCCAATCCATATAATAACCGGATTTGTAAATCTGGGAAAACAGTTTAAGAACCACTGCGGTGGCTTCCAATCCGTAATCGCTGATTATAATTGCTATTTTGTTGTTCTCAAAAAAGTTTACATCGAGAGGGAAATATTGTAATCCCTTTATAGAGAGTGCCATGTTTTTTCTTTTTATTATTGATTATTAGTTGATTATAATTACAAACTGACGGTAGTCAATTTCTTTCTGCAAGCGCGGACTATCTGCTGGATCGTCTTTACCCGCAATAATTCGGACGGAATGGTGCGTATAACAAGCCAGCCGCAAGCGGCTGCCTCGTTATACTTTTCCATATCCCGCAAATAACCTTCCGGGCGGAAATGACGCCCGCCGTTCCAAACACCGCCTTCCACTTCGATGGCTACATGAGCTGCCGGTATGGCAAAGTCAAAACGCCATTCGCGCGTGGGGTGAAAACGGTATTCGCGCTTGGTTTCCAGACCTGTCAGGTTATAGATTTCCCGTTCAAGGGGTGAAAAGTTCTTCTCCATCTATTAATAAATTAGTCGCTTCATCGACTGTTTTACACGTGGTGACAAAAAGTGCTCCCATGCGGTTGTCAAAAACAACCCATCGTTCTTGCCACGGTTCATAAAAGTAGCCAAATTCGCTTTGCTTGGAATCGTATCGGTAAGTCCGCGAACCTCGTTCGCCGTCCACTAAGTTGAAGAAACAGCGGGCTGCCGCCGTTTCTATCAGACAACCGGGCAAAAGCCGGTCACGCACCTCGTCGTCCATTTAATTCGCCTGTACCGTGATGAACGAATCCGATTCAAACCGCTTTCCTTTCGTGATATACAGCAGGGCTTCGCGTTCGCAGAATGACAAGTCTTCCATCAGGCGCTCCAGCCACTCATACGAATCTTTGCCGGTATTGACACGCACCGCCAGATTGATCGGACACGTGGTTTCCGTCCGGAAACAGGCATAGATATTGATGATTTCCGAATTGCCGCTGGGCTGACGGTAGAAGCCGTCGACATATAAACCGGGAATTTTACTATGGGTGAGTTGCTCTACATGGAAAAGCAAGTTTTGCATGGCAAGACCTAATTCTTCATGAATGGGCGCATCATTCATATAGGTGTTTTGAAAAGCGTCATTATTTTCCGGGTTGTACTGATCTACCTTGACTTTCAATTTGTTATCTCGTATTGAGATCAGCATGAATTTCTTCTCGGTATTCATAATAATCTGATTTTTAAAGTTTGTATAATATAAAGTTTCTACTTCCCCAATTGAGAATTGAAAATTGATAATGGAGAATTAGTAATGAGGGCGACTGTAGAGGCGTAGCGTTGCTGCGCCTCATCCCAATGCCACGGGATAAAATGGCGAAAAACGCAATAAAATCATTCGTTATTTTGTTGATTGCCACTTTATTACGAAATTCCGTTTTGAGGCGCAGCACGCTACGCCTCTACAGTCATTTCCTATTGCCAATTTTCCATTGATGAATTCCGTGCCAAATTAATTTTCAATTCTCAATTCTCAATTTTCAATTTAAGAAGGGTTCTTCCTGATATTCAACATATTGGCTATCAATAAAAACCCCTTTTTGCGCCTGCTGGCGTGCGAAGGTGAGCGGGAGTTTGAAGAAACGCTCCATGTCTTCCTGGGGCAAATACTGGCCTTTTTGTTCCCACCAGAATTTGAAGAGTTCGATAAAACCTAACGGATCGTTCGGTACCGGGAGTTTTTGTACCTGAATATCAGACAACTTACGTTCTTCTTCCAACAGCTTTTTACGGGCATTCAAACGGGCTTCTTCTTTCTTCTCGTCAGATACCTTCCGTTTGTCAATCCGCTTCAGCTGGCGTTCGTAGTTGGTTTGCAACTGTTCTTTTACCTGTTTGTTCCGTTCCCATTCCTGGCGGAGCAATTCACGCAGACGGCTTTGGCAAGCATGAGCGATCGAGCCCGGTTTAAGCGGATCGATCTCACTCTCCAGCGACGTAAATTTTTTCTGCAACGCCAGTAGCCTATCAGTATAAGGCTTTCTGAGCGAACGCATCCGCACTACCTCGTCTTTACACTCCTGCACAAATTCAGACAGCTCAACCGCAACTTCTTTCACGTCAGATTTGGTGCTCAAATTTACGCTATTCAAAATTTCTTCACCCCGTTTCTTTAGTTCGGCGTTTGTCGTAACAGACAGATTCAAGGCACTCTGTAAATTTTCCATAGGTTGCAATGCCAAGGCATTGCTTTCTTTATTTGTTTTCATCTTTATTACTTAAAATTGTTACTAAAAACATTAATACAATCACTTTGTTTATTCATGAATCAACATTACAAATGTAATTAATACTTTTCTTTTTAACAAATAAAATAGCATATTAATTAGCCATTTATTCCTGTTTTATGGTATTTTAAACCTAATATCGATTTATTTAGTCCATGTTTATTTGGTTAATTACCTATTTATATATTAAATAAAATAAGGTAAAGAAAGAAGAGGAAATATCCGGCGTCTTTTGATCATTTCCCGGCGTATTTTAAGAAAAAGCCGGCGTCTTTTTGGGAAAAGGTAGGCAGGAAATTGGGGAGGAATCCTGTCGGAAAAATGAATGCCCAAATACTTTTTTTATCCTTTTGGGCGACATTGAGCGACACTGAGCGACATTGGGCGACACACGTCAACAGTACGGTTTTCGGGTGTTGTATCTTTGTAGTGTGACAAGAGAGGAAGAGGCGCGGTTGCCGAACCTGTAAAAAACTTGTCCCGATAAAGTTATGGCAATTTCTTATACCTTAGTGCAGCGAAAAGACATGAGTAAGGGCGCGTTGGAAGGCGCAAAGTTGTATTATGCCCAGGCAGTGAGCACGCGCCGGGTGAATTTCGATGATTTGTGCGACGAGATCGCTGAAACCTGTACGCTGACGTCGGCCGACATCAAGGCGGTGTTAGACCGTGTGATCTGGGGCATGGTAACGCACCTGAAGAACAGCGAGATCGTTCAGTTCGGCGATTTAGGTAACTTCCGCATCGCTGTGGGCAGTAGCGGAGCGTCGACGCCCGAAGAATTCACGGCGACCATGCTCCGCAAGCCGAAAGTGGTGTTCCACCCGGGCAAACGCTTGCAGGAGATGCGCGATGTTGCCAAGTTCGCCCGCTTCACCGTCGATAAAGACGAGGGCGCAGATGCTGGCGGCGGCGTGTAAGCCCTGCCCTGTAATGATCCGGCTTCCCCGAAGTCAGGCTGTCACATCAGTCGCTTCCGGGAAGACAGATTTGTTTTTGGATGGATTGATGAAAGAACAGACATAGCCCTTGATTTTGTGCCAAAGGGAAGAGAGGAAGACGGAATTATCCTTCATCTTCCGCTTCGAACTCTTTCCGGTGTGCTACTATCTTTTTCATATTGGTCTGTGCCCACTCCGTTAGCTGAACAATAAGAGGAACCAGCGTGCGCCCCATTTCCGTCAGTTGGTATTCGACTTTCGGAGGAACAACAGGATAAGTTGTACGTGAAACAAGACCGTCTGCTTCCAGTGTCTTTAATGTACCCGACAAAACACGTGACGAAATATCCGGTATCAACCGGCATAATTCGCTAAAACGAACCTTTTCGTGTTCGCTTAAAACCAACACTACCAATAAGGCCCATTTATTGCCAAAACGTGCGATCACATTACGAACCGGGCATATTTCAATGATTGAGTTTCTCTCTTCCTTTCTTAGCATCTCTTACAAATCAGAAGTTACTTTTATCGCAAAGTTAGTCATGATATCCGTTATATAATACAGCCTACTAAAAATTATATTTCTTAACATATCACTAACAGACTGGTTTTGTACAAAAGCGAGAAATAGGTTACTATGGGATAAAAATGTAACGTATTGTTGGATAGCTTTGTTAAAGCTAACTTTACAGCATTATATGCGTGAATAACATTGCCTCTTACGGTCTGTTGCACTTGGTGAAACTCTCTATATAATCAGACCGGAGTAGAATAGCTGCCGGCAAAGTTTTTTCCGCAAAGAAATTTCATTTAATCAGTAAAATAACCAAAGAAAAATGACAAAAGTAATGACTATGCCATCAGTAACCGACGCGAACAAACAGGTAATGGAACAGTTTATTCGCTTCATCAATACGGGCGACAAGAGTATCGGAGAAGCCATCATCTCGCCCGACGTAATATTTTATGCTCCGACTTCTCCTGAGCCCCTGCACGGATTCAATGGCTATATTGCCGTTCTCGACATGATGCGTGGAGCCATGCCGGATGTACAATGGAAAGCGGAGGAATTCATTGCGGAAGGAGACAAGGTGATGATCCGTTTTACGATGAGCGGGACACAAACACAACCTTTCATGGGAATACCGGCAACAGGAAAGGCTGTCAAAGTAACAGCAATGAATATTTATCAGCTGAAAGACGGCAAGATTATTCGGGAACACGGGTTGCCCGACATCTTCACGATGTTGCAACAGCTCGGTGCCATTCCGGCTCCCGCTCCTCAACAATAACCGGGATACGCGAAGTGATGGAGTATTTCTAAAATTCCGGTGAGCCTCAGCGGGAACTTGACTGCTCAGGGGAAAAACCGATGAGGCTCAGCGGAATTCATCTTATATTACTACTCGTTTCTTTTCTCTCAATAAGAAATCTTACAGCCTACGAAATAACTCCGCGGCATGCCGGGACCATATATATAACCCGCATCGCGTTTCTCGCCCTGGTCGAAATCATTCTGATAGGCATTGAAGATATTCTTCACGCCGGCATTCACCTGCAGGGTTACGGTCTTAAACAACGGAATATCATAGCCCACCTTCAGGTTCAGGTCGAAGAAATCGGGCGTCGTCACATCCTTATCCGGGATATTGTATCCTTCCCGCAAATTATGCTGCACCAGCATGCTGCCCGTATACGTTCCCGTCAGGGCAAGCGACAGACGCTTCACCGGCGTAAAGGTGGATGTCAGGTAACCATACAAATCGGGTGTGCGGTACATCTTTTTCTGCGGAGTCACATCGTCGCTCCACTGCATGGCTTCCTTATAACGGCTCCGCTGCCAGGTAGCTCCTGCCTGAATCTGCATCCACGAGTAGGCCATCTTTCCTTCCAGGTTCAATCCCATCACCCGTGCGCCGGAAGCATTATAACGCACCATCACGATATCGCCATGCTCGTCGAGGCCCGTCTTCTTCAGATCAAACACATCCTTCAAGTCGGTATAGAATCCTTCCACCAGGAAGTTCACCTGCACCGGACCGAAGCGATGGTAGTAATCGACCGACGCACTCAGGCTGTTGGAACGCTCTTCCTTCAAATTGTCGGACAGTTCAATCTTCGAAACCGTACCGCCCACCGCCTCGATATGCAAATCTTCATCGAATGCCTGCGGAGCCCGGAAACCGCTTGAGTAAGCCAGGCGGATATTGATATTGTCGGTCGGGTTATAACGCACATTCGCCCGCGGACTGAAGATGACATGATTGATCAGGTTGTGCTTATCCAGACGGCCACCGATCAGGAAGCTCCACCGTTTGTTCTTCCATTCATTCTGCAAGAACACACTCTCGATATGTGTCGTCTGCTTCACCTCGCGGTCGTGACCGAGCATCAAGTCGTGCAGATTGTCGAAGTTATACTCCAATCCAGTAGTCAGTTCGGCCGGCATGAACAGGCAGCGGTCGAACGAATAGCTATATTGCGAGCCGACGATAGCCGTCATATCCGTGGTCGAGCCATAAGCATTCGGGTCTTTTCCGGCTCCATAATAACTCTCGCGCTTGGTATGCTGTGCCGACGCATAGGCACCGAAACGATGCTTATAATCTTTCGAGAACAAATCATACTTCAATCCGCCACCGTTGATGTCATGATCGGTCTGCTCGGCAATATCCGCTTCGTGAGGAGGCTTGTTGAACGAGTTTCCGCCCCGGCGGAATTCATGGATACCATGATACTCCAACGTCAGTTTCGAATAATTACTTGTCTTCAGGTACGAACGGAAACCGATGGTCTTCGCACGGATTTTTCCCAATTCCGAATAACCGTCGCCGTCATGGTCATACGGATCACGGATACGGCTCTGACCGAAGATATAAATACCAGCTTTCTGATCGTCGGTTACCAACGAGGCATTCACCGTGGTGTTATTGTCGGCACTGCTTCCACCAACCATGGTCAGCGAATGAGACACCTGGGCCGAATTACGTAAAGGCTCTTTGGTAATAATATTGATGGTTCCCGCAATGGCCGACGAGCCGAACAGGGCCGAGCCGCCACCGCGCATCACTTCCACCCGTTCGATCATATTGGCCGGAATCTGTTCCAATCCATACACGCCGGTTAATGCGCTGAAGATAGGACGGCTGTCTACCAATATCTGCGTATACGGTCCGTCCAGTCCGTTGATACGCACCTGCTGGAAGCCGCAGTTCTGACAGTTGTTTTCCACCCGCACTCCCGGCTGGAAATTCAGTCCTTCGGCCAACGACACCGCGTTGGACGATTCAAACACTTTCGAATCCAAGACATTCACCAGCGACGGAGCCATCCGGCGTGTTGTCTCATTGCGGTTGGCCGACACGACGACGCCATCTAGGGAAACGGCATCTTCCTCTGCCTCAAAATTTACCTCCAAGGTTTTCCCCTTCTTGAGGACCACCTTTTTCTTGACCGTCTGATACCCGATCGATTTCAGCACCAGCTGAAATTCTCCTTCCGGCAGATTGGTCAACGAGTAATGACCGGTAGCATCGGTAACCGTTCCGATCGTTGTTCCTTCCAGGAAAATATTCACATAAGAGATATGCTCTCCTGATTTTTTATCTACAACATGTCCGAAGATATTGGCATCAGACGGATTCAAATTCACTCCCTCGTGTTCAGCTCTGGCAGCAAACAGGATACAGCACAGGCTGAACCATACTAAAAATATTCTTTGCATGATTTCAATTCTTTTAGGATAATAAATTGGGGATGCCCTCTCCTTTCGACAGAAGAAGCCATAATGATTCAGGGCCCGGAAAACTATCCTGCCCTTTAGATTAAATGAATGAAATCAGAACCGGAGGAGCCCGCAGATGATAAGGAATAAAACAAACCTTTCTCAAGAACCCGAAAACCTGCGATTCAATTTCCTGCAAGAAAGAAGGAATGAAATCGAACAGAGAGAGAACGGTAACGGCTCCGTCTTCTACAGTAATCGTAGAAAGAGCATGAAACAGCTGCAATTCCTGTAAAGAATGCTTATGCTGTCCGTCCTTGTCTTGAGAAGGGTGAGCGTGCACGATCGTAACACCGTTCACAATATGAACATGTGTGAATGAGACGATTTCTCCCAAATACAAGATGAAGATAATCGGGAGAATCCATCGGAGATATGTCTGCAATCGTGCTTTCAATGATCAAATCTTTTTTGGATCTGCAAAATTACGGAAATCAAGAGAAAAGACAATACCTATCTTCGGGTATTTCTTCCAAAAACGAGAAAAGGCTTGAAGAAGATCGTTCCCCAAGCCTTTCCGACTATCATCCATCTGTTTATTTCACTTCCACCATGCCACTTGCCGTATTCGCTGCAATCTGCCGGTCGTACATCGCCTCGCAACTCACTGGCGGCAGATAGAATTTACCCGGATATACAGCACAAAGGTTCACGCGAACCAGCACATGACTGCCCGGAGCCAGATAATCGACATAGCTGCATACCCGATCATCACGAATATCCTGATAACTGACATTGCTGTCTGCTGAAGAAACAACCGTCGGCATAAAGCGTGTATTCAGGATTTCCCAACCCGACGGGAAGATTTCTGTCAATACCAGATTCCGCAAAGGCAAAGCCGTCGGGTTCTGGATCAGTACCTGCGCAGTGAAATTCGTTCCCTGTTCCAAGGAAGCGATATCCAAAGGCCGGCCATCGGTTGTCTGATACGTGACAGACAGCTTCAGTTTACGCTGCGACTCTTTCACATCCTGCTGCGGAATCTCGGCCAACGATTCTGCCTGGACATACAAGGCCGTTTCCCCTTCGTTCTTGATCACAAGATCGGAGGAAGAAGAATCCGCCCCCTCCAACAACCGGTCTGACCAGACAGACTTCTCTGTCCGAACCGTTTCCTGCTGGTCTGCATACTGATAAGTGAACTGCATTCTTCCGGTCTTCGTAGGATACTGCTGATAATAGCCCGCCAATGCCACCAAAGCAAAAGCCGTCTCCTGCGTACTCAGCCAATCATCCGAAGCAAGTTTCTTGGCCAGACGAGTAACCAGCGTAGTCGCTTCCTCATTCTCTTTCACCAGGCAAAGAGCGACCAGCCGTATGGCTTCATTCCGGAAGGCCGAACCAAACGTCTCATCATATACCAGCGAAGATGTCGAATTCTCAGTTGTCTTCTCCAACAAGGTCTTGGCTACGTCAGAGCGTCCGACCACAGCATACGAAGCCGACAACATCCACTGAGCTGCGACAGGCAATTGCTGCTGCGCACGAAGGCGGTTCATGGCTCCCATATCTGCTTTATTCGCCAAGGCCAAGACATACAGCCGATAAGCCTGTGTCAACATCTCGGCTTCCTGCTGATAACCCGTTGCGACCGGTTTCCATCCCGACGCCATCTTCTGCAAATCAGCCAAAGCCTGCAGCTTCAAGGTAGCCGGAACTGCATATCCTTTTCCTTCAGCCATCAACAGGAAATGCAGGGCATAAATACTTCCCCATGCATTCGAGTTGCTCTGTCCGGGCCAATAAGCAAAGGAGCCCGTCGGCAACTGATACGAGCGCAAGCGGCTGATGATTTGTTTCACCTGCTGTTCGGCTCCCATTACCTGATCGGCTGTCTGTTCCGATACATCCGACAGATACAACTGCGGGAACGCTTTTGAAACCAGTTGTTCCAGACAAGCATGCGGATAGTCTGTCAGCTCGCTTAACCGGGCAGATAAATTGAGAGGCTGAATAGACGAGACATCCAACAACAGGCGGTTGCTTCCATTCATTCCGCTTAGCTGAACCGGCTGCTTCCAGGTTTCACCCGGCTTAATAACGGCCTCCCAGCCTTTTCTTTGTACCGTAGTAACCGTCCGTACCGCTAAATCAGCAGCATAAGTTGATATTTCGCCTTTCCCTTCCGCCTGCATGGTAACCCGGATCTTGTCTACCGGATTCTTCACTTTGATCCGGAAAGAAACCGTTTTGTCATCTTTCTTCGTGAAATGAAGCGTTTGCGTGGTATTACCCACTATTTCGACAGCAGCAGAACATTGCAGTGATACCGTTACGTCTCCGACGTTATCTTCCGTAGCAAAAACCGTAGCCGGAATGACGATTTCTTCATTCGTTCCCACAACCCGTGGTAACGTACCTAATAACATAACCGGCTTACGGACCATGATACTTTGTTCCGTATGACCAAATGAGGCACCGTTCGTAGCAACCACCATCACCCGAACACGACCATTGTAATTAGGAATATCAATCTGATGCGTTTTCCGTTTGCCTTTCTTCAATTGGAATGGACCTATGAACTTAACAACCGGAGCAAAGCGGTTCACGACAGCTTTCGGTCCCTTGTTCAAGGCATCATCACCACCAATACTGAACAATTGTTCGATTCGTCCGCCATAAGCACCCAGAACATAATTATACAAATCCCAGGTCTCTACACCTAAAGCTTCGCGAGCATAGAAAGTCTTCCACGGATCGGGCGTCTGGAAACGGGTCAAATCCAACAAACCTTCATCTACAACTGCTAAGGTATATGACATCGCCCGGCCTTTCTGTTCCGAGACTGTCACCTGGCACATACTCTCCGGTTTCCATTCTTTAGCCGTTGTCAGCTGAGGATGCAAATGACTCTCTTCTGAAATTACGGTAAACGGAACGACACCGAACATCCGGATAGGCATATCATTCACCGTTGCACCATGCGGTTGTAACAATGAAACGAACAGATAAGCATTCGGCTGCATCTCTTCAGTTGCCCGAATGGTAAAAGTCGTCTGATTCGCTTCACACTCAAACTCTTTTACCAGCAATACGGTTGAACCGGTCTGTACACTGACAACAGCACGGCTCCTGGTAGAAGAAGGAATCGTAACCCGAATATCCTCACCTGGAACATAACTGTCCTTGTCTAACTTGAATTCCAATATGGAAGCCGCATCTGTAGTCGAAAAATCTCGCTCCCTATTCACATTAGGCCAGTCGAAATAACTAACCACTCCAGTTGTATGTCCGCTCTTCCGATCTTTTGCCTGGATGAGATAAGTTCCCCAATTCTTCTCATCGAACGAAAGGGCTAAGGAAGCTTTTCCGGTTTCATCGGTAGTCAGCTTTTCCGGTTTCACCGGTTTATAATAACTGCTCGAGGTAAAATTGGCCAATGTACTCTGGTCGGCACTCCACCACCAATACCAATCCAATTTATAGACGGAAACATCCAATTCTGATCCAGCTATCGGCGTACCGTTATAATCGACAGATACGAGCTGGAAGGTATGATCCTGATCCGTACTTAACGGTTGCCGGTCCGTCTGTGGAGAATGAATACCGACATAACGCTGATAAGGAGAATACAACAAACGAACCGCATCGATACTGAAATCGCCGGATTCTTCATAAACTTTCGTCGTAAAACTACCCAACAACATTCCGGGTGCTGTTGCACCCACATTCAGCCGAATCCTCACAGAAGCATCACCTTCACCATTTGTAGTTCCGGAAATCAGCTGACTTTCTTCACTATTAAATGACACCGTCGGATTATCAAACGTATAATCCGGATAATTCTTGAATGAAGTTCCGGTAGAAACGAATGTCCCTTTCACATCATATTTCAAGTTACGTGCTTTTGCCCCTTGTAACCATTCGGCATGCAACGGAATAGAAACCTCCTGTTCCCGAAGCAATAAATCCGGAACATCCAACCGGATTTTCAGGCGATTCGGTTTGATGCTTTCCACCCGAAGTCGCTTATCAAACGACACGCCTCCTACTTCAACTTTTACATTCCAGGCGCCCGTTGGAACCGATGCTTCAGTCGGAATATGGAAAACATACAACCCGTCACTTCCTTGTGTACTGACTTTCTGCTGATACAGTTGCCCCAGCGGATTAAATAACGATAGCTTCACCGGATGATGGGCCGGTAACATCTTGCTTCGGTCGAACAACATGAATCCGACATGAATGGTATCGCCCGGACGCCAAACACCTCTTTCTCCATAAATGAAACCTTTGATTCCTTTCTGTACAACTTCTCCATCCACATCAAATGAGCTCAAAGAGAGATTAGAACCTTCATTCACTCTTAGATAGGAGCGCTGTTTACCTTCTGAAGCCAACAGATAGTAAGGACGTCCACCGGCTTTTCGGCAATCAAAGACCACACGTCCGTCATTATCCGTAGTCCCTTCAGCCAATAATTCTTTCTGATAGTTATAGGCTCCGATCTGCACACCACTCATCGGTTCCGTTGTTTGCAGATGATGTGCCAGCACAACCATCTTTCCGTCAGTTCCAGCCATCGCCATCAGTCCGATGTTAGAGACCAATATATTCTTTCCGGCAGAACGATTGAAATAATAGGAAGGAGAACACGGATCATTCCGCTCGGCATACTTATACGTATTCCAATCTGTATTCAGACTTTCCTGATAATACCAGCCACCGGCATCAAACTGATTCAACTCTTCCCGAAAAGCCATCTCGTTTTCAGCCAGAATCTGTTCTTTCGTCTTGGTTTCCAACTGAGGACAATCATACGCTGAAAGACTTTCATCGAACGATAAAATAACCCGATAGATAGCTCCCGGTTCCGGATCAATGAGTTGCTTCAGATCAAGGGCAAATGTGTTCCAACGCGTCAGATCGTAATTATGCTCGTCGAAGAAGATGACCTGACGGGTAATCAGCCGGCCCAAACGCATCAGTTCAGCCGTGCCATCCAGTTCATTCGTCTGGAGAAATTGTCCGATATTCTGTTCTCCGATTTTCACCACTCTAACAACTACCCCTTTCAGCGCTATTGCCTGGAAAGGAACATGCAACTTGTCGGACTGCGGAATGATCACGCCATCACCCATGAACCGGACATCCGGACATCCGTCGTTTTCCCGGATTTCCCTTGTCTCATCTTTCGCCAGTAAAGTACCTGATGTACTTTGAATCTCTTTCTTTAAGACAACCTTTAAGTCTCCGTTCCGATTCTGATCCGGATATAAACGCAACTTATTTCCTTCTACCGATACCAGTTTGGAAACGTTGTCTTCGATATAAGCCAGACCATCTAATACCTGATCTTTCTTCAACGCCTGTGTAAAAGTCACTTCCACATATCGTTCCGGAGTCCGGACATACTGGATATCAAACACCGAGAAGTCATCTTTAGCCGGGACAGACGTACAAACCAACGTTTTTTCTGCAACATTCCATTTGTTGGGCAACACGGAAAGGCAGACATCTTCACTTCCCGGCACAATGTTCTCAAGCGTCAAAACATGCTTCTTCCCGTCTGATCCATGCTGCCAGACACCTTTCAGGTCGGATGATGGACCGACTAATTGTTCTACGTTAGCAGGCAATTCTCGATCGGAAGTCAGGACAAGGTAAGTCAGATTATAATTCCCGCTATTCGAAGGATTTATGTCTAAAGAGGAAAGATAAGCCTTTACCTCAAGGGCTTTTGTATGAAACGAAGTGGAGAAATGCTGATACTTCTTTTCCGGAATCGATTTCCAAGCCGCAAGATCGACAGACAACGTATAACGTGTATCTCGTTCCAGACAGCCGGCGGGTTTGAACTTCACAATCCGCCCTTCTTCCAGTACAAACGTGCCTTCAGCCTTAGGATTCAGCTGTACATGTTCTTTCCATTTGCCCTCGGCTTGCATCTCTGCCGGAATTTCCTCCTGCAGAACCAATGTTGGTGTCACATACCGTGACACCAAGCCGGAAGTAAACGCCTCCACATACGGGTTAAAAGTTATTGTTTCCTTTGTTGAATCGGAAAAAGAACAACTTATCAGACTCAGATAGCTTAACAAAGTAAGCAGACAAAACAAATATCGATTCATGGCAGTTCTCTCTTTTATTATATAAAAAATGTATGTAAAGATATTCTCTCACAGCACAGCCCGGGCTGTTGCACGATTGATTACCGGAAACAAATGTATTGAACCCTCAATACGATCAGATACGAGCAATTAGTTCGGAGAACAAAGTTGTCATTCGTTCAGCAGCCCGATTGGCAGCCTCAATCACATCATTAGCATCGTTCACAAAATCATCGGCAAAATGATAACCTTCATTGGTAATGACCGACATACCAAACACCCGGATACCACAATGACGCGCTACGATGACTTCAGGAACCGTACTCATTCCAATAGCATCGCCACCGGCTTTTCCATAGAAAGCATATTCGGCAGGTGTTTCATACGACGGACCAGTCAGACCAACATAAACACCTTTCTTTAATGCGATCTGTTTCTCTGCGGCAATTTCTTCCATCAGACGGATAAACTCCCGGTCGTATGCCCGTGTCATGTCAGGGAAACGCGTACCAAATTCCTCTTTGTTCGGACCAATTAACGGATTGGGCATCATATTGATATGATCACGAATAATCATCAGATCACCAACCTTGAAACTCGTGTTGATTCCTCCGGCCGCATTTGAGACAAAGAGGTTCTTGATACCTAAAAGTTTCATTACGCGGATAGGAAACGTCACTTGTTCCATCGTATAACCTTCGTAATAATGGAAACGTCCCTGCATGGCCAATATTGATTTACCACCTAACTTGCCACAGATAAAATTCCCTTTATGACCCGAAGCTGTTGAACGCATAAAATGCGGAATCTGGTGATAGGGAATTATTGTAGGCTCTTCGATGGCATCAGCCAATGAACCTAGTCCACTACCTAAAATTACAGCTGTTTCCGGCTTGCCGGATATACAAGCGGCTAAGAAAGACGCTGTTTCAGCATACAAATCTCTTGTTTCTTTCATATCTATATCTTCTTATCGTTTTACTAAATTATAGGCGCACCGAGCGGCCTGTTCCAATATTTCTGCTTCACCCGGTACTTGCTTATGACGCATCAATACTTTACCATTGCAGATAACCGTATCAACACAACTTCCATTGGCTGCATACACCAAATTGGAAACAAAGTTGAAATTCGGGGTAAATGCCGGACTCTGCAAGTCAATCAAACAGAGATCTGCCAGATATCCCGCTTCAATCCGACCAGCTTTCAGACCTAAAATGTCTGCTCCCGTACAAGTAGCTGCCTCCAGCATTTCTGACGCAGTCAATACTTCCGGATCTTTCCGCCAGGCTTTTCCCAACAAAGCAGCCTGTTTCATGGCTTCGATCATATCCAGATTATTGCTGGATGAACAGCCGTCCGTACCAAGTCCTACTTTTACACCGGCCTCTTTCATTTCAGCGAACTGAAAGCAGATACCCGAAGCCAACTTCATATTTGAGGCCGGATTATGAATAACCTTTACTCCATAATCAGACAGCATCCGGATTTCGTCTTTATCAACATATACACCATGCGCTATAACCAAACGCGGTGATAATACGCCAAGCTTATACAGATAACGAACCGGTGAAAAGCCAAACTGACGAATAGAATTGTTCACCTCTTCTTCTGTTTCCGCCAAGTGCAAATGTATTAAACATCTATGATCGTTGGCAAATGAATGAATCCATTGCAGCAGCTCTCCTGAAACCGTATAAATTGCATGAGGACCTAATGCATACTGAATTCTCGAACCATATTCATCTACAACCGAATATAACTTCTCACATTCTTTTTTGCCTTTCTCGGTGAGCGCTGGATCAAAACGGTCAAAACAAACTGCCGATAAATATCCTCGGATTCCCATTTCTTCAACGGCATCCGCTGTTCCCCGGAATTTCTGATACATGTCCAGAAACGTAGTTGTCCCGGACTTAATCATTTCTAAGCAAGCCAATTTGGCGCCCCAATACACGTCCTCGCGTGTCATCTTCGCTTCGTTGGGCCAAATTTTCTGTTCCAGCCAAGGCATTAACTTCATATCATCAGCAAACCCTCTGAACAGAGTCATAGCAGCATGCGTATGTCCGTTCACTAATCCGGGAATAACTGCCATGCCCTTCGCATCAATCACTTCAGCATCCTCTGCAACCAGGTCTTTACCAATTTGGCTGATCAGATTCTTTTCTATCAGAATGTCAACCTTTTGTTGGTTCAATTCTGCCTGTTTAATCAATATCCGATGAATCATCTTATGAAAATTTAGCTTTGATATTCTTTATTTTCTCTTCCCGAATCCGGGAAAGTAATTCCTTTTTACAATTTTTCTTGACAGCGACCAATGCGCATGATTCAAAGACTTCGATCACACCCACGTCTTCTCGGTTAATCTGTCCTTTCTGGTACAAGAAACCGGCAATGTCTTTCTTGCTTAACTTATCCCGTTTTCCCCGATGAATAGTCAGTGTAGTCCATTCAGAAGCCTTTGGCCGACGAGGCTTTTCGGGTAAAAAGAACTCTTCCGGTTCCGGTGAAACATATTCCGGCACAGTTTCAGCTTCATTCAATAACAAATAAGCGGCACCTTCGGCATGCATACGCGCTGTTCGCCCGTTACGATGCACAAAAGCCTCTTCATTCAGTGGCAGATGATAATGGATCACATGCTTCACTTCCGGGATATCCAATCCCCGGGCTGCCAAATCCGTTGATATCAAGACAGAGGCAGTCCGATTACGGAAAAGAGCCAACTGCTGTTCGCGGTCTGCCTGTTCCATTCCACCATGGAAGCAGACACAGTCTACTTGTTTTTGGGCCAGAAATTGTCCTACCCGCTCAACAGACTCCCGATGATTACAGAATACTAAAGCTGATTCTCCATCCAATTCTCCCAACAGTCCATAAAAACACATCAGTTTGTCCTTCTGAGGAGACCGAACCTGATATAATTTCAGACCTTTCAATGATTTCGTAGCAGTCAGATAAGAAATCCGTATCGGCTGATGCAAATGGATAAATTCCGGTATTTCGATCGCTTCCGTTGCCGAAGTCAAAACCTTACGTCTTACCTGTGGCAAACGGGCCATGATCTTTTTCATCTCTGGAACAAACTTCAACTCCAACGACTTGTCGAACTCATCCAAAATAACCGTGTGTACCGACTGTAAAGACAGATTTCCTTTCTCTATATGATCCAGAATACGTCCCGGTGTTCCTACTAATAATACAGGCGGATGCTCCAGACTCCGTTTCTCTACCTGGAAAGGATGCCCGCCATAACAGCAGGTTACTTTTAATCCTGTTCCCAACGAACGGAACACAGATTCTATCTGTAAGGCCAGCTCCCGAGAAGGAGCAATCACCATCACTTGCGTTTTCTCTTCTGGTGTTAATATCGGTAATAATGGCAGCAAAAAGGCCAAGGTCTTACCCGATCCGGTCGGACTGAGCAAAACCAAGTCTTTTTTTGTACCAGCCTCCAACACCGACCGTTGCATATCGTTCAGCGATGCAATGCCTAACCTCTGAAGAGCTTCTGATATCTTATCTTGATCTGACATATAATATCTCTTTATTCATTTGGGTGTTGTCTATATAAATGATCTGCCTGCTGACGTACTTTATTCAACAACATCTCAGGATAATCCGGATATTCCGCATAAAAGGCTTCAACCTCATCCCGGGCCTGAAGGGATGAATGGGCACCTAACAAAGACCGTAACCACGACGTCGGGAAAAAGATATCGCCTGTCCGTTGTACTTCTTGCAAGACGTCCAAAGCCGGACGGATGTATTCTACCGACTCTTTTTCTCTTAACCGATGGTTCAATAATGACAAGGCAGCAGAAGCCCACGGCTCAATCCGACGGTTATCAGCTATAAGCAATGCGTCAAATACACTGTCACGAACTTCCTTCCGGGGTGAAACCGACGGAGAGATAAAACGGTATTCTGTCTGTCTGTCCGGATTTGAGATACGCTTTAATTGCTCTTCCACAATTTCATCCGCCTTTTCTGGCAAACGGATTGCCAGCTGATATGACAGGTTGATTTCATCCCGTTCGCTTAAAGGTAAACCGGCTCTTTTATCTTTGTTCTTCCATAAAAGATACAGACGGTCTGTCGCCTCCTTTGATTCTGCCAGATTCATATATTGGCGGAAAGCCTGTAAGCGACGTCCCTGAGTTTTCCCTTCAGCTACCAGTTGCCATAAACCGGTTTCGAGCCAAGAAGGAGTCTCTGAAAGAAAATGTGCCGCATTTCCTACATATCCTAATGCTGAAGAATACAACAAATCATTCTTTTCCTGTTTAAGATAAGTCAACAAAGATTTCAGAAAATAATCTGCATCCAAAGTTCCTTGCTGTAAATTTTCATATAAGGTAATAAGCAAAGAACCTTTCAGTACATCATCATTTGTTGTATCTAAACTGGCAAATGCTGCTTCGCTATCTGTGCTTCCAAGACGGAAATAACCATATCCCCGCCCGTCAATATTCGGCAGAATCGACGGCTTTTCATATGTATGCGTTAACTTAACCGACTGAATGCGATCTGTATCTCCTATTTCCACCATCACATCTTCTGTTGTACCTTCTTCACAGATGCGATACTTCAACTGCTGGGGCCAAACAAATCCCCTATCCCTTGGATCTGATTCTTCCACATGCAGACTGTCACCACTTACATAAGCTTGCAAGACTGGCATTCCCGGTTCTTTCACCCAGACCTGACTCCAATGAATCAGGTCCCGTTCAGTGTATTTGCTTAATATGGCAATTAACTGATCCCAAGTTGCATTAGCATAACCATAAGTCATCAAATAGTCATGAATTCCTTTCTGGAAAGCGTCAGCTCCCATCCGCTGAATCAGCATTTCCAGAACTACCGGAGATTTATCATATACAATATTACTATATACCAGACCTGCATTTCTCAAATTATCCAAATCTTGTTGAATTGGAGTTGCTCCGTCAGTCCGGTCTTCCGCATAAGCTGCCGGTATATAACTACGAATAAAATTTAACCGATGATTTATGGTTGGATAAACAGGTTCTACCATCCTTGCGGCAAAATAATTGGCAAAGACTTCTTTCGTCCAGACATCATTAAACCATTGCATCGTAACATAATCACCAAACCACATATGGGCCGTTTCGTGGGCAATCAAAGTACTCCGCCTCAATTGTTCATCTAATGTTGGCTCCTCATTCAGGAACATGCTTTGATCATTATATAAAGTTGCTCCCGTATGTTCCATGCCGCCATACTGGAATCCCGGAAGAATGACCAGATCATATTTGGCAAACGGATAAGGAACACCTGTATACGCTTCCATCCAGTCTAATGCATCCAATACTTGACGGGCTATCTCCGGACATTGCTTCTGACGGGCAGGATCAGTTTCCCTATGATAAATTGAGATATCCCGATTTCCTCTTGAGAAAGTTTCTTTCTCAAGCTTCCCGGCAACAAATGAGAATAAATAGGTAGGCAACGGCTCAGTTTCCTGAAATGTTATGATATGTTTCCCCGGGTGAGACAACGAATCTATCTTTTCAATTTTACCATTGGCAACAGCTCTCCATGATTCAGGAACAGTTAATTCCAACGAATAATGTGCTTTAATATCAGGTTGGTCGAAACAAGGGAATAATGTCCGCGCACGATCAGGAACCAGCAATGTATATAAAAAATCATCTCTTCGGTTTAACGACTGATCAGAGGAACGAAATACTATCGAAACCATATTTTTCCCGGACCAGGAACTGGATGAGGGCACAATGATATGTTCGTTCTTTACACTGTAATCAACAGGTTCCCGATTTAGCATCACGGAAATGATTTGGGAAGAATCGCCACGAAAGTCAATAATCAAAGGTAACTTTTCTCCTTGATCCCATAAAATATTGGCCACTCCCGTAACAGGTTCCTTCTTATTTTCAGGTATATGAAACGACAAATTATATGAAACATTCAAATATTTTTCTGATCGGAACACTGCCAGCTCTTTACTCACTCCCGATTTAGCCAATACATTCAAGACATCGTCACCTGATTGGCACGACATCATTATAAGCGCCAAAAATATATTTCCTATCCATCTCATGCCACCATCTCCTATTCACGTATATATTCTGCAATCTTCATGAAATTACGTTCCAACAAATACATTTGTTTAGCCATAAATGAGAAAAAATCGCCCCAATCTTCACGTCTGTGAAAATCTATACCCGTCTTTTTGGTATAGATACGAGCAACCTGTTGACCGGTTTCACGAACAAAACATATATCCCAAATCAGACCTTCTGGAAAATCCTTTTCCAAATTATCTCTATACCATGTCAATTTCTCATACATTTCCAGGCGCTGATCTTCCTGCCGATGGTTAACTTCCAATATGACAAAAGCACCATCCCGAGTTGCATCAAACTTCAACTCAACCCCTTTTACTTTTGTATTATATAAAACCCACATCTTACGACGCCGGCGTAAATAAGGCTGAACTTCACAATAGGAAGCAAAACTTTCCCAAAACTCTTTCTTTAAACTTTTTAGTTCATCTTTACTGTACATGCATTTGCTTTTCTTTCCGATGAAATACCTGATACTTTCTCAACAGGAACTACCAGGTCTTATAAAAGTAACCGGTATATGATTCCAAATGTTTTTATCTTTTAAATATTTCCTTTTTCTTTACACAAAAACCTCCGATCTGCCCCTTTCTCCCGTTTCATAAACCGAGAAACAAACAGAGGCGGATCGGAGATTCACTATATAATCAAGATTATTTCAAAGTACCATTTTGTGCATCCTCTATCATCTGCTGACTTGGCAAAATCAGAATTTCAACACGACGGTTCAACGCACGGCCTTCGACGGTTGAATTATCAGCCACCGGCTCGTGAATACCTTTTCCTTCATACGTCATGCGCTTACTGCTGACACCTTGATCAACCATCAAATAATCAAACACACTTTTTGCTCTTTTTTCTGACAAGGTTTGATTATAATCAACATTACCTGTATTATCCGTATGGCCGACAATCTTAATATCCGTATCCGGATTCTGATTCAAACTGGTCGCCAGATTACGCAATGCACTCTTTGAAGCATCGCTCAAAGTACTTGAATTAGTTGCAAACAGAATACCCGAATCGAATGTCACCTTCAAGGCTTCTCCTTCATTAATTGTTTCTACGGTTGTTTCCTCAGGCAAAGTAGCTTCGAGTTCCTTCTTCTGCTTATCCATTTTCTTTCCTATCAAGGCACCGGCAGTACCACCAACTGCAGCACCGATAACTGTGCCTAATGCCGTATTACCAGCCAACGCACCAACACCTGCACCAACGGCAGCTCCACCACCAACACCTATGGCAGCTCCTTTCTGCGTATTATTCCAAGTGCCACAACTTGAAAAAATCAATGCAAAAGAAAGAAGCAATGCTGACAACACTTTCACACTTTTCATCTTGTTCCGTTTTTTATTAGTTATTATTCAAACATATCTAATGACTCGCAATAGGCCATTTCTCCCTGCACAATAAAGGTGATTTCTTCTGGAGTAAACTTTCCTACACCATCTTTCAGCGCATTCTTGACAACAAAGGCCGTCAGTTCGTCTTCATCGATTTCTATTTCTGTATCATCATCAATATCTTCATCCATACAGCCTTTACTTTCGTAGTATTCATAAATCACATCAACAATATAATTTATATCATCATTGCTGAATTTGCCTTTTAACTCCTGAGGTAAATAATTCTGTATAAATTTCACGGATTCATCCTCGTCATAGATAAAATCTTTATTCTCGCCCATAATTTAAAGCTTTAATGATTAAACTATTGACAAATATAGTATTTATTTTCATAACAGCAATAAGAAAGGCACAAAAAAAGCCCTGGCTGCTTTGCAGCAACCAAGGCTTCTATTTTACTTCATGAATATACGCTTTAATTCTTGAAGATAAGTCCATCACCATTGCGGTCGATCACAATTGGACGAGACCGGTCAACATGACCACTTAAGATCTCTTTTGACAACTCATTCAAGACATACCGCTGAATAACTCGTTTAACAGGACGTGCACCGAATTGCGGATCGTAACCTTCGTGACTGATAAAGTCGAGAGCAGCATCTGTAAACTGCAAGTCGATACCGTTCTTCTCAACCATCTTCTTCACCGCATTCAACTGCAAACCTACTATTTCACGAATTTCCTTTTCGTTCAACGGTGTGAACATGATGATTTCGTCAATACGATTCAAGAATTCCGGACGAATAGTTTTCTTCAACAATTCGAGTACCTGTTTTTTAGTCTCTTCAACCACCGTATTCCGGTTGGCATCGGTTATCTTTTCAAAGTTTTCCCGAATCAAGGAAGAACCCATATTACTTGTCATAATAATAATGGTATTCTTGAAGTTTACCGTACGGCCCTTGTTATCCGTCAGTCGACCATCATCCAATACCTGCAACAAGATATTGAATACATCCGGATGAGCTTTTTCGATTTCATCAAACAAAACAACCGAATAAGGTTTACGACGAATAGCTTCTGTCAACTGACCGCCTTCATCATATCCTACGTATCCCGGAGGTGCACCAATCAGACGAGTCGCACTGAACTTTTCCTGATATTCACTCATATCAATACGAGTCATCATGTTTTCGTCATTAAACAGATAATCAGCCAACGCCTTAGCCAATTCTGTTTTACCTACACCCGTCGTACCTAAGAAGATGAAAGAACCGATCGGTCGTTTCGGATCTTGCAGGCCTGCACGGCTCCGACGAACTGCATCCGCAATAGCATGAATAGCTTCATCCTGTCCGATTACCCGCTTATGCAATTCCTCTTCCAGATGCAACAGCTTATCTTTTTCGCTCTGCATCATCTTGGTGACAGGTATTCCGGTCCAACGAGAAACGACTTCTGCGATATCATCGCTGTCGACTTCCTCCTTGATCATAGCTGCACCACCTTGCATGCTATGCAGTTTTTCCTGCACTTCCTTGATATCGTTTTCCTTTTCCTTGATCTTACCGTAACGGATTTCGGCAACTTTTCCATAATCGCCTTCACGTTCCGCTTTTTCAGCCTCGAACTTCAAGTTTTCGATATCAATCTTATCCTGCTGGATCTTGTTGATTAATGACTTTTCGTTTTCCCACTGAGCCTTCTGTTTGGTTTCCTCATCTTTCAGGTCTGCGATTTCCTTATTCAACTGTTCCAGTTTGTCCTTATCATCTTCACGTTTGATCGCTTCACGCTCAATCTCCAACTGTTTGATACGGCGAGATACTTCATCCAACGCTTCCGGCACTGAGTTCATCTGCATACGCAGACGGGCAGCAGCTTCATCCATCAAATCGATGGCTTTATCCGGCAAGAAACGATCGGTAATATACCGTGTTGACAACTGAACGGCAGCAATGATAGCGTCATCTTTAATACGAACCTTATGGTGGTTTTCATACTTCTCCTTCAAACCACGAAGGATAGAAATGGCATCCACTTCATCCGGTTCATCTACCATGACAATCTGGAAACGACGTTCCAAGGCTTTATCCTTTTCAAAATACTTCTGGTATTCATCCAAGGTAGTAGCACCGATAGCTCTCAAATCACCTCTTGCTAAGGCCGGTTTTAAGATATTGGCAGCATCCATAGCGCCTTCTCCTTTTCCGGCACCCACCAACGTATGAATTTCATCGATAAACAGAATGATTTCACCGTCTGATTTCATCACTTCGTTTACAACAGCCTTCAAACGTTCCTCAAACTCACCTTTGTATTTGGCTCCGGCAATCAAAGCACCCATATCCAATGAATAGATCTGCTTTGATTTCAAGTTTTCAGGAACATCGCCTCGAATGATTCGGTGTGCCAGTCCTTCTGCGATGGCGGTCTTACCAACACCCGGTTCACCAATCAGGATCGGGTTATTCTTGGTACGACGACTCAGAATCTGAAGTACACGCCGGATTTCTTCATCTCGTCCGATTACCGGATCCAGCTTACCACTACGGGCCCGTTCATTCAAGTTGATGGCGTATTTACTTAAAGCTTCATACGTATCTTCAGCCGACTGACTTGTTACCTTGTTTCCTTTACGTAATTCTTCAATTGCCTTCCGCAATTCTTCTTCGGTAACACCTGCGTCTTTCAATATCTGTGAAGCTACACTTTTCTCTGTAAACAAAGCCAGGATGATCGGTTCCAATGACACATACTGATCTCCCATCTTCGAAGAATAATCAATTGCCTTCTGTAAGATAGCATTTGATTCACTCGACAAATAGGGTTCACCTCCTGATACTTTAGGCAACGATGCAATCTGAGCATCAACAGCCCTCATCACATTCTGCTGATTAATACCCAACTTCTGGAAGAGGAAATTCGTAATGCTTTCACCTGTCATCATAACAGCCTTCAGCAAATGAACTGCCTCGATTGCCTGTTGGTCATTTTGCGTAACCAACTGCACTGCTTGTTGGACAGCCTCTTGTGCTTTAATTGTAAAATTGTTAAAATTCATATATCTAATTCTCCTTTCTCATCTCTCTTTTTATAGATCGATTACACCTATATCTTTACAAAACGAGTGCCAAACCCCAATAATGACGTTTTGTCATAATGAATCGGTTCATAAAGATACTAAAACTGCCTTATCGTCCATTTTATGTGACAAAACAACACATAAAACTGGATATTGATCTATATCCGTCTCACTCGCACCATCCAAGAAGGAGAAATATGCAGGCATAAAAAAAGCGAAGACCATCAAATAGTCTCCGCTTATGTGACTCGCATAGGATTCAAACCTATAACCTTCTGATCCGTAGTCAGATGCTCTATTCAGTTGAGCTAGCGAGCCATTGTAAATTAGAATTCTCAATTTGAAGAAGTGACTCGCATAGGATTCAAACCTATAACCTTCTGATCCGTAGTCAGATGCTCTATTCAGTTGAGCTAGCGAGCCATTGTAAATTAGAACTCTCAAATTTGAAGAGTGACTCGCATAGGATTCAAACCTATAACCTTCTGATCCGTAGTCAGATGCTCTATTCAGTTGAGCTAGCGAGCCATTCTGTAAATTAGAACTCGCAAACTTGAAGAAGTGACTCGCATAGGATTCAAACCTATAACCTTCTGATCCGTAGTCAGATGCTCTATTCAGTTGAGCTAGCGAGCCATTTTTCTCGATTGCGAGTGCAAAGTTAGATATTATTTCTAAATAAACAAGCGTTTCCGGGAAGATTTTATGCATTATTTTCGTAGCCAGACTGCCACTCCCATATCGTCATGAGGCAATTTCATGTATTATAAACATTTATCATCAAGATTGCTTTTTACTCTAATTTCAAGAACATATCTTTCAGATTAACGACAACACAATGAAACGGATTTACCAGATCCATTCCTATTATTCCATCGTCTCCTGCGATCTGAATACCGGCCTCATCAATATTGACAGCAAGATTCCGCAATTCCATGTTTGTTCCTCCGACTGTCATCGTAAAGGCAGGCAAACACAGGATTTCACTTTTACGAATCACATTAAAACCGCCTCCGGTACGTATTTCTCTTTTACCAACAGCATCTAATTCTTCTTTATGCTTATTATAATAGGTATAGTACAAGCCTGCCGTCGTGCAACCTGTATCAAAATGTAGCCGAAGAGATTCTCCCTGTGATTCAGCTTTTAGTTTTAAGGCTTTATCAGAAAGCAATAAGTTCCGCCCAGAGGAAGGAAGTTTTTCCGGAACAATAGGAAACACTATCCGCCCTTCTTTTGGATAAATACGAAACTCATCAAACAGACGGATAAAATCCATTCCCAAAACAGCATCGACCGTCATGATACTATCCAGTTTGTTTGATGTAGCGACAGCAATCAGCGAATTCCGGAACGTCATATCACCAATCTGCATACTGTCCAATGTTCCCATCTTTCCCCTGGCTGCTCCTTCCAAACCCTGATTGATCATTAAAGAATCATTTACGATCCGAACACCGACTTGACGAGCAAACTGTTCAGACATATAACTTGTACCGGCCCCGGTATCAAAGATGAAGCGATAGTTGTTTCCATGAATGCTCACCGGTATCAAGATATGCGTTCCTCGTTCACCTTTAGGATCAACAGATACGGGTAATTTCACTTTTTCTATTGAAACCGGAACTGAAACGTCTGTGGCAGGTCTTTCTACTTCGGGAGCCGGAATATCGCGCAACTTATCATAGTAGTCATAAACAGCCTGCAACGCCGAATAAGCATCCGGATTTCCTCCTTGCGCTTTTACTTGTTCCATGATGCTTTTCGCCCGATCGGCAGCGACGGCATAATTACCTTTGTCTCCTTCTATCTGGCAAGTCAGAATAGCCAGACCGAGCGCATTCTCAGTCCCTATTTCTGCCTGATGATTTGTCAGTAATTGCTGAATGCCAGTCAACGCTTCTTCCGGACGATTGAAATAATTGCCAATCATCACTTCTGATAATAATTTCAGGAAATCAGCTTGCATAGCATCCTTCAAAGCTGGATAAGCACTTTCCAGACTAAACCAGTCTGATTGATTAATCAGGTTACCAATACGCTCATCGGCCTGCTGCGAATAAATAGGGAAAGACAAAGCAAGGGCCACAAACAACAAAAGCTTTTTCATCTCGATATCGTTTAATAAATAAGTCTGTGGCAAAAATAATCAGACGGATGCAAACCTTCAGTTATCTACTGTTACCTACTGTTAAACCAAAACACCCGAGAAGCCAGATCAAAACTCGTTAGAGTTGAAATGGATTCTCGGGTGTTTCGCCAACGATTCTCATCAGAATCGTTTCAGCTTATGGGATGCTTAACATTTAATGCTTAATTCATGCAGCACGTGGCGAATCTTTTCGTATGTCACAATCCGTGTCGGGACTAACGGAAGACGCAGGCGGTTCTCCACAAAGCCCATCATACTTAACATACTCTTCACACCGGCCGGATTACCATCGATGAAAAGCAGACTGAACAATTCCGTAAAGCGATGATGAATGGTACGGGCACTTTCATAATCTCCTGCCAGGGCCAGACGCACCATTCGGCTGAATTCACGCGGGAATGCGTTGCCGATGACCGAAATCACCCCGATAGCACCTAAGGTAATCAGCGGGAAAGTGATGCCGTCATCGCCCGAAATCACATTGAAATCTTTCGGTTTGTTCTTGATGATGTCGTCCATCTGTGTGATATTGCCCGAAGCTTCCTTCACGGCAATGATATTCTTGAATTCACGAGCCAGTCGCAAGGTCGTTTCTGCCGTCATGTTTACACCTGTTCTTCCCGGTACATTATATAATATAACAGGCAGATCTGTTGCCTGGGCAATTGATTTATAATGCTGATAGATTCCTTCCTGAGAAGGCTTATTATAATAAGGAACAACCGACAGGACAGCATCAATACCCTCAAAGTTGTCGTTCTTCAACTTGTCTACTACCGATTTTGTGCAATTGCCACCAACACCCAACACGATTGGAATACGATGACGAACTTTCGTTACAACCAGTTCTATGATCTTTTTCTTTTCCTCTTCAGTCAATGTCGGAGTTTCTGCAGTGGTACCTAAAACGACTAAATAGTCTGCTCCATTCTGCAACAAATAATCGACCAACCGACCTAAAGCCTCGTAGTCAACGCTCTCATCTTCCTTGAATGGGGTTATCAAAGCAACACCCATCCCTTTTAAATTTATATCCGCCATAAGTTTTAATTGACAAATCTCTATATTTCTTGCAAAAATAAGAAAATTCTATTATTTCGTACGAAATGTCTGCAAATAAAATACGATTTGTTGCCATACATACGAAATCTTTTCACGCGAGTTTAATGCCAGTGAAAAATCATAAAACTCACCGAAGGGTTTCTTCACCCCAGCTTTCATTCCGGCCGTATGCTGTGCCACCAAATATAATAATGGATAACAGACGTCGGTTGTCAGGTCAATCAGCAGATCGGCTTTAACGGATTTTACTTTTTCCACCAAAGCCTCCGGAGGGAAACCTTTGGCATCCAGTTCTTTTTTGGTACAGACAATCGTATCTGAAGTAAGCGCTGTTTCCGGCACCGGAACTTCAGAGAATAACAGATGTGTCCATTGATGTTTCCCCTTCACCTGAGCCAGACAAGCCTCTACTTCTTCTTTGTCCGGATACGTATATACCAGAAGTATATGTTCTGCCTCCGGCAAAGACAGACCTTTCGGCTGACGGGTTGCTGGCTGTGCCAAGATCGACAGAATTTTCTTCCGTATGAAATAATGCGACAGTATCATTCTTCTATCATTTTCAAGAACTCATCTTCATGAATGATACGAACACCTAATTTAGCCGCTTTCTCCAACTTCGCCGGTCCCATGTTCTCGCCTGCCAGGATATAACTGGTCTTGCCTGAAACAGAGCCGGTATTCTTGCCGCCGTGCTGTTCGATCATAGTCTTATATTCATCTCTCGAATGTTGTGAAAACGTACCGCTGATCACAAAAGTCAGGCCTTTCAGCCGATCGGAACGATTGGCCAATACAGCTTCTGAAACAGCCATCTGCAAGCCTTGTGCACGCAGACGCTCCACGATCTGACGATTCCGTTCGTCAGCAAAATAAGTCACCACACTCTGTGCTATGCGATCACCAATCTCGTCGACTGCCACCAGCTGTTCAAACGAAGCGTGCATCAGCTCGTCTATCGAATGGAACGACATGGCTAAGCGCTTTGCGACCGTCTCGCCCACATAACGGATACCCAAGGCATACAGCACCCGCTCAAAAGGAACAGACTTCGACTCTCTCAGACTGTTCAACAGATTCCGGGCGCTCTTTTCGGCCCAGCGTTCGAGCGACATCAGGTCGGTTATCTTCAGGTCATACAAATCGGCCACGTTCTTTACCCAACCGGCTTCATATAAATCTTCGACAGTCTCAGGACCCATGTTGATATTCATCGCCCGCCGTGTAACGAAGTGCTCAATCCGTCCCTTGATCTGAGGCGGACAACCGCTGTCGTTCGGACAATAATGAGCGGCCTCGCCTTCCGGACGGACCAACGGTGTTCCACATTCGGGGCAACGGGTGATAAAACGTACCTTATCGCCTATCATCATTGTCCGGGCTTCGGTATTCACACCGACTATCTTCGGAATGATCTCTCCTCCTTTTTCTACATAAACCTGATCGCCGATATGCAGATCCAGGCCTTCAATGATATCCGCATTATGCAGGGAAGCACGCTTAACGATCGTTCCGGCCAGCAACACCGGTTCCAGATTAGCTACCGGAGTAATCGCGCCCGTCCGCCCTACCTGGAAAGAAACCGAATTCAAACGGGTTTCAGCCCGTTCTGCCTGGAACTTATAGGCGATGGCCCAACGCGGACTCTTGGCCGTAAATCCCAGGTTTTTCTGCTGGCGAAGCGAATTGACCTTCAAGACAATGCCGTCTGTTGCCACCGGCAGATTCTTCCGTTCCGTATCCCAGTAATGAATGTAATCGAATATATCCTGCAGGTTATGGCAGATCTTCATCACATCCGGTATTTTCAACCCCCATCGCCGGGCAGCTTCCAAATTACCATAATGCGTATCGGCCGGCAGATGTTCGCCCAATACATAATATAAATAGGCATCCAACTTGCGGGCAGCCACAATGGCCGGATTCTGTTGTTTCAATGTGCCGGACGCCGCGTTCCGCGGATTGGCAAACAAAGGTTCCTCCTGTTCTTCCCGTTCTTTATTCAAACGGTCAAATTCAGCCCAGGGCAATAACACTTCTCCGCGGATTTCCACCTCTTCTGGATAATCATTTCCCCTTAAACGCAAGGGAACAGAACGGATGGTCTTCACATTCGCCGTTACATCATCTCCCTTTGTACCGTCACCGCGCGTCACGGCGCGGACCAGCCGTCCTTTTTCATACCACAGCGAAATCGACGTACCGTCATATTTCAGCTCAGCCACAATTTCAAAGGGTTCATTCAGCGACCGTGCCGTACGTTCGTAAAAGTCGCGCACATCTTCTTCCGAATAGGTATTACCCAGCGAAAGCATCGGATAGCGGTGCTGTACCTGTTCGAACTCTTTCGACAAGTCACTTCCCACCCGCTGTGTCGGAGAATCCGGATCATAATACTCAGGATGAGCAGCTTCCAGATCCTGAAGCTCTTTCATCTTTTTATCAAACTCCTGGTCGGAAATCGTTGGAGCCGACAAGACATAATAATTATAATTATGCTGCTCCAGCTCACTCCGCAAAGCTTCTATTTGTTCTTTCACTGACATCTTGAAATATCTTTTATCGTTTTATTTTGTACTGCTGAAATCAATAAACCAGTTTCACATTATCAATCCAGAAAGTATTTCCCGGCGAACCGATATAGGCTCCGCCGTGGCTGGATACAAACTGAAGAATCATGTGCGTCGGTGTCTCGTTCTTGTCGGCCCATCCTATTTCGTGGATAGGAACGCTTTCACCTTTGCTGTTGGTGGTATAACGCTCTTCCACCTGAATGCGCATATAGTCTTTGTAGGCCGGATCTTTGGTGATGTCTCCATACAAAATCGGATAAGTCGCGTTGTTTACCCATCCGTTACTCGATTTTGCATAACGCTGAACCATGGTCCCGACCCGCTTGCAGAAAACATTCCCGTCTTTATCTTCCCAGCGTTTCTGTAAAAACAGGACGACGGCAATCGAATCCTGACCCGGCACGGTTGTTTTCCGGCTGAATCCCGTACTGCGCACCCGATGATGCTCCGGCATAACCTTTACTTTATAGTCGAACCGAAGTGCCTTCGGACGTTTTGTGAAAGGAATACCGCTCAACAGCATGCTCTGCGGATTCTTTGTTCCTTTGATCGGTTCATGAATCTTACCCAGAAAAACGGAACCGGCAGCAACGACTTCAATATCCACGATACCGAATACCTTGACCTTTTCCATCCGCGTTTCCAGGCGGGCACACCAGCCTGTTCCCCGACGTTCCGGGAAAACAGATACATTTGTCTTGACAATGCCTGCCACCTTGGCCATCACATTGGAAGTACGCCAGGGCGAACCGCCGGCATTTGTATAGGCAATATTTCCTACCACTGTATCTTTGGCGGCAATCTCATAGAGCAATTTCGTCTCGCCTCCGATAATAGACGATTCTTCAATCTGGCGGACCAGCCATTGATCCATGTTACCATACAAGAATGACGTCTCCTTTTCATCCGAAACCGACTTTATTTCCTCTGCAGCCAGACGACCCTGACACATCCACAAGCAGAGCGCCATCCAGCAAATATATATATATTTTCTCATCACCATCAACATTTCTCTTACAAAGAATATCCCCATTTATCCAAAGCCATGCCCCAGTTTTCCTCAACGGTATGCACGGTAGCATCTTCGTACTTATATTGATTCTTCTTATATCCCTTCTTCTTCCCCAGATATTGGGCAATCTTGTCTTTTGACTCTTCAAACCCGGGCAGGTTTAACTGCCGGTAAATATCCTCAGTCATTCCATAAGCATCCTTTTCAAAGTCTTCAAACTTCAGTTCCACCAAATTGCCTTCCGGAATCAGATGTTTCTCGTCTTCAAACTTATAGAACAAACGCTTGTAGACTTCCACAAAATTACGGATCAGTTCTTCATCTGAAATCGGCTGCAACTTCAAGGGTTTGATTGTATTGATAAAAAAGCTGCGTGTACTCTCAAAGACTGTATATGGATTGCGCTTCAAATAAATAAACTTGGCATTCGGAAACATTTCCAGCAAGGTCTTTACCCGTCCGGTGTGAGGAGGATTCTTACTCAGGTATTGTGTTCCGCCGGTATTGTGCAAAGAGATTTTTACCAGCTTCAAAAATGCCTTCATGAAAATCTGGCGTTCTTCTTCTGTTATCGTATTAAACAAAAGATATTTATCACAATAATCCAGCATCTTCTGCGGGAAGAACCAGAAATTATAATACGTATAAGGCATCATATTGGAAAGGGCAAACTCTTCTTCCTGCGGCAGATCCACCTTCAGTTCCATATTGTCGGTCGGACGATGATCGGGCATCAGGAACGACATATTCTTCTTAAAGAAAGGCTGTCCCCACAGCATTAAGTTCGGAAATACCGTCTGATAAGTAGTCGTGTACCCAAAATGCTTATCGCAAGCAAAGACATTGTGTACAAATGTCGTACCACTCCGCCAATGGCCCAAGATAAAGAGCGGATCCATTTCAAGCGGCTGATTTTCCAGTTTAGCGTATCGGCGGTCTTCAAATGGTTTCAATAAACTCAATAACCGGCAAACAGCTTTCGTCAACCGGAACTTAGCTTTATACTCATCACCTATCCATTGCCCGTCAGTAATCTTCTTAAAGGTGTCCCAATCGGCACCTACCAATGTATTTATCGGCAACTTGTCAAACTGAAGTAATCCCATATTTAATCAAATCTAATAACCTTTTAGCTTTAGCACAGCCGTCGAAAAGCTTTTCCATATATGTCAAAAAGCTTTTTGACAACTGTGCTAAAGCTTTCCGACAACTGTCAAACAATTAAAAGGTCGTATTATTTATATCCTTTCACTTAATAATCCGCAGCTCAATGCCCCGGCTTTCGATTTCCTTACATACCTTTTCGACGGCTTCATAGTGTTCCGGAGTAATTCCCATCTCGGGTAAATTCAGGGTAATCATACTGCTTTCATTTTCGAGAGCTAGCTGATTATCATCTACCGGATTCAGGATCATGCCCACAGCCGACGTATTGTTGGTGATCGGGTCAATCAGGATAAAAGAACCGGTCGGCTTGTTCTGGGTGTAAGGATCGAAGAACAGCTCTTTGTTGGTAGAAATGACGACCTTGCCAATTTCATTCAGTTCGAGATGATCAACGGCCGACTGTTCCATTGTATTGACGTTTACTTTATACCGGATTGTATCGATACGAGCACGCGTGGTATTGGTCGTCTGTTTCAGGTAGAACTGCTTGCTTGTATCCATGGGTTCTTCGTCCATCCAGACAAGCATGGATTCGAAGCAGCGCTTTTCGAACGGAAGATCGTCGGGGTGAACCAGCATCTCGCCACGCGACACATCAATTTCATCTTCGAGTGTCAGGGTAACGCACATAGGCGGAAAAGCTTCTTCGAGCTCTCCATCGTAAGTTACGATGCTCTTCACCCGAGATTTCTTTCTGGAAGGCAAAGCCATGACTTCGTCGCCTTTACGGACTACGCCGCTTGCCACTTTCCCGCTAAAACCACGGAAGTCCAAGTTTGGACGCAAGACATACTGCACCGGGAAACGGAAATTCTCGTAATTCCGGTCCTTATCAATGGGCACTGTTTCCAAGAAATCCAACAGCGACGGGCCTTCGTACCACGGAGTACGGTCGCTCTTATCCACCACGTTATCGCCATCCAAGGCAGAAAGAGGAATGCAAGTTACATCCTCGATGCCCAATGGCTTGACAAAGGCCAGATAATCAGAAACAATCTTGTCGAATACCTTTTTGTCGAAATCAACCAAGTCCATCTTATTGACGGCCAGAACCACATGATGGATGCCCAATAAAGAGACCAAATAAGTATGACGGCGGGTTTGTGTAATCACACCCGTGCGGGCATCTACCAGGATAATCGCCAGATTGGCTGTCGAACCACCCGTAATCATATTTCGGGTGTACTGTTCGTGCCCCGGAGTATCGGCAATGATGAACTTGCGGTTATTGGTACTGAAGTAGCGATAAGCCACATCAATCGTAATACCCTGTTCACGTTCGGCCTTCAACCCGTCGAGCAGCAGCGCATAATCAATGTGTTCGCCGGCATTCCCAACACGCTTGCTGTCTCGTTCCAACGCATCCAGCTGGTCTTCATATATTTTCTTGCTGTCAAACAACAGACGGCCTATCAACGTCGATTTACCGTCATCCACTGATCCGGCAGTCAGAAAGCGCAATAAGTCTTTCTGCTCATCCCGATCGAGGAACTCTCGAATTGACAATTGACTATTGCCAATTGACAATTTCTTATCTTGTTCTATATCCATTATATATTCAGTTTACAAGTTTTTATAATTGCTATTAACAATCGAACAATTTCCTGACAATCCTTTACAATAGACTGATTATTCACCTACTGAAGTTCCGCATCTCAGCAATTGCTTGGACAAAACAAACTCCCTTCTTGCACACAGGAGCTTATACAGTCGGACAATTCGAACCGCAAAGGCAAACGACTTATCCATTATTAAATTCTCCTTTTTCATAGTCTGGTCTTGTAATTATCAATCTTCCATTGTCAATTGTCAATTTAAAAGTATCCTTCGCGTTTCTTCTGTTCCATGCTGGCATCCTGGTCGAAATCGATGACACGGGTTGTACGTTCACTCTTGGTAGTCGTCATCATTTCTTCCACGATCTTCTCAATCGTATCGGCATCGCTCTCGACAGCACCGGTCAAAGGCCAGCAACCTAAGGTACGGAAACGGACTTTACGCATCCGGATCTTGTCACGATACTGCTCCGGCAGACGGTCATCGTCGGCCATGATCAGATTTCCGTCAATCTCGACAATCGGACGTTCTTTGGCAAAGTATAACGGAACAATCGGAATATTCTCTAAGCGGATGTACTGCCAGATATCCAGCTCCGTCCAGTTCGACAACGGGAACACACGGATACTTTCGCCTTTATGCACACGGGTATTGTAAATATCCCACAATTCCGGACGCTGGTTCTTCGGGTCCCACTGGTGGAACTTATCACGGAAAGAGAAGATACGTTCCTTCGCACGGCTTTTCTCTTCATCGCGGCGGGCACCTCCAAAGGCCGCATCAAATTTATATTTATCCAACGCGTGCAGCAGTGCCTGCGTTTTCATCAAATCAGTATGTACTTTACTTCCGTGCGTAAACGGTCCAACGCCCGCCTTAAACGCTTCCATATTCGATTCAACGATCAGGTTCCAGCCATATTTCTTGGCATAATTATCACGAAACTCAATCATCTCCTTAAACTTCCATTTCGAATCGATATGCATCAACGGGAAAGGAACCTTTCCGGGAGCAAAGGCTTTTTCAGCCAGACGAACCATAACGGACGAGTCTTTACCAATTGAATAAAGCATAACAGGATTTTCAAACTCGGCAGCTACTTCACGAATGATATAAATCGACTCAGCTTCCAATTCCTGCAAATGACTTAATTTGTAATCAGACATAATAAATATCTTTATTTTCTTATTTTCGGTAATATTTTTTCCAATAACTGATGAACAGATTCTTCCAAGGTGAGAACCGAGGTATCCAATGACAAAGCCGGGTGTTCAGGCGCTTCAAACGGAGCAGAAATACCGGTAAAATTAGCGATCTCGCCTCGGCGGGCCTTTGCATAAAGTCCTTTCACATCACGCCGTTCACACTCTTCGATCGGTGTACTTACATAAACCTCCATAAAATCGTCTTCCCCAATAATTGAAGCCGCCATTTTACGGATATCGTTATTCGGACTGATAAATGCCGCCAGCGTAATAATTCCCGTATCTACAAATAGCCGTCCGACTTCTGCAATCCGACGGATGTTCTCTACCCGGTCGGCAGCCGAAAAGCCCAAATTATTATTGATTCCGCTCCGGATATTGTCACCATCCAGAATCCGGCATAGCAATCCACGCTTGTGTAATTCTCTTTCCAGCGCAATGGCGATTGTGCTTTTTCCTGATCCGCTCAGGCCGGTAAACCAGACCATCAGACCTTTCTGGTGGAGCAGCTCCTCTTTATCGGCACGGCTCATCATCCTATCAAAAATAGGATACACATGATTCGGATTATCGGTTTCCACACATCCTTTTTCTTTTATATCCATATTCACTTTACTGTTTTCATGTAGTTAAAATTTCCAGATCTGAGGGATCAGAAAGACCGAGATCAGGAATGTTATTATATTCAAAGGCAAACCTACCTTCACAAAATCGACAAACTTATATCCACCAACACCTTGCACAATCAGATTGGTCTGATACCCGATCGGCGTACTGAAACTGGCCGAAGCAGCCATACAGATCACGACAAAGAAAGGCTTCGGGTCAACGCCCAACTGCGAAGCAACCGAAAGAGCGATCGGAAAGCTCAAAGCCGCCGCAGCGTTGTTCGTGATCAGTTCTGTAAAGATATTGGTGATGATGAAGATGATGGCCAGCAAGGCATAAGGCCCCAAGTCGTCGGCCATACTGATTATATACTGGGCTATCAGCGTAGCAAATCCCGAATTTTCCATCGCTTTACTGATGCCAAAGGCACAGGCAATGGTTATCAGGATATCCCAAGAGATGTACTTCGTATATTTTTTCGGAGGGAATATCTTTGTCCATGCCATAATAATCGTGGTAATACAGACAAAGAAGAACATATCCAGCTTCATGTCCGGAAACATTTCTTTCACGGCAGGCAATTCGCCGACCGTCGCTCCTACAATCATGAAGATAAGCAAACCTAAGGCCAACCAGCGTTTCTTGGCAGAAACAGGAGTCTGACTGTCTTTTCCATTGGCCAGCATCAAGAACACACTTGACTCACCCCACGTAGGAATAAAAGAATCGTCGGCCCAAAGGATCAAAGTGTCTCCCACATTCAGACGGACCTTATCTAAATTATGTGTATAACGCCGTCCGCCACTGATCACTTCTTTCACAATGGCACCATAATGGCGTGTAAAATTAAATGCTCCTAGAGTCTTATTAATACCGGGGAAACGAGCACCTAAAACGGCTTCCACCCGATGCAAGCCCGTATGCTGTTCTTCATCATCATCCTGAATGGAATCCGAGCGATCTTCCGGCAATAAGAACTTTGAAAAGGCAAAAAGATAAAGAATACCTGCAATAGCTACGAATACGCCCACTTTACCCAGCTCAAACATCGTAAAGCCTTCGTAACCGGCTTCTAAAATCATGCCGTGCACAACCAAATTGGTAGAAGTACCGATCAATGTGCAGATACCACCTAATATAGTGACAAACGAAAGCGGTATGAGGAACTTGGTGGCCGGAAGCTTTACAGACTCTGCCCAGCGTTTGATAATTGGAGCAAAGATAACCACCACGGGTGTATTATTCAGAAAAGCCGAAATGAAAGCAATCGGAGGCAACATGCGCAACTGAGCTTTAAAGACAGTTGTATGATGCTGCGGCAGCAATTTCTTAATCAATTGTCCCAATGCCCCACTTTGTCGGATCCCTTCACTGACGAGGAAAAGCATTCCTACCGTTATCATTCCCTTATTGCTGAAACCTTCCAGCATTTCCTTCGGTGAAAGGATACCCGCACAAAGGAACAAGACGACAACCGTCAGCAAAATCATGCCCGGACGCATCTTGTCCATGACCAGTGCTGTAATCATTCCGACTAAAGCCAAGAATACAAATATTACTTCAAAACTCATCGATCTCCTTATACTATTCAGACAAAGTGCAAACTTACACAAAAAATCTGGAATAAAACCGTTGAGTTTCGATTAGGCCATCTTTTTTAAGAAAATAGCACAAGTAGGAATTTATTTGTTCACCGGCTTGACAATAAACCACGGATTCAGCAGATTTTCCTTATTATAAGTCAGCGGAGTCTTCTCATCAATGTGATAAACTTCACACCCCGAAGCCTTTGCTATCGCATGACCGGCGGCCGTATCCCATTCCATAGTAGGAGCAAAACGAGGATAAACGTCGGCAGAACCTTCAGCTACCAGACAAATCTTCAAGCTGCTGCCACTGCTTATCAGCGTCACTGGCTGGCCCTTTTTCCGTAAGTTATCAATATATCTCGTTGTTTCTTCCGACTGATGAGAACGGGAAGCAACGACTACGATACCTTGATGGAACATGGCGGAAGGCAGACGTGAAGCATTCTTTTTAAGCACATCCATCGATGGCTGGTTAGCACTGTCGATATCCATCAGCTTATAAGCGCCGACCGACTCACAAGCAAAATAAAGTTCTTTCCGGACAGGTACATAAATCACGCCCAACACAGGCACATTCTTATGTACAAGAGCTATATTAACCGTAAACTCTCCATTACGTTTGATAAACTCCTTGGTTCCATCCAGCGGATCAACCACCCACAAAGTCTCCCAAGTTTTGCGCTCTTCATAAGGGCATTGTTTCTCTTCTTCACTTAGAATGGGAAAAGGAGTAACAGAAAGGGCTGAAACAATAATTCGGTTGGATGCTTTATCAGCCAATGTCAAAGGAGAATTATCCTCTTTTCTTTCAATACCAAAATCAGAATTAGGATCTGTATAAATGTCCATAATTGATTTGCCGGCATCCAAAGCAGCACGAATAGCTATATATAAATATTTAACGAAGTCCATAGTATATGATAAATTAATGTATTCAACAAATATACTAAAAAATTATTTTTCCACTCGAATGTCATTTCATTTTTAACGCATAACAACAAAAAGACACTTTTTATAGTCATTTATCACCCAAATAAGCGACATTTCCATACATTGCACGATAGTCTATAACAAAAAAGGGACTACTTTTCAGTAGTCCCTTTGTATAATAAAAGCCGCACCGTAGATATGAATAAACTCCGCATGACAGGATTTGAGTGCCCTGCCACCTTTGTAATCCGCCGTGCTAAGCATACCCCGAAGGGCGCGGCCCGCCATTGGTGACAAAAGCTATGTCTCGGAATTATTATAATTTGATGAGTTTCCCAATCGAACAAGTGCGGCTTAACTCTTTAAGCTCGTTTGATTGTATTGCAAATATATGCTTTTATTTTGAGTAAACCAAATATATTGTAGAAAAAAATACACGAACATCGAAAACAAAATCGACGAGAAACGAAATCATTTCCCGTAAGTTTCATTTTCGATCCTCACGAGTTTCGAACGGTCATTTCAGAAGCCCCAAAAAGAAAAGGACCTGCCCCTATCAGGCAGATCCTTTCTTTATCCTAAGAAATTCAATTCTTACTTTACTTTGGCAACGATAGCCTTGAAAGCTTCAGGATGGTTAACAGCCAAATCGGCCAACACCTTACGATTGATTTCGATTCCTGCAGCGTGCAAAGCACCCATCAAACGAGAGTATGACATACCTTCCAGACGAGCGGCAGCATTGATACGCTGAATCCACAAAGCGCGGAAGTTACGTTTCTTGTTACGACGGTCACGGAATGCATACGTTAAACCTTTTTCCCATGTATTCTTCGCTACGGTCCAAACATTCTTACGAGCACCGTAATAACCACGGGTAAGTTTCAAAATCCGTTTTCTTTTTGCTCTTGAAGCAACATGATTTACTGATCTAGGCATAATTCTAATCTGTTTTGAATGTTAGCGTCATCTTTTACAATGATCTTTTTTGCTAATACACTCGGTTAATAAAAATCTAAAAAAACTCGCTTTAATAAATTACTTCATGCAAAGCAATTTCTTTACACCGTTTACATCAACACCGGCAACGATACCTGTATGAGTAAGGTTTCTCTTCTGCTTTTTAGTCTTCTTTGTCAGAATGTGACTTTTAAAAGCGTGTTTTCTCTTGATCTTTCCTGTTCCGGTAAGGGCAAACCTCTTTTTGGCACCGGAATTAGTCTTCATCTTAGGCATTTTCCAATCTGTTTTAATTAATTAAACTATACACATCCCCATCTGGGAAATGTTTCTATTTCATTCAATATTATTCATCTTTACTACCAGCTTCACCTGCAGCATTCTCAGCCGGAGCAGCCGGTTTCTTGGCAGCTTTTGAAGAACCAGCGCCTTTCTTAGGTGTCAGAACGATAATCATTCGCTTACCTTCCAAAAGCGGCATCTGCTCTACGCGGCCATAGTCTTCCAAATCATTGGCAAAACGGAGTAATAAAACTTCTCCCTGCTCCTTAAACAGAATGGAACGACCTTTAAAGAACACATAAGCCTTCACTTTTGCTCCTTCTTCCAAGAAGCCCTTCGCATGCTTCAACTTAAATGCATAATCGTGATCATCCGTCTGAGGTCCGAACCGGATTTCCTTCACAACGACTTTCACAGATTTTGCCTTCTGTTCTTTCTGACGTTTCTTCTGTTGGTAGAGGAACTTCTGATAGTCAATCACTCTACAAACGGGGGGCGCAGCATTGGGCGAAATCTCAACCAGGTCTAATCCTTGATCTTCGGCGATTTTAAGTGCCTGTGATGTGGGATAAACTCCCTGCTCTACATTATCACCGACTAAACGAACTTCACGAACACGAATCCGTTCATTAATTCTATACTGCTCTTTTGAATTGTCAATCTTCATTCAAAAATGTTTTATTCTCCTCGTTATTTTGTTAATTTAATCTTCACTTTTTACCAACGATTGATCATTTCCTCAACTTCGTTATTCAAAAGCGCTGCAAAGTTAGCAATTTTCATCGAACCTTTATCACCTTCGCCCTGTTTTCTTACAGAAACTTCACCATTTTCTGCTTCTTTTTCTCCAACAATCAGCATATAAGGGATACGTTTCATCTCGTTGTCACGAATTTTACGTCCGATCTTCTCATTTCGGTCGTCAACCAAAACACGAATATTGCTTTGCTTTAACTCACGTGCCACATTCCAAGCATATTCATTGAAGCGCTCACTGATTGGCAAAACCACTACCTGATCCGGAGTCAGCCACAAGGGGAATTTTCCAGCAGTATGTTCTATCAATACAGCCACAAAACGTTCCATAGAACCAAACGGTGCACGGTGAATCATAACCGGGCGATGCTTCTTGTTGTCTTCACCCGTATATTCCAGTTCAAAACGCTCCGGCAAATTATAATCTACCTGAATTGTTCCTAACTGCCAACGGCGACCGATGGCATCCTTCACCATAAAGTCAAGTTTCGGACCATAAAATGCAGCTTCACCATATTCTATCTTTGCAGGCAAACCTTTTTCTTCGCATGCCTCAATAATGGCACGTTCTGCTTTTTCCCAGTTTTCTTCGCTACCGATGTACTTTTCCCGATTAACTTTATCCCGCAATGAAATCTGTGCTTCGAAGTTCTGGAAATCCATAGACTTAAACACGATTGAAATAATATCCATTACACGGATAAATTCGTCTTTCACCTGATCCGGGCGACAGAAAATATGAGCATCATCCTGCGTAAAGCTACGTACACGGGTCAAACCGTGCAGCTCACCACTCTGTTCATAACGACATACCGTACCGAATTCAGCCAGACGCAAAGGCAGATCCTTATATGAACGCGGTGAGTTTTTATAGATCATACAGTGATGAGGGCAGTTCATCGGTTTCAGGAAATATTCTTCTCCTTCTTCAGGCGTATGAATCGGCTGGAAAGAATCTTTTCCGTACTTCGCATAGTGTCCGGAAGTAATATACAATAATTTATTACCGATAGGCGGACACATTACTTCCTGATAATCATAACGGGCCTGAATACGGCGCAAGAAATCCTGCAGACGCAAACGCAAGGCTGTTCCTCTCGGTAACCACATAGGCAAACCTTTACCTACTGTATCTGAGAACATAAACAGATCCAGCTCCTTACCTATTTTACGATGGTCACGTTTCTTGGCTTCTTCCAGCAAGGTCAAGTATTCATCCAGAAGTTTTTTCTTCGGGAACGTAATAGCATACAAACGAACCAGCTGCTTACGTGTTTCATCTCCACGCCAATAAGCTCCTGCAACACTTAATACCTTAACGGCCTTTATATAGGATGTGTTAGGAATATGCGGACCACGGCACAGATCGGTAAAAGCACCCTGTGTATAAGTGGTGATGGTTCCGTCTTCCAATTCATTGATTAATTCAACTTTATACTCTTCACCTCTGTCTCCAAACATTTTCAAGGCATCTGCTTTTGAAATGTCTTTACGGACAATGGCTTCTTTCTTCGCAACCAGTTCCATCATCTTGGCTTCAATAGTCGCGAAATCGCTGTCTTTAATAACAGCGTCACCCGGATCTACATCATAGTAAAATCCGTTTTCAATAGCCGGACCGATACCGAATTTAATGCCAGGGTACAACTCCTGCAAAGCTTCAGCCATCAGGTGGGCACTTGAATGCCAGAAAGCATGTTTACCTTCTTCATCATCCCACTTGAACAGTTTTACAGTTGCGTCCTGATTAATAGGACGTGTCAGGTCCCAGACTTCACCGTTTACACTTGCAGCCAATACTTCTTGTGCCAAACGAGAGCTAATGCTTTCGGCTATCTGCATGGCAGTTGTTCCTTCTGCATATTCTCTTACGGAATTATCCGGAAATGTAATCTTTATCATAATCTGTTCACTAATAAGTTTTTCTTTCAGCGCACAAAGTTAGTATCTTTTTTTAACTGATAAAAGATTTCAAAAAAAAGTTTGATCTTTATTCTTATCTTTGCAGAAAAAACAAAACGACATGGAAATAATCAACCTTGGAGCTACAAATTCTATTCTCAATCAATTCGTGGCAGAACTTCGGGATGTAACCATTCAGACAGACAGCCTGCGTTTTCGCAGAAACATCGAGAGAATCGGGGAAATTCTTTCATACGAAATCAGCAAACATATTGCTTATCAGAAAAAGACAATACAGACTCCTTTAGGAAATGCCGACATGATGGTTCCTAATTCACGAGTAGTAATCAGTACCATTCTGCGCGCAGGACTGCCTTTTCATCAAGGTTTTCTGAATTATTTTGATCATGCCGAGAATGCATTCGTATCAGCTTACCGCAAATACAAAGACCGTTTAAACTTTGACATTCACATCGAGTACATTGCTTCTCCGCGGTTAAAAGACAAAATTTTAATCATAACGGATCCGATGTTGGCGACGGGAAGCTCGATGGAACTTGCTTTTCAAGCCCTTCTTACAAAAGGTGAACCCGAACATATACATGTAGCTTCAATCATTGCCAGCAAACAGGCAATCAACTATATCAAAGAATGTATGCCGGCCGACAAAACGACGGTATGGGTAGCCGCCATCGACGACCAATTAGACGAACATTCATACATTGTTCCGGGACTTGGTGATGCAGGAGATTTAGCCTTTGGCATCAAGGAATAACCCAACCAGAACAAGCAGAAAAATCTGATTACAAAATTATTTTCTGCTTTTCCGATATTCATCTTTAATTTTAAATTAACTTTGTCGTAAATAACATTCAATTTTAAATTAAATACAACATGAAACCTACATTATTTGTATTAGCTGCCGGAATGGGAAGCCGTTACGGAGGTTTGAAGCAATTGGACGGACTGGGTCCTAATGGTGAAACAATCATGGACTATTCTATCTTTGATGCGATCCGTGGCGGTTTCGGCAAACTGGTATTTGTCATCCGCAAATCATTTGAACAGGATTTCCGCGAGAAAATCGTTGCAAAATATGAAAATCATATTCCTGTAGAAGTAGTGTTCCAGGATTTAAACGATCTGCCTGCCGGTTTTACTTGTCCGGAAGGAAGACAGAAACCTTGGGGAACCAATCATGCTCTTCTGATGGGTAAGGATGTCATCAAGGAACCGTTCGCAGTAATTAATGCTGACGACTTTTATGGTCGTGACAGTTTTGCTGTTTTGGGCAAATGGCTGTCTAATATGGAAGGCAAACAAAACCAGTACTGCATGGTTGGCTACCGCGTAGGAAACACATTAAGCGAAAGCGGATCTGTTGCCCGTGGTGTTTGCGAAACAAATGCTGAAGGCTATCTGACAGGCGTCGTTGAACGTACAGCCATCGAACGCATCGACGGAGAAATCCAGTTTAAAGACGAGAACGGAAAAAAGGTTGTACTGGAAGAAAACACGCCTGTATCCATGAATATGTGGGGCTTCACGCCTGACTATTTCAAATACTCAGAAGATTACTTTGTTGAATTCCTGAAAGCCAACATCAGTAACTTAAAATGTGAATATTTCATTCCGCTTATGGTCAATGAACTGATCACAACAGGCAAAGCTACTGTCAAAGTATTGGATACAACATCTAAATGGTTTGGTGTAACTTATGCTGCCGACCGTCAAGGTGTTGTCGACAAGATCAAAGCGTTGGTTGATGCCGGTGAATATCCGGAAAAACTCTTCTAATTGAAGAATACTCCATTAAATCAAATACTTATCGCCTGCCATTTTTGTATATACGCAAAATGGCAGGCGATTTTCTTTTTTTATTCCTGATATTTCCCTAAATACCTCACAGAAATCAATCTCCTATTGCGATACCAATTTTTATCTTTATCTTTGTAGGATACAAGATATATACATATATATGATATTCTATTTCTCAGCAACAGGTAATTCTTATTGGACAGCTCAGCTATTAAGCGAACACTTTGGATTGCCCTTAATCTCTGTTACGGAAGCAATTAAGCAAGCGTCTTTTCATTTCGACGTATCCAGTGCTTCCCTGATCTTGTTTGTCTTTCCCGTTCATTCGTGGGGACCGGCATTACCCATGCTTTCCTTTGTTCAACAGATGGAACTCTCGGGTTATAAAGGTCAGCCTGTTTATGCCATTTGTACATGCGGTGATGATTGCGGGCAGACCAATGAAGTCTTCAAAAAAGAACTGCAAAAGAAAAGACTGTCGCTTCGCAATACCTTTTCTGTAACGATGCCCAACTGTTACATTCTTCTGCCCGGCTTCGACGTTGATTCCCCTGAGGTGGAAAGAGCCAAACTGGAAAAAGCTCCTTTACGAATCCAGGAAATCATAAAAGCGATTGAATCAGGAGAAACCGGCCATTCACTCTATCATCCTGGAGGAGCGGCCTGGCTAAAGACGAAATGGATTTATTCCGCCTTCCGGAAATACATAACAGGCAAAACCCGATTCCGAGTAACCGATTTATGTATTTCATGCGGACTTTGTGTCAAGGTTTGCCCGGAAAACAATATCCGGCTGAATGATCAAAAGCGGCCCGAATGGGGCAACCGATGTGTACAATGCCTGGCATGCATTCATCGTTGTCCGGAACAGGCCATTGAATATGGGAAGATAACCGAGCACAAAGGCCGATATAAGAACCCCAACGTCTATTCAACACAAAAATAAATTATAAGAAAAACAACGTCGCATGAAAAAAATCAGTATTGCAGCTTTATTGGCTTCGGCATTGTTTATGAGTTGCCAACCAACACCCGAAGGATATGTCATTGAAGGAGAAGTTGACGGTATGCAAACGGGCAAAATCTATTTAAAGTCCTTCCGTAACAAAATGTTCTTTGACGTAGATACTGCTGATATTGTTAACGGGAAATTCTCCTTCCAAGGAAAAGTTGAGCAGCCCTTATTGTACGGACTGGCTACCGACGACATGAGTTACCCAGCACAATTCTTCCTGGAAAACCAGAAGATGAAGCTTAAGTTGGATGCTGAAGATGGCGAAATTGAGAAAATAGAGAATTCGACCCTCAACCAGTTATTCCTTGACAAACAAGACGACGTACTGGAAGAAGGTTTTGATATCGACAAATTAGTCAGTGAAAATCCGGCATCTCCGGTGGCTGCATTCTTTCTATATCGCTATTTTACATACCAGCTGCCTCTTGAACAGTTAAAAGCTACACGGGCCAAGCTATCTCCTACTCTTGCATCTTGCCCGTATGTCAAAGACCTGGATCAGATTATCACGACATTGGCAAGTGTACAGATTGGTCAGCCGGCTCCAGCCTTTACGCTTCCGGATACTGCCGGGGTAAATATCTCATTGGCCGATTTCAAAGGGAAATATGTGTTACTCGATTTCTGGGCATCGTGGTGTCCTCCATGCCGGAAAGAGAATCCGAATGTAGTAGCCGCTTACCAGAAATATAAAGACAAGAACTTTACCATCCTAGGGGTTTCGCTGGATAAAGATAAAGAACGATGGATAAAAGGAATCCACGACGACCATTTAACATGGACGCACGTATCCGACTTAAAATACTGGGACTCGGAAGTTCCGGCGTTGTATGCTGTTCGCGGTATTCCGGCCAACTTCCTGATTGATCCGGAAGGCATCATCATTGCCAAAGACCTGCGTGAAGAAGCGCTACAAGAAAAACTGGAAGAATTACTGAAATAATAAAATTCCATTAGATGCATCAATTCGTATTCCGCTTACTGCTTTTCGGCTTGTTCATAACCGGGAACTTAATTTCCGCTTATGGACAGGAAGAAGGTCTTGCATCTTATTATCACAACCGTTTTCATGGTCGGAAAGCGGCAAGCGGATACATTCACGACAATGACGATTATGTGGCGGCACACCGGACATTACCTTTCGGTACCTTTGTCCGTGTAACGAATCTAAAGAACATGAAGAGTGTCATTGTCTCGATTATGGATCGCGGTCCCCGACGTAAAAGCCGGATCATTGATGTGTCCCAGTCAGCAGCCGAAGCTCTTGATTTTATCAAGGCTGGCGTTACGCGGGTACGCATTGAAGTCGTTCCAGGTCCGGTTGATCTCCGGTATCTGGATTTAATGCGTCCTACGATTCCATTTTTACCCATAGAACAACAAAAGGAAACGCCTCCTTTTATTTACCCCAAAGAATAAACACAGGCAGAATTAATCTATATATAATATGAGAACAGACACAGCAACCGGATTAGTCCTTGAAGGAGGAGGCATGCGCGGTATCTTTACGGTAGGCGTATTGGACTGTTTAATGGACAATCAGCTCTGGTTTCCTTACGTGATCGGAGTATCAGCAGGAGCCAGCAATGGCATTTCGTACATTTCCCAACAGCGCGGACGTTCTTATTTCAGTAATATTGAGCTACTGAAGAAACATAACTACATTGGTCTGAAACATTTGTTGAAAGGGAACGGATACATCGACCTCCATTTCCTTTTCTATGAATACCCGGATAAATATTATCCGTTTGACTTCGAAGCCTACAAAAAATATCCCGGCCGGTTTGTCATGGTAACCAGCAATTGCTTGACCGGTCAGGCTGAATACATTGAAGAAAAACAGGATTACAAACGGACACTCGACGCATGCAAGGCTTCCTGTACTTTGCCTGTGATGTGCCCGATATCGTACGTGGACGACATCCCCATGGTTGACGGAGGTGTCTGTGATGCAATTCCCATCCGGCATGCCATCCAAGACGGTTTCACGCAAAATGTCGTTGTCTTAACTCGCAACAAAGGATATAGGAAACCGGATAAGGAATTTCACCTGCCCTCTTTCATCTATCACCAGTATCCGGCCATACAGGAAAAATTACGGCTGCGCTACAAGAACTACAACCAGACGCTCGATTATATTGATTCGCTTGAAGCTGAAGGGAAAGTGCTTGTCATCCGCCCTGAAAAGCCTTTGCAAGTGACTCGTACGGAAAGGAATACAGCCAAATTACAGGATTTATACGAAGAAGGATATGCTTGTGCACAACAGCTGAAAGAGCAACTAAAAGGACTTTGCAGCCCACTAAAATGATACGCTATCAAATTTCCGCACACAAATATAAGCATTTAAACTGAATTAAACCATATTATAGTTTAAAAACACACAAAAAAAACCATAATACAAAGACTATCAAAGAACTAATAAAAGTCTATATTTGCGATTGTTTATAAAGAAAAACAAAACTAACATCTAAGTTAAAACTAATTATCTTATGGAGAAAAAAAGAGTCTATACCTTCGGTAATGGCCACGCTGAAGGAAAAGCTGACATGAGAAACCTGTTAGGTGGAAAAGGAGCCAATTTGGCTGAAATGAATTTAATTGGAGTTCCTGTTCCTCCTGGCTTTACAATTACGACTGAAGTTTGTAATGAATACTTTGAAAAAGGGAAAGATGCTGTTGTTGAACTGCTAAAAGATGACGTAGAAAAATCTATCAAAGGTGTAGAAGTTTTGATGAAATCTAAATTCGGCGACGTAGAGAATCCGCTTTTGGTTTCTGTTCGTTCGGGAGCGCGCGCTTCCATGCCGGGCATGATGGACACAATTCTTAACTTAGGTTTGAACGACGAAGTAGTTGCCGGCTTAGCCCGCAAAACAGGAAACGAACGTTTTGCCTGGGATTCTTACCGCCGTTTCGTACAAATGTACGGAGATGTCGTATTAGGAATGAAGCCGACCAACAAAGAGGATATTGATCCGTTTGAGGCAATTATCGAAGACGTCAAGAAAAATAAAGGCATACGTCTGGATAATGAACTGGAAGTAGCAGACTTGAAAGAGCTGGTTGCCCGCTTTAAAGAGGCTGTGAAAGCACAGACGGGAAAAGATTTCCCAAGTGACGCTTACGAACAGCTTTGGGGAGCTATCTGTGCCGTCTTCGATTCATGGATGAACGAACGAGCTATTCTCTACCGCAAAATGGAAGGTATTCCTGCTGAATGGGGAACAGCAGTCAATGTTCAGGCCATGGTATTCGGTAATATGGGCGACACATCGGCTACAGGTGTTTGCTTCTCACGTGATGCAGCTACGGGTGAAGACCTGTTCAATGGTGAATATCTGATCAACGCACAAGGTGAAGACGTAGTAGCCGGAATTCGCACTCCGCAGCAAATTACAAAGATCGGCTCCCAGCGCTGGGCTAAACTGCAAGGTATTTCAGAAGAAGAACGTGCCAGCAAGTATCCTTCCATGGAAGAAGCCATGCCGGCTATCTATAAAGAATTGGATGAACTCCAGACAAAACTCGAGAATCATTATCGCGACATGCAAGATATGGAATTTACCGTTCAGGAAGGTAAATTATGGTTCCTGCAAACACGTAATGGTAAACGCACGGGTGCTGCCATGGTACGTATCGCCATGGAGATGCTGGATCAAGGTCTGATTGATGAGAAGACAGCCGTTTTGCGCTGCGAACCGAATAAACTGGACGAGCTTCTGCATCCGGTATTCGATAAAGAAGCGTTGCGCCAGGCAAAAGTATTGACTCGCGGTCTGCCTGCTTCTCCAGGTGCCGCCTGCGGACAGATTGTTTTCTTCGCTGAAGATGCCGCTAAATGGCGTGCCGACGGTCATCGCGTCGTACTCGTCCGTATTGAAACCTCGCCGGAAGACTTGGCTGGTATGACAGTAGCTGAAGGAATCCTGACGGCTCGTGGAGGTATGACATCGCATGCAGCTGTTGTTGCCCGCGGTATGGGTAAATGCTGTGTATCAGGTGCCGGAGCTATCAATGTAGACTACAAGGCCCGCACTGTTGAAATTGAAGGCACGTTATTGAAAGAGGGCGATTTCATTTCGTTAAACGGAAGCACGGGTGAAGTTTACCAGGGAGAAGTTCCGACCAAGGCAGCAGAAGTATCGGGCGATTTCGCCAAACTGATGAAATTGTGCGACAAATATACCCGATTGAAAGTACGCACCAATGCAGATACACCGCATGATGCCGAAGTGGCACGCAGCTTTGGTGCCGTAGGTATCGGCTTGTGCCGTACTGAACATATGTTCTTCGATAACCAGAAAATCATTGCCATGCGTGAAATGATTCTGGCTCCGGATGTAGAAGGCCGCCGCAAGGCATTGGCAAAATTGTTGCCTTACCAGAAAGCAGACTTCAAAGGCATCTTCAAAGCCATGGATGGTTGTCCGGTAAATGTACGTCTGCTCGATCCTCCTTTGCACGAATTCGTTCCTCACGATCAGAAAGGCCAGGAAGAAATGGCAAAGGCCATGGGTGTTACTGTTGAATACATCCGTCAGCGCGTAGAAAACTTATGCGAACACAACCCGATGTTAGGTCACCGCGGTTGCCGCTTAGGTAATACATATCCTGAAATTACGGAAATGCAAACTGAAGCCATCTTGGGCGCTGCCATCGAATTAAAGAAAGAAGGTTATGATCCTCATCCTGAAATCATGGTTCCGCTGACCGGTATCTTATATGAATTCGAGGCTCAGGAAAAAGTAATCCGTGCAACAGCAGCGGCATTGTTCAAGAAAGAAGGTATTGAAATTCCGTTCAAGGTCGGAACTATGATCGAGATTCCGCGTGCCGCTTTGACAGCCAACCGTATCGCTTCGCGTGCTGAATACTTCTCATTCGGAACAAACGACTTGACGCAGATGACCTTCGGTTATTCTCGTGACGATATCGCTTCCTTCTTGCCGGTTTATCTGGAAAAGAAGATCCTGAAAGTCGATCCGTTCCAGGTACTCGACCAGAATGGTGTAGGTCAATTAGTACAGATGGCTGTAGAAAAAGGCCGTTCCGTTCGTCCGAATCTGAAATGCGGTATTTGTGGTGAGCACGGAGGTGAACCTTCATCTGTGAAGTTCTGCCACAAAGTCGGATTAGACTATGTTTCATGTTCTCCGTTCCGTGTGCCTATCGCCCGCTTAGCTGCCGCACAAGCCGCGGTCGAGGAATAATCTCAACAAAATCAAGGCTTCTTGAAAAGTGTTTGCGATAAGTTTTCCAAGCATAGCTAACCTTGCTGATTTTGAGAAGCTTTTCCGAGCTGCCCAGGCTGCTGTTGAGGAATAATTCCTAGATAGAATTATCATATTATAGCATTATCAGGCTGTAATTACCGGTTTTTCGGTGGTTACAGCCTGTTTTGCGCTTGGACGGTTCGTGCATTTGACCGCACTATTCGAGCCAAATGAACAGAAATGTTTGCTCTATGTTTACCCCGAAAAGCACCATGTTTTCCACTGTTTACCCCGGATAATTCTGATGTTTTTTAATATGTAAATTCAAATCGATTATGACGACATTAAAAGTAACCGTAAAGAGACCGAAGAGTGATGGACTTTATACAGTCTATATTCGAGTGACGCATGCGCGTAAGTCCGTTTACATAAATACCAATAAGGTAGTGGACGCAGCGCATATTTCCGACAGTGGTGAACCGACAGACCCGGTGGTAAAAGAACATTGTTCACGATTGGTCCGTGAGTATATGGATCGGTTGAACCGTGTGGACACAACCGCCTGGGACGTGAAGGAAGTGCTGGAGTATTTGCAAGAGACCAATCAAGATGTCTGCTTCAGCGAATATGCCCGGGAGTTTATCCGGAAGATGGCCAATGACGGGCATGAGCGTAATGCCAAGAACTACAAGCTGGCAGTAAACCATCTGGAACGCTTTGTGGGGTCTAACAAAGTTATGTTTAGCTACCTAACCTCTGCTGTTCTAACCCATTGGTTGGAGTATCTGTCCAAAACCAACCGGGCAAAGGAAATGTACCCCACCTGTGTCCGGCAGATTTTCAAGAAGGCTCTGGTCGAGTTCAATGATGACGAACGGGGTATCTGCCGCATCAAGTTCAACCCGTGGCTGAAGGTACAGATACCGAAGTCTGATACCACGACGAAGATTGCCATCAGTGCAGAAGCCTGCCGTGAGTTCTTCAACCGCCCCTTGCCCAAGACCAAGATGCTGGCTTCTACTCCCGAACTGGGAAGAGATGTGGCACTTCTTTCCTTGTGTCTGGGTGGCATCAATACAGTGGACCTCTACTTGATGAAGAAGACCGACTATCGGGATGGCATCATCTGCTACAAACGAGCCAAGACCCGTCACAGCCGCAAAGATGAAGCCTACATCGAAATGCGGGTGGAACCCTTCATTCAGGCTACCTTTGACAAATACCTTTCTACCGATGAAAACGATGAATACCTTTTCGTATTTCACAGCCGTTTCACGGATTCCGACAGCTTCAATGCAGGTGTAAACATCGGTATCAGAAGAATTTGTACGGACATGGGAATGAAGAAGGAAGACTTCTACCATTTCTATACCTTCCGTCACACTTGGGCGACCATCGCACAGAATGACTGTGATGCCAATCTGTATGAAGTGGCCTTCGGTATGAACCATAGCCATGGTATGAATGTGACTCGTGGTTATGTGAAGATAGACTTCTCACCTGCCTGGAGGCTGAATGCCAAGGTAATAGACTTCATCTTCTTCAGCACCAAGAAGAGTAAGCAGGGAAAGGCAAAGGATCTTGGTGCGCCACAGGACAAGATGTTCCGCATTTCACCCAAGATGATGATCTATGCCCGTGCCTATTTCAAAGGTGAAGTGATTGCTGAGTTGACCGACATCGGGTTCAGCAACGTCGATGAAGTCATTGACAAGCTTGTGCCGATGTTGCGCAAGGACATACCCGACGGCTGTAATGTTCAATTCCGTCTGACGAATTGTGATTCTCAAAAAGAAGCTGTGTATGAACGCAGTAAAGGAAAAGGATTTTAAGTAAGATGTGTTGTTATGTGGAAAGCCATCCATTTCATTGCCTCAAATGAAATGGATGGCTTTTGCGTAGAACTATGTTTGATGGGACTTACCCCTTGGGCTTTTGGTAAGGTTATGTAGCATTTAACCAGAGGGAAAACACTTGTTCCTTCCCCATAAGCCACACTACCCTTTGCGGTTAAGTGCAGCTCGTTTGACCTCCGGCTACCTGGCTTTATTTCGGCGGTGGAGAGGAACGCAGACTGGCAAAGACCAACACGGCGACAAACACCAACAGCTTCCATAGCAGGACAAAGGCATGTTTCAACAGCCACACCGCCAACTGAATCAGATTAATGGCAAGCCACAGACCCAGCTTCAGCACGATGCAGAACACGAACACCACCGGTACCAGATATATGAAGAATAACAGTAAAACCATAACATACATTTTAAGTGATTGACTACCCGTATATAGGGTGTTATCTATACTCAAATATACTAATAATCAACGAGATAAGGAAATTTTCCAGTCTCTTTTTTATGTATTTTGGGTCACTTTTTCACCTGGTTCTCAGGCTGTTTCAACCTCCAAACCAAGGTGCAGACAACAGCGAAACATCGGTAGCATGAACATTCATGCAGTCGTTCTTCCGTCAATGCTTCAAATGCACTTGGTCCAACAAAAAGATAACAAAAAATGTTTGACCACATGTTGGACCAACTTCTTTTCCCTCTCGTTCTTTGACCATCGTTCGCAAGCGCCCAAAATCCTTTTCCCTTGAAGTATGATACATCAGCGCAAGGTACATGACGCGACGGTTTGCCGATGAACATCTATATGCTTTGAGAGTTTCATGAACCAAGAGTTCAAGGGACTTTCAGAATGGGCAAACCCGAACACGCTTGTTTGCCTATACCTATATATAGATTGCTTCGTTCGTTCCAACTTGAGAATATCTGTTCTGATGTCGGAGCCATCAAGCTACGCAGATGGACTGTACCACGGAAACAAAGCTGCAGGTACATCCATTTCTTTGTAAGCAGCATCAATGTAACTTATATTCCGTAGAGCTGATGACCGCTGTCGCAAATTAACCTTGGAGAATGTATCTCACGAATGTCATCCTCTGCTGACCAATCCCCAATGTATGTTGAACCGACAACCCCCGTAACCGGGGTTCCATGGTGCAGACGACCCGCATTTCATAGTACGCGGAAAGCCTGGTAATCAAGTAAGTTGTACAGAAGATTTCTCCAAAGAATGATGTTGTGCATTTTTGTTCTTCGCAAAATTTTGCGGTAATTTGGGTCGAGAAATACCCGGGGAGCCTTCGAACTGCGTTGCATATGGAGCCAAGCAAGTTGTACCCTTGTCATTACAAAACAAGTTTTGTCCTCACAAGGGTCACTTGCCGACTGCCGTGCAGCGGAGCGATGTGCATCGCTGTTTCGCTTCGCGAAAGAGGTGTCCGGGAATCCGAACAACTAAAGTCAAGGCATATGAAGAACCAGCGTACCAAAGTATTTCAGTTACGGCTTACCTCCGATGAACTGTTGAATCTGAAGGAAAAAGCCGTTCCTTACCAGTCTGTGAGCAACTATATCCGGCAGGCCGTGCAGGAATTTACCCATGTGGATGTCAGACAGCAGATTGAGATGATGCAGGACTTGCGAGCATTTTACCGGAAGTTCCAGAACGAATTGTCCTGGGCAGGCAGTAACTTGAATCAGTCGGTCAAGCGGGCCAACGAACTGGCGGTCGCCGGACTGCTGGCACCCAGTTATGTGTATGAGGTCCTGCTTCCTTCGATTCAGGATATGCAGGACACCTTGAACAAGCTGAAGGAGGATCTTGAATTGCTGCACCGAAACTCACGGCTGATGCGGTAAGCACATTCACCATTCAGCGATATGGCATACCTGGAACCTTGGAGCCTCCCGATTGGGCATCCGAGGTTTCGTGTTTTTTAGCCCCCAATTCCTTGTTTCACGAATCACCCAACAAATGAACATACCATGATAGCAACCATCCTTCCCGGAAGCGCCGACTTCCATGCCGTCGGCTACAACGAACACAAGGTCTTTAAAGGAGTGGCCACCCTGCTGGAGATGCGGAACTTCGGTGGACTGGACGCTTCGGAACATCCGACCGCCAAACAGCTGGTGCAGTTCCTCCAGCTCTATAGTTCCCAGAACAGCCGGATTCAGAAACCTCAGTTCCATGTAGCCATCTCCTGCAAGGGCCACGAGATGACGGAACAGCAGTTACTTGATTTCGCGCACCAGTATCTGCAGGAAATGGGGTATGCCGAATCCGGACAACCCTGGCTCATCTATGCGCATCACGATACAGACAACACTCACTTGCACATTGTGACTTCGAGAGTGGCGCCCGACGGTCGCAAGATACAGCACGACCATGAACGCAGGCGCTCGCAGGTGGTTATTGACAAGATACTTGGAACCGACAGAACACAAAAGACAGAGAAAGACATCGAGGCCGCCAAGCAGTACAGTTTCTCCTCCTTTGCCCAGTTCAAGGCCGTGATGGGAACCATGGGCTATGAAGTTTTCCAGAAAGACGGGAACGTCTTCGTCAAGCAAGGCGGCCGAATCCAAAAGAAACTCCCCCTGACAGAGATTGAAGTTCTATATAAGAAAGGTTATCAGGACAAGGCACGCAATCGCCAGCTGAGAGCCTGCCTGAAGAAATACCGGGATGTATGCGCCAATAAGGAAGAACTGCAGAAGGAAATGAAGAAGAATTTCGGCGTGGATGTGGTCTTCTTCGGCAAGAAAGACAAACCCTACGGCTACATGCTGATTGACCATGCCAACAAGACCGTCATTCATGGTGCCCGGGTTCTAGCCGTAGAAGAACTCCTCGACTTTGCTACTCCCGAACAACGCTTTGATCGGATTGAAGCCTACATTGGCCAGTTACTCCAGCTGAACCCCAAGATAACCCAGGGAGAAATCTTCCAGAAACTCAAGAAACAGCATGCCTATATAAAGAAAGGTGTCATCTTCTACGACGGCCAGTCCCGACCTCTTCCGGAAGAAATGGCAGCAGCCATCAACCGCAACAACCGCATCAGCTTCATCGAGAAGTTCCGTCCGCAGAATGAAGCCGAAGTGGAACTGCTGTGCAAGGCTTTCAAGGTGGACCGCCCGGATATGGTAAGCATCTCCACGGAGCGTCCTCCCAAGTATGCCGATTCCGTCAGCCGCCTGCATGAAATCTTCAGTGATTCCGAAGTGAAGTCCCCCCGCAGCGCCATGTACCAGGAAGGCTTCATCATCCGTCAGGTCGATGATACCTACTATGCCATCAACTTCAAGGAACATATCCTGATCAACCTGAATGAAGAAGGCTTCGATGTGGAACGGGTGAAGAAGAAATCCAAGAAGCCAAAGCGCCAGGGAGTGCCGTTCAAGAAGTCCAAGAAGAAGACGCTCAATCCAGTCAAGAGTTTGCAGCGGAAGTCGCATCAAGGACTGGGCAAACTCCGGAAAGAAGGTGTCGGCAGCCACAGCGCCAACCGTGAATGGGAAGTCGGCAAGAAGACCAACTACGACGAAGTGGACAACGGCCACTCCATGAAATGGTAAATGAATGATGGACAGATGATTGAATATTGTTTGATTGAAGGAAATCTTCGCATTTTCAGTTTCATGGGACTACCTTCTGTAATCTTTTCGGGCATATAGACAGAAAAACTCCGGTAAAACAGCTCAAAATACAAAAGTTTGCCCGATTCCCTGCACACTGATGTTGTGCATTTAGGTTATCAATATCCTGGAATTTATTTTTGCTTCCGATTTAATTCAGACGAAAAACAACATGATACAGACACCTGTCATAGTAACCTTTGCCAACCAGAAGGGAGGTGTCGGAAAAACCTCCCTTTGCGTAACCTTCGCCAATTACCTGGTGACGAAAGGCGTCCGTGTGGTCGTTATCGACTGCGACTTCCAGCACTCCATCATGAAGTGCCGCAAGTCAGACATCAAGCGCTACGGAGAAGAACTCATCCCCTATGAAGTATGGTCCTACGAAGTCAACGACAACAATGCCATGACCTCGCTGGTCGAGAAACTCCATAACGACCCGGAGATAGACGTGGCGCTGATGGACTCACCGGGCAGCCTGATGGCCAACGGACTGGTGCCGATGTTTGTCAACTCCGACATCATCGTTGTGCCTTTTCACTATGACCTGGTAACGGTTCCCTCCACCGCCAGCTTCCTGATGTTTTTGGATCGGCTCCGTAAAATGGTCGGTGCAAAGATGAAAGCCCGGCTCTTCATTGTACCCAATCAGCATGATCTCCGTGTGGGCAGGCGCTCGGAACTCCTCCTTTGGGACAACACCCGGGAAACCTTTTCCAACTACGGGTATGTCACCGCCAAGATTCCCAAACGGGCAGACATGGAAAGGTTCAGTACCATTGCAGGTCTGGATATGGCCTTGCCGATAGCAGCCCAAGTTTTTGACAAGCTGTATTCCTGCATCTTCGACACCCTGGACCCTCTGCGGGAAGTGGAACTCTCCGGCATCCAGCTCACGGAAAACCTCTATCCCAAGAGCGGAAAGAAAAAGTATCAGGCCGCCGCCACATCCATCGCCCTGTCCGAGGACGCAGCAGAAGATGAAAGTGAAGCAGCAGAGCCAGACGATAATCAACTCAATCAGTAACCATCAAAATAGCATTGCGTATGAAAAATGACATTCCGGCATTGGATGACCTTATGCAAGGCATCAATGACCCCGACATCATTCTGGCAGACGAATCGCCCGATATGTTGGAACCCACACCCCAATCTCACAAGGAGGAAACAACGGAAGAGAACACCGAAGCAGTCCTTTCTCCTCAGGTTGAACAGGAAAGATACTGGAACGACTTCCTGAAACATCTGGAAGCCTCCGATGAACAGAACGACAAGAGCGAAAGGCTGGTCTGCAGGCTGGACCGCGACCTGGCAGACTCACTCGACGACTGTGTCATCTACAACCGTAGCCGCTCCGACATGGTCAATGCCATCGTCCGCTCCTTCTTCGATGCCTACCTGCCGCAGCTGGCCCAGTTTCGCAGGGAAAAGAAATCATTGTTTACCAACTTCAATCAGCAAGCCTATGAGAAAGAGAAGAACTAACTGGACCGAACAGAAAATAGCCCTGCTCGTCCAGCTGTATCCCATCGAAACCACACCCCACACGGCACAGGTGCTGGATATGAGCGAACGCTCCGTGAAGATGAAGGCACGTCAGCTGGGGCTCAAGAAGATGGAAAAAACCCGTTGGCTCGAACGTGCAGACTACATACGCAACCACTTCGGGCACCGCTCCTTTGCCGAAATCGGAAAGGATCTCGGTGTGTCCAGAGAATATGTGCGGAGAATTGCCGCCAATATGGGCTTGAAGCGTACCCCATCGGAAGACTTCAACCTCTTTTCAAGGATTCACACCGACATCATGCGTCGGGAAAGACGCAGGGTCATCTTTGGGCTGAGTCCCATCACCCGCATTAAGGTTGTGTCCAACCGGGCCCGAGTCCGCCTCCGTTCCTGGCTCAGGTCACAGGGCTATGTGGCCGGAGAGGAATACGGCATACTCTACTATCCCGATCATATCCGTCGAATCAAGGAATCGGAAATGAGAGGCGCCAAACTGGGATTCCGTTTCCTGCCTTTTCCGGTCGAAGCCACGGTGGTATTGTCTAACCTGCTATAAAGAATCAATCATGACCTATGGACAAATAATCTCGATCCTCTTTGTGGCGCTGTTATGCTACTATGCCTTCTTGATTGTGATGGACATCCAGCGAGCCAAGGCAGCGGAAGCGGCAGAACAAGATAACCATGTAGAGGAGGATATAGACATATCGGACGAAGCCCAGTCTTTCCGACCTCACAAGGTGAGTCGGGAGGAACCGAAGAAAGAAGAGGAAAAGAAAGAAGATTCTCCAAGCGAGAATGCTTCTGAAAACAGTCAGCATGACGATGCTTCTCCAACTCAATCGGATGCCGATACTTCACAGGAATGGAAAGAAGAAACCGAAGATGAACAAGAGGAATCAGACAATTCTGAAGATGTGTACAATGAAATTGAATCTGGTACTACAACTCCTTCACAGGCAACTGAATCGGATAACGAACAGGAAGCAGCTTCTTCCCAATCTTCTGATGATGAAACGACCGAGGGAACTGCTGAAGAAGAATCTGAAAAACCTTCTGGCGAACAAGCATCCGAAGAAAGTACCGATGACGACCAACCCTACCGCTCACCGACCTATCGAGAAGCCATCCTGACAGACGGCATTTTGGTGGATGACATCTTCAAAGCCATCGACCAGTTGGCCGAAACCGGTGAATGTGACCTGGGTACCATTATCTATCACTGCGAAAGCATGCGATATGCCGGGTAATACACCCGATACTACTTGGACGAAAGTCCACCGTTCCTTTAGCGACCTCTGATACTTGAATGACCTCTGTTTCTTTGGCGACCTCTGTTCCTTTGGCGATGAAATCCATTATCAAAGAAATATACAATGAAACAACTCAATCAACTCGTATGCGGAAACGAAAGCATCTTCCGCTCTATCCAGCGTTCTTCTGAAAAAGCAGTCAACCGCCTTATGGCCTGCAGTGTGGTACAGAAATGCCTCATGTTCATCTTTGCCCTTACGGTATCGGTCGGTGAAGCGATGGCAGGCAGCAAGGGAGCCGCAGGCTTTACCAAAGCCACCCAGGAAGTGAGTTCCTACCAGACTCCGGTGTCAAACTTGATGAAAGCGATTGCAGCCGTTATAGTTTTAGTAGGAGCTTTTAACGTTTATTTTAAGATGCAGAACGGCGACCAGGATGTCAAGAAAACTATCATGCTGACCATTGGCGGATGTATTGCATTTATCGCTCTTTCTGAGGCTCTTCCGCTCTTCTTTAAGTAATCCAATCTGTCAACATTCTATCCAGAATTATGACGATGAATCAGGAGGGTTATCCCGTTTTCAAAGGCTTGCAGAAACCGCTGGAGTTCATGGGCATACGCGGTCGTTTCCTGACTTTGGCAGCAGCGGCCATCGGTGTGTCATTCGTGGGTTTTATCGGTTTCTCCATCGCTTTGGGAAAGCTTGCCGGGTTCATCGCCATGCTGGTGATGGCAGTGGTCGGATTGGTCACCATTTACGTCAAGCAGCGTGGCGGTCTCCACAACAAACGGCGGGCAAAGGGTATCCATGTTTACAAGAATCTGAGACGTAACTCGTAAAATAAAATGAATGATTATGGCACGTACCAAGAAAAGAATATTTGACGGCCTTTATGCGCAGCTGGAGGAAACGGACGGCAATGTCGTCCTTTTTTCAGCCAAGGGGGAACCGTCGGTTATTTTCGAGATAATCAATCCCGTGCAGCAGCTTTGTACCGATGCGGAGCAGTACATGCTCTTTCAGGATGTGCTCTCCAATGTGGTACAGACGCTCGGCGAGGGTTATGCCCTGCAAAAACAGGACGTGCTCTGCAAGCAGTCCTACCACCATGAGGTGCCGGAGGATGCAGAGTTCCTAACCAAAAGCTACTTCCGTTACTTTGAGGGAAGAGAATTTACGGAGATACGTACCTACCTTATCCTCACGCAGGAGGCACAGCACAGCCAGTTCGTTCAGTACGACCCGAAGAGATGGCTGGACTTCCATTCCAAGGTTTCCAAAGTGAGCGACATTCTCAAGGAGAAGAATATCAAGCATCGGAAGTTGACCAAGGAAGAGGTGAACGAGTATTGCCACCGCTTCATGGCCTTCCAGTTCCGGCATGGTCCGTTCTCGATGACCAACTTCAAGGCATCAGACGAGTATCTGAAAATCGGCGACCGGGTAGTCCGTTCTTATCCGCTGGTGGATATAGACGAGATTAACCTGCCTTCGCTGGTGAAGCCCTATACTCAGATGAACATCAACGGCTACGGCATCGCTACGGACTTGTTCTCTTTTCTGACGAGTGTGCCCCATGCTGATTGTGTGGTGTTCAACCAGGTGGTACAGATACCGAACCAACGAAAATTGCTGAGAAAACTCCAGGCAAAGGCCAAACGTCACGGCTCCATGCCTGACCCGAGCAACAAGATTGCGAAGGAAGACATTGAGGAAGTGCTGGACCGCCTGGCTGTGGACAGCACGCAGTTGGTTTATTGCAACTTCAACATTCTGGTAAGCTGCCCGGCAGACAAGGTCACCCCGGTCACTTCCTATCTGGAAACCAAGCTGTATGAATGCGGCATCATGCCGTCCCGTACCGCCTACAACCAGTTGGAATTGTTTACCGACAGCTTCCCCGGCAACGGCTATGCCTTCAATCCGGACTATGACCTCTTTTTGACGCTCTCCGATGCCGCTCTGTGCTTCTTTTTCAAGGAACATCTAAAGGGCTCGGAAGATACTCCGCTGACCACATACTACACCGACCGCCAGGGGCTGCCAGTGTGTATTGACATCACAGGGAAAGAGGGTAAGGTGAAGATGACGGATAATGCCAACTTCTTCTGCATCGGACCTTCAGGAAGCGGGAAGTCATTCCACATGAACAGCGTGGTTCGTCAACTATTAGAGCAAAAGACGGATGTGGTTATGGTCGATACGGGTGATTCCTATGAAGGTATCTGTGGTTACTACAAGGGAACCTATATTTCTTACTCGAAGGAGAAGCCCATCTCCATGAATCCTTTCAAGGTAACAAAAGAAGAGTATGACTTGAACTTCGGGGAGAAGAAGAACTTCTTGAAGTCTTTGATATTCCTGATATTCAAGGGTAACGACTTTCCAAGCAAGATTGAGGACATGCTCATCAACCAGACCATCGTGGAATACTACGAAGCCTACTTCCAGCCCTTCACCAAGTTCACCGAAAAGGAACGTGAAGGGTTGAGACAAAAGCTGTTGGTTGCCTCCAAGATGGAAGAAGACTACGACAAGTTCTCCCACAGCATGGAAGACATTGATGCCCAAATCAGAGAAGCCGAAAGGGACAAGCAGGCAGAAAGCAGGGCACTCATGCTTCCGGCAGAAGCCCGGCGACTCAAGCTGCTCCGCCAGTGCCGTTCGCTCTATGCCCTTGCCCAGGATGAAGCTGCCAGCAAAGGGGAAAAGGAACGTGCCCTGCAGATTATCGAGAACTACAAGAAGGAACTCTACAACAACTCCATGCTTATCAAGATAGACAAGCAGATAGACCACATCGAGGAACAGAAACGCAGACTGAAAGTCCGGGAATTGTCCTTCAACTCTTACTATGAGTTTGCATTGGAACGCATTCCGCAAATCGTGGCACAGGAGAAGATTCAGTTCAACATCCGAGACTTCGCTGCCATCCTGAAGCAGTTCTACCGAGGAGGCGAACTGGAGATGACCCTGAACTCCGACCTGGACGTGAACCTCTTCGATGAGCAGTTCATCGTCTTCGAAATCGACAAGATTAAGGATGACCCCGTGCTGTTCCCGATTGTGGTACTCATCATTATGGACGTGTTCCTGCAGAAGATGCGTATCAAGAAAGGACGAAAGGCGCTGATTATTGAGGAAGCGTGGAAGGCAATTGCTTCGCCCACCATGGCAGAATATATAAAATATTTGTACAAAACGGTAAGAAAGTTCCACGGCATAGCAGGTGTCGTTACTCAGGAGTTGAACGATGTGATAGATTCGCCCATCGTGAAGGAAGCCATCATCAACAACTCCGACGTGAAGATACTGCTCGACCAGACCAAGTTCAAGGACCGCTACGAGGACATTGCCGCCATCCTGGGACTGACCCCCATCCAGAGGCAGCAGATATTTACCATCAATGCCCTGAACAACCGGGAAGGACGCAGCTATTTCAAGGAAGTCTGGATATGCCGGGGACAATACTCGGATGTGTACGGTGTGGAGGAAGCACCGGAATGCTACTGGGCTTACACTACCGAACGTACGGAGAAGGAAGCCCTCAAACTCTATCTGGCCCACTACGGAACCATGCAGGAAGCCATCACGCACATAGAGGCAGACCGCAAACGGGACGGCGGGCATAAGTATCTGGAATTTGCCAGAAAAGTCAATCAACATCAAAAAGTCATGTCATTATGGTCAAGTTAAGATTCCTGTTGATGGCGGTACTGATGCTTGCCGCTTCAACGCAAATGTATGCCGGATGGCGCATCGTTGTGGACAAGAACTGCATCAAAATCGTGTCGTCCAACCTTGCCGCCCAGAAACTCATCGAGGAACAGCACAATGCCCGGCTGGACACCATCGCCGCCAAACAGCAGAAGGTGGAACTCTATTCGGTCAGCATGGCCACGATGAAGGAACTCTACAAACTGTCGATGCAGAACATCTCCGGTTTCGGTACGGAGAGCCTGTACTACAAGGAAATCGGCAGCTGTGCCCTCGATATCATCCGGAATGTGCCGGAACTGATAAAGACGGTCAGCAAGGCGAAGTTCACCAACCAGCTCTACTGCCTGACGGAACTCGGAGGGCTGGTGATGGAAACACAGCAGCTGGTGGGCAACTTCGTAAACATCGTGAACAATGCGAGGATTCCCAATCCGCTCAAGGGAGAAGGCACTGCCGAGAAGAAGAGCGACGGCTATAACATGCTCGACCGCTACGAGCGAATGTCACTGGCCAACTCCATCTACACCAATCTGAATGAGATCCGCTACAAGGTGGACGGCATGATGCTCATGGCACAGTATGCCACGCTGAATGACCTCTGCTTTGCCATCGACCCCGAGGGATGGGCCAACGTGATGACCATGCGCAACCAGGTGGACGGACTCGTATCGGACTGGAACGGACTGGTGGCTGCTAACTAAAAGATGAAAAAGCTATGGAACACTGGAAAAAGAAATTGGGCGCAATCTGTTTGATGCTATTCCTTCTGGTGCCGGGTACGGCCACCGCTGTAGTCATACCCAAGGACCTGCCGACCATTGAAGCGCTGATAGCCCTGCACAAGTGCATCAAGAAGGACGAGGACCAGGCACTGGGCAGAGTGGCCACCAGTTTCGGGGAGCAGTCAATGGTCACCAAAGGCGCCAACAAGTTCAACGAAGTGCGGACCGCGCTAAACACCAAGATGAGCAATGCCCATTCGTACCTGGTACTGGCCGGAGCCATTTCCTCCACCGCCAACTCGCTCTACATGCTGGTCAAGGAGTACAAGGACTTTACCTCCAACACTTTCAAGCATGTCAAGAAGAAGCCCTTTGTGGGATGGTATTATGCCGATGCCAACGTGGCGATAGCCCGGGAAGTGAAGCACTGCTACAAGCTCTACGCTTCCGTGGCCGCTTCGGGCATCAACCTGATGAAGGCTTCCATGGACGAGAAGCTGAACCTGGTGATGACGCTCAAAGCCACCATCGACAAGGCCCGTTACATCGTGGACAATGCGAACCTCTACTGCTTTCTCATTACCGACTGCGGCTGGAAGCCCGACTACATCTGGGAAATACTCAACTCCAACGTGAAGGACGAGATAGCAAATCGTGTCATCAATCAATGGAACAAAGGATATGTCAGCTAAAGCAATCATCACAGGCATCATCGCACTGATGCTGATGGGGTGTCCCTATAGCGGACATGCCCAGCGTCCAACCAAGGACAAGGAAAAGGCCCGGCAGTGGCAGTCCATGGAGAACGGTCCATGGGATTTCGCACCGGACTGGTACTACTTCCTGTTGCACAAGAAATACTCGGGCGCGGAAATGTACTGGAAGTGGGCAGGATTTCAATCCGGCTTCCGGGTACGTTTCAAGGAGCACAAATCCAACGTGAAACGCATCATGCCCACCCGGGTAACTGCGGAAGAGACCCAGCGGCAGAAAATCAAGAAGGTGGAGGAAGAGCGGCAGAAGATGGAGGAACTCTATCAGGAGGAACTGCTCCGCGAGGCAGACCGCAACGTGGACCTGATGTTCCCTTCCTACAAGGACGAGTTCAACCGGATGCAGGACTGCATCACCGACGGACTGCTCTACTGCATGCAGAAAAGCAAGGGCAAGCTCCAGTACCAGGTGGACGAACTGAGCCGCCAGAATGAAATCCTCTGTGCCGACATCGCCTACATCCACAAGATGGGAGTCGGCTACGGACTGGAGAATGCCAAGCGGCAGAAGGCTTACGAGGAAGCCCGGCAGAAGATGGAAGAACTGGTCAAACGGACCGCCAACCTCTGCGCGGTGGCTTCCACGCATTATTAAAAGGAATATGTAACGAAAATAGAATGAAAATATGAATCTACTGTTAGTACCATTAACCATCGGATTGCCTGCCATTGACGAGAGTCTGGACAAGCTGCTGGTCGCCATGGAAACCTTTCCCAATGTGGCGGTGCTGGGTGATGCCATCGGACTGGCACGCATCCTCGGCCTGTTGCTGGCGCTCTGTGTAGGCTCCTACGAATGCTGGATGATGATGCTCGGGCGGCGCGGCATGGACGTGATGAAACTCCTGCGCATCATCGGCATTTCCATCTGTATCTCTTCTTCCTCGTGGATCTGTCAGGCCCTGCAGGTTCCCGGCAAAGGACTGGAAACCGCTACCAAGGCCATGGCAAAAGCCAAGAACAAGGAAGTGGCCGCTTTCGAGTTGAAGGTGGCGCAGAAACAGAGTGAATACCTCGACCGGCTGAGAGCCGTACAGGACTCCATTTCCACCGCCCAGCAGGTAGCCGCCATCGGACAGGATGCTGCCTGGTGGGACAAACTCATCTACAACGTGGAGAATCTGGGCAACACCATCAACAACTATGCCCAGCGGGCAGCCGTGGCGGCTGAAACCAAGATGAGCGAATGGATCAACGATGTCATCCGTTTTGTGGGGGAACTGATATTCCAGATGTCCTACTACGGCATTCTGGTGGCGCAGCGCATCTTCATGGCCATCCTGATGATTTTCTGTCCCATCATGTTCGCCCTGTCCCTGGCGCCGCCCTGGAATTCGGCCTGGAGCCAGTGGATGTCGAAGTTCCTTTCCCTCTCGCTGTGGGGCTTCGTCACTTATATGTGTATCTACTACATCGACTTCATTCTGCTCTATAACCTGCAGCAGGACCTCATAGCTTACAACCACCTGCTTCATGGTTCGGTAAACTCCTGGGAACAGATTGGCGCACTGGGACTGCAGGGCATCGGCTCCAACTGCATGTATGCCATGGGAATGCTGGTGGGTGCCTATATCATCCGCTTTGTGCCCGAAGTGGCTTCGTGGCTGATTCCGGGCGGTGTCAGCTCCGGTGCAGGTTCAGCAGCCGGCAGTACCGTGATGGGCATGACAGCGATGGCAGGAGGTATGGCAGGAAGTGTGGTCGGCTCTGCAGCCGGCGGTGCCGCTTCTTTGGTCAGACCGAGCAAATCCAAGAACAGCAACAACAAGAAGTAATCACTCAAACCATTCCCTATGCTTATAGAATCCTTAGCACAGAAAACGAAACTCGCCCTGATGACGGTGCTGGCCACGATAGGTGGCTGCACCCTCATCTGCGGGTTCACCGTCTGGTGCTGCATCTCGCTCGTGACAAAAGAACGGGAGCAGATTTACATACTGGACGGTGACATTCCCTTCCTGGCACAGCGTGCCCAGCTGGAAGCGAACTTCACGATGGAAGCCAAGGCGCATATCCAGCTCTTCCATCAGTATTTCTTTAACCTGCCTCCCGACAACGACTACATCAAGTGGACGGTCGGCAAGGCAATGTATATGGCAGATGGTACTGCCCTCAAGCAGAAGCAGGCATTGGATGAGAACGGATTTTACTCTGATATCATCTCTTCTTCAGCGGTGTGTACCATCATGTGTGACTCCATTCAGTTCGACGAACATGAACGGAAATTTACCTACTACGGAACGCAGCTCATCAAGCGCCGTACTCGGGACCTGAAACGCTCCATGGTCACTACAGGCTACATCGAATCAGTTCCCCGTACCCGGAACAATCCGCACGGTCTGATGATTACGAATTGGAGGACGCTGGAGAACAAAGATTTAGATTACTAACCTATAGAGAATAAGTACCCCATGAAATCATTCAGAAAGACACTTCAGGAAAGCAGGCTCAAGACGCATCACCTGATACGCTCCTGGCTGCAACCCAAGTTGGGAGCCGTCGGCACCAGGTATCGTCTGGCAGGACGCATCCGTTTGGCCAACATCTGGGCAAGGAAGCATCCCAGACGCACCTTTGCTTATGTCACCGGTTCGCTGTTTTTCCTGCTGGTAAGTACCGTTTTAATAGATGGTGTCGGACAGCAAAATAATCGTGAGCCGGATGTCAGCAGTATTGCCCAGTTGGAACCCGTGTTTGCTGGGTTCCGCACCATTCAGGCAAACAAGAGCATCCATCGTTCCACGCTGACAGAGTTGACCCATGAAGGGCAGCTGATCCGGGAGGAACTGGACTCGCTCATTGCGATACCACGTAAAAGCCATCAGGACTCCATCCACATCGTACAAAGTTACAACCGGCTGGAATCCATCGTCAAATCACTTCAAAACAATGACCATCCATGATCAGAAAAATCAATTTCAAACAGCCCAAGTACATCTTCCCGTTGGTGGTGTTCATTCCCCTGTGTGCCCTGGTGTACTTTGTGATGCAGACGTTCGGGGGCGGCGAAGATGCCCAGCAGACGGTTGCCACCGACCGCATCAATACGGAACTGCCGCAAGCCAATGCGGAGGAAGCCGGAGACAAGATGTATGAGATGTCGCGCCGTTTCGGGGACGAGGATGCCTTTACCGCCGTCGGTGCCATCGGAGAAGAACAGAAAAAAGCCGAAGAATTGGAGCACGGCTACAGCGAAGACGAACTCAACAAGCTGGATGCAGCGGAAGCGGAACGCATCCGTCAGCAGCAGGAAATGGAGGAACTGGAAAGGTCGTTGGCCGAATCCAGAAGACATATCAATTCCTTTGCATACGGGGACAATGCTCCTTCCGGAAATAGGTCTGGTAATGGAAGCAGAACCGCTTCATCAACAGCTACTGATGGCTATACCTCACAAGATGACTTCGCTAAAGACCTGGAAGAAATCCAACGCAGGAGTTACGAACGTCAGAAGGCCATTGAAAGCGGGTTGGGTATCGGGCGCTTTGACCGGGATGAACAGGCAGAGAAGCAGCGGAAGGACTCCATTGCAAGGGTCCGTCAGGCTGAAAAGGAACGCAACCGCCCAAAGCTTGTCATCAAGTCCGGTGATACCAATGCGGAGAAGTTCCACACAGTGACCTCACCTGATGATGTAGCGGAAGCCAAGCTCATTCGGGCGATGATTGACCAAACTACCAAAGCCAAGGAAGGTACTCGTTTACGCTTCAAACTTTTGGATGACATTACTGTCAGCAATACCAAGTTGAAGAAAGGCACCTACCTGTATGGGACAGTGACAGGCTTTGGACAGCAGCGAGTGAAGGCTACCATTACCAGTATTCTGGTCGGTGATAAGTTCATTAACGTGAAACTTTCTGTGTTCGATAATGACGGCATGGAAGGGTTCTATGTACCGGAAAGTTCTTTCCGTGAGTTCGTGAAGGATGCCAGCTCCAGTGCCGTGCAACAGAACATCAGTTTTGAATCGGAGGATGGCTACGGTTCCGGTATTTCCGGTGAAGCCCTGGCACTTCAAGCCTTGCAAAATGTCTATAACTCAGCTTCTTCGGCCATCTCGTCCAACATCCGCAAGAACAAGGCGAAAATCAAGTACAACACGATTGTCTATCTGATTAACTCGGAGGAAGCAAGGTAAAAGGTCAAGAATGAAAATAGGTAAACTATCTTACTAATCACAGAGTAAGTAAGGTTACAAGCAATAGAGTAAGCAAGTTTACAAGTAACGGAATCAACAAATAATCAAATCAGTAAATCATAAGAATTACCTAATATGAAAGCGAAATTATTTTTACTTTTCTTCGGTCTTCTCGGTATGGTCGTACAGGCTGCAGCCAAGGAGAAGATCTACGTGAACAGTGAGGTCACAACCCACATCGTTATGCCCGAGAACATCAAATTGGTGGACATCTCCACGACCAAGATTATGGGCAACCAGTGCGCCGACAACATGGTGCGCATCAAGCCTTATCTGGAGCCAGACTCCATTAAAACCTCCTTTGACGAGAATGAATTGCTGGGTACTATCACCCTGATTGGAGAGCGCCATATCGCTCAGTATGACGTGGTTTATACCCGTTATCCCAATATGGCAGCCTCCATCTTTGAGGTAGCTTACAGCGATACCCAGTCCTATATCAACCCCGAGGTATCGATGCCCAAGGCCGAAATGGTGCGCTATGCGTGGGCGGTGTATGGCAGCAAGCGCAAGTACAATCAGGTGGTGTCGAATGCCCACGGTATGAAGGCCATCGTCAACAACATCTATACTATCGGGGACTATTTCTTTATTGATTATTCTTTACAGAACAAGACGAAGATTGCCTACGACATTGAGGAACTTCGCGTGAAGCTGACGGACAAGAAAGAGACGAAAGCCACCAACTCGCAGACCATTGAACTGACACCGGTTTACTCATTGAATCCGGTCAAGAAGTTCAAGAAGAATTACCGCAATGTGCTGGTGATTGAGAAACTGACCTTCCCGGATGAGAAGGTACTCCGACTGGAAATCTCAGAGAACCAAATCAGTGGCCGTGTCATTACGCTCACCATTGAATACGAAGACATCCTCAATGCCGATGGCTTTGATTCGGACATTCTGAAGAATTCTTCATGCTATCCGTACTATTACATTTACCGCTAAAACCTACCCGATATGAAGAAAATTTTAATGATCATCTGTTGTGCGTTTGCCGTTCTTTCAGCATCCGCACAGGACAAGAAACTCACGCTGAATGCAGGTTTCCTGTTCCCGAATACCTTGAATGCGATGATTGGTTACGAGTATCCGTTGAGCTATGGCAATGCCGTGGAAATCTACGGTGAAGTGGGGAACCATTGGCAGAAACCCACCTGTTGCCGATTTTGGAAGGGTTACTACTGGGATGGCGGATTGGTCTATAAGCAGCGACTGGTTCGTTACAAGAACGGCATGCTCCGCTTCCGTCTCGGTCCTCAGTTCGGTGCCACCCAGAAGAAGTTCTTCCTCGGTGTGGAAGCCGGCTTTGAATACAGCTATGTATTTCAGAACGGCTGGGAGTTTTCGCTGATCCAGAAGAACAACGTCAACTTCTTGCATGGAGATACTTTCCGCAACGGACTCTTAGTGGGTGTAAAGATTCCGTTCTGATTATCGTTTAACGTGTATTTTAAATGCAATAACAATGGCATTCGAAGAAACCCGGGAACAGCAACAGATGTACAACTACTTCCGCAGTTGCATCTACATCTTTCTCATCATCGAGATTGTGATGAATCTTCCCATCACGGCGGATAACCGTGTCACGCAGTTTATCCTGGACCTTCTGGCCCGCTTCAAGGTGTTCAACTCCGTGTCGGGCTGCAAGGTGGCAGAACTGATTTGCATCTGTGTAGTCTGTATCGGAACCAAGGCAAAGAAGGCGCTGAAGTTCAACGTCAAGACAATGGTCATCTATCCGGTGCTGGCGGGATTGACATTGGTCGGCATGTGCTTTATCTTTCACGGCATGAATGTCGGCATGAGCTGGTTCGGCTTCCCGGCCAACCGCATCCTCTATGCGCTCTGTTCGGTCGTAGGTACCATGCTGGTGCATCAGGGACTGGACGGCATTGCCAAGTACTACAACTACAAGGTAGGTGAAGACCGCTTCAACTTTGAGAACGAATCGTTCCAGCAGTCGGAGGCTCTGGTAGCCAATGACTATTCGGTGAACATCCCGATGATTTACTACTGGAAGCAGAAGATGCACAAGGGCTGGATCAACATTATCAATCCCTTCCGTGGAACGATTGTATTGGGTACGCCGGGTTCGGGTAAGTCTTTCGGCATCATCGATCCCTTTATCCGGCAGCACGCTGCCAAGGGATTTGCTATCATGTGCTACGATTTTAAGTTTCCTACATTGGCCAAGACACTTTTCTATCAGTATTGCAAGAACCGCAAGGCTGGTAAACTGCCACAAAACTGTGGCTTTCGCATTATCAACTTTACGGACGTGGAGTATTCCGACCGCATCAATCCGATTCAGCGCAAGTACATTCCGGACTTGGCGGCAGCTTCGGAAACCGCTGCTACCTTGCTGGCTTCCTTAAACAAGGGAGGCGGTGAAAAGAAGGGCGGTTCGGAAGCCTTCTTCACCAACTCGGCAGAGAACTTCCTGGCAGCCATCATCTATTTCTTTGTGAACTTCCATCCGGTAGGCTTCAAGAATGGCAAGAAGCTGAAACGCTATGTTTCTCTGGCACCAGACTCCGAAGTGGTCATACCCGAGGGAAATAAACTGGAACTGGTGATACGGAACTGGGACGATTACCATGCACTCGATACAAAGGGAAACATCATCCTGGACTTTGTGGACAAAGACGGAAACGATGTGTCAACGGATGAAGACCGAATGTTTGTGGATTTAAACGGCTTCTCGTATTTGGACCGGACGGGCAAACAAGTTCACATAGAACGCTGCTGGTACGAAGATGATAAAGGCAAGGAAGTAGAGCCGGACACCATCACCGGGGAGTTCTCGGACATGCCGCATGTGCTTTCTTTCTTAGGCAGGTCCTACGACCAGGTGTTCAACATTCTCATGCAGGACGACAAGATTGCTTCCCTCATGGCTCCCTTCAAGAGTGCCTACGAGAACAAGGCGAACGACCAGTTGGAAGGTATGGTGGGTACCCTTCGTGTCAATGCAGCCCGGCTGGTATCTCCGGAAGCCTACTGGGTGTTTACGGGGGACGACTTCGACTTGAAGATTTCTGACAAGGCAAATCCAAGTTATCTCGTGATTGCCAACGACCCGGAGAAGGAACAGGTCATCGGTTCATTGAATGCACTGGTGCTGAACCGACTGATTACCCGAGTAAACTCAAAAGGCAATATCCCGGTGAGCATCATTGTGGATGAGCTGCCTACACTCTATTTCCATAAGATTGACCGCTTGATTGGTACGGCCCGCTCCAACAAGGTGGCGGTGACCCTGGGCTTTCAGGAGCTGCCACAGCTGGAGGCTGACTACGGCAAGGTAGGCATGCAGAAGATTATCACGACCTGCGGTAACATCTTCATGGGTGCTGCCCGTAACAAGGAAACCCTGGAATGGGCGCAGAATGATGTGTTTGGCAAGGCGAAGCAGACTTCCCGGTCCATCTCCATCAACGACAACAAGGTATCGACCACCATCTCCGAAAAGATGGACTACCTGGTGCCTGCTGCCAAGATTGCGGATATGGCGACCGGTTGGCTGGCGGGTCAGGCTGCCCGTGACTTCACGGCTACGGACGAGCGGATGCTGAACCACTTCGACATTGAGCAGTCGGAGGAGTTCAAGACCACGAAGTACTTCTGCAAGACGCACTTCGACATGAAGAAGATTAAGGACGAAGAGGACCACTATGTACCGCTGCCGAAAATCTATGAGTTCAAGAACGACCGCGAGAAGGAAATCATGCTGAACCGCAACTTCAAACGGGTGAACGATGAAGTGGAGAAAATGGTCAAGGAACTGCTGGGTATGGCATAAATGATTAGTATAATGGCATCCTTACAATCAGCATATAAACATTCAAGCCTTTTGCCTCCATTGAGTGGTAGCGCACTGAAGGTCATTGCCGTTCTTTCGATGGTGGCAGATCATAGTGCCTACTACTTGATGGAGCACGGCACACTTCTTTATGAGGTCATGCGCTGCTTCGGTCGCATTGCTTTTCCAGTGTTCGCCTTCCTCATAGCTGAAGGCTTCCGGTATACCCGAAACCGGATGAAGTACTTCCTGCTGCTGCTCGGGTTTGCCGTAGTCAGTGAAGTGCCTTGGTACTTGCTGAACGGAGCGGACGGAACGCACAATGTACTCTTCACCCTGGCATTGGGTGTATTGGCTTTGGCTGCGATGGAAGCATTTAAAAAGGATGGCATCCTTTGTGGGGCTGTCATCCTTTCTATTGCTTGTTTCGCCACTTGGTCCGGAGTGGACTATGAGTGGCGGGGGATTCTGATGATGGTGGTGTTTTACCTGTTGGGAAATGTCTGCAATCCTTCTTTTCCCTCCGGTAGAAAGGCGCAGTTGTTCTGTGCCTTTCCGCTGATGATGCACTATGGGATAGTCGGGGCTTTGCTGGCATGTCTGGTGATTTCCAGCTATGATGGAACACGAGGGTTTATCTATGGCAAGGTGGCGAAGTATGGGTTCTATGCGTTCTATCCGGTGCATCTGCTCTGTTTAGTAGGATACATCGTTCTCTTTCCATAAGCCATTCATTCAAGTTTCCAGACAAAGCAGTTGCCGCTTGATTTCCAGACCACCTCCATATCCTGTCAGTTTACGATTGCTACCAATCACCCGGTGGCAAGGAACGATGACGGAGAGAGGATTGGCATTGTTGGCATTGGCTACTGCACGGACGGCAGCAGGTTTTCCGATACGGCAAGCCAACTCCTTATAGGTCTGGGTGCTTCCGTAGGGAATCTGTAATAATTCTTTCCATACACTCCGTTGGAAATCAGTTCCGGAAAGCAAAAGAGGCATTTGGAATGTAATTCTCTTTCCTGCAAAATATTCTTCCAGTTGGGATTGGGCTGTTTCAATTATCTCGCTTGTTCCTTCCAAATAGGTCGCAGAAAGTCTGGTCTGCAGCCGTTCGTCCATCCGTCGGCCATGTTCAGCTGTTGTGCGCCAGTTACACAAGCAGAGCCTGTCTTCAAAAGAACCCAGCAGCAATACCCCTATAGGTGAGGCATAAGGCTTGACTATAATTACTCGTTCTGTTCTCATATCCGTTTTGTTAGAAAAAGGAACCAGCCCATTCCACAATTTTTACAGCAGCCAATACCATGGCATAGATAAGTCCGCAGAGAATCACGATGAGAAAAGCCATACCGACCGCTTTCCGGTCTATCTCCTGCATGATGGCTCTGTCGCCCTCCACATATCCCTTTATCATGGCCGCATTTCTGGTAAATGCCCGTTTGAAGACATCACCGACTACTCCTATATAAGGAATGATACCGATAAGTACATCCAGAAGGATGTTGCAGACAATGGCCAGTGTCAGGGGAATGCTTTTCAGTTTGACAATGCTCAGATAAAGATAAGGCACTGCTAAAACCGAAGTCAGCGCATCACCGAAGCCGGGCAACACCAGACCAATCAATGGATCCAACAAGCGCCGGTCCATCCATAGGGCTATCGCATGCACCAGCTTGTACGATACCGAGTTCCGGATTATTTCCTGCTTCTCATTCGTCATCATCAGGATTGGGTTTTCTTTTCTTTACGCAGTTCCTTGTTGATACTTTGTACAATACTCTCGTTCAGCAGATGCTTGACTTCATCACTGTCCTTGGCATACTGTCCGGTAAGCTGGTAAGTTTCTTGAATGGCCGCCTTTCGCAGTTCTTTGACGATGCCTCCTTCAGGAATGAGCCTTTCACTTTGCCAGTATTCCACCACCCGGTTGACCATGGCAGAGCGGAGTGCCTTTCTGGTTTCCGCACTCAGTTTCTTGAATGGAAGTTCCTGTACACATTCCGTTTCACCGGGAATAAGCGGACAATCATTGACGGTATCATATTGTGGTCCGAAAGCCATGTAATCCTCCCACAGACCGAAGTCTTTCTCTATTTCCACAAAGGAAGCCGTCTCTACCTTCTTTTTGTGTTTCTTCTTAGCCATATCGTATTTGAAATGTCAGGATTCTTCCTCTCTGATAGCCTGCGCCAGTTGTTCAAAGCTGGCGCGGATTTCATCACGCACCCTTCTGAACTCGGTGATGATTTCTTCCGGTGTCCCCGTGAACGCATCGGGGTCGTCAAAGCCGATATGCAGTCTGTGTCTGACTTCACCGCTAAAGAGCGGACAGGTTTCACGGGCACCTCCACAGACCGTGATAACATAGTCCCACGGCTCGTTCAGATAGCGGTCTACCTGTTTCGGATAGTGTTGGTTCAGGTCGATGCCTATTTCCTTCATCACCTGAACAGCCAGGGGATGAACTTCACTGGCCGGACGAACGCCGGCTGAATGGACTTTAAACGAAGGTTCCAGTTGTTGCAGGATGCCGTGAGCCATTTGGCTTCGGCATCTGTTTCCGGTACAAAGTATCAGTATTTTCATGATTGAGGGATGGTATGTGAGGGATGAAAAGGACAACGCTTTCCGATACACTGGTTGTTAGCATCGGAGCGGTGGCAGACAATTGGTTTCATTTCCAGTGTGACACCCTTTGTTACTTGGAAATATTCGGCAGCCGCCTGAAGGGACAGGTAGGAGTTGCGCTTGCAGCAGCGGGGACCGCCCACTTCCCCGATTTTCAGCAGCGACCGGGCCGTCATCAGGTTGCTTTGTCCCCAGGATTCCTGAGTGAGCGGGGTGGCACCGGAGAGGATGGACATGCACATACCGGTACTGATGGCAGCCCCGCAGCTTCCCCAAAACCCACAGGCACCACCCGGCACCTTGCGTCCGCGTGCCATCATTTCCTTCAAGGCCGTCAGCAGCTCGATTTCACCTCCGGCATTGCGGTAGGCGGTCAGGAGCGCAGCACCGACCAGCGTATGATGTTCCGGTCCGTGCATGTGGCAGAAAGGCAGACTCATCAGGTGATCCAGTATTTCAACAGGATTTTTGGACGTTTCATTCAGGCAGTAACCGATGACGGCATCCATTCCCTTCGTATGGCATTCGTTGCAGACATAGTGTCCGTTGATGCAGCGCGTTTGGCTCATTTCCTGTCGGTGGCAGAGAGCGCATTCCATCAGCGTTTCCGTTCCCAGATACTCCAGCGGAGCCTGGCATATCAAGCATTCTTCTTTCATTATATAGTTGTTTCTTCTTTTTCTGAGTTGTTGCAGTAATGACACGAAGTTCGTAAAAAGTATGGAAATGAGCAAAGAAAGGTGCTTTTTTCTTTGGCCTTCCAAGCTACAGATGCTGCTTCATCACCTGTACCACTGTTTGTATGTATCTGGGGTCTTCTGCATAGCCGATGTCACGTAGCCATTTCAGATAATCTACATCGCTGGAGTTTATCCGGCTCTTTTGACCATACCGATACTGCACCTTGGTATAGTAAGCCCGGACACTTTCCGTCCAATGGTTGAACTCATAGTACTTTCCGGTTTTGGGATTGGTAAGGCCAAACAGGTTATGTCGGTTTCGGCAGAGCGGTGAACGGAACCACCCCGTTTCCAGTATGGCTTGTGCCAGTACTATCTTCGGATGCCGAATGCCGTTGCGGATGATTTCCTGATAGAGATTGGGAATAGTAAGTGCAGGAAGTTCTTTTTCGTGGGACACCCTTGCGTAAACTTTTCGGGCATATAGCTCCGAAAGCGGTTTCACAGGCACCTCTAGGGCAAGTGAGTCCTTTTCTGCCTTTTTGCAAGACTCATAAGCTCCCAAACTCCTCTGTAGGGTATCAGGAGCCATTTTTTGTTGCTTTTCAGGTAGGATTTCCTTCTCTTTTGTAATCGTATAGAACTGTGCCGATGCTGAAGCGGAACCAAGAATCAGTAATACGGCGGTCAGAATGATGTTGTGCATTTCTTTTCAATGATAGGGTTGACAATACTTTTGCGGGTGTTCAAGGCGGTTCCGACCGCAAATATATCGTTTTACTTAAACAATACGAAAATGCACAACATCAATCATTCTGAAAGGCTGCCCTACGAGAAACTGGCAGTCTTGGGCATTGACCGGGAAAAGGCCGACAGCCTCCCTCAGGAAGTGAAGGAGAAACTGGCTTCCGGAGAGGTCACACCGCTCTTGCAGGTGTCCATCAGTGCCCGGAACGGAGACCTTATCACACTTCCCCTCAAACTCCAGCTGGTATCGGATAAATACGGCAACCCGGCGCTCATGGCTTACCCGGTACGGGCCGTACTGGAAAAGGAACGCAACCAGGTGTTGTGCCTCACGGAACAGGAAGCCGAAAGGCTCAAGAAGGGTGAGGTCATCCAGAAAGCCGTGGAAGTAAACGGAGAAAAGACCCAGCAGTATCTGCAACTCGATCCCGAAACCAAATCCGTTATCCATCGCCGGGTTACGGATGTTCAGCTGGAACAGAAGCTCAAGGACATGGAGAAAGTCAACGACATCGAACTGGGCATGCAGCAGAAGCAGCAGGTACGCGAGGGAAAACCCATTGAACTGAATGTAGGCGGTGAGAAAGTGTCGGTTGGTGTGGATTTGAAAGAACCGCAAGGTTTCAAGGTCATCCAGGGCGACATGAAAGAGTGGGAACGTCAGCAGAAACTCCGCTATGACGAGCAGCATCCCGAGTTCCTGGGACTGGTGATGACGGACAAGAACCGCTGGGAATATCAGCAGGTGGTGGACAAGCAGTCGCAGGAAAGGGCTTTGAAACTTCATGCTCCGAAAGCTGAACAATCCAAAGGTCTCAAACTCTAAATCCTTTTCCCTATGGTCAAGAAGAATGCAGAGAAGGATGTCGGCTTTGTCCGGCAGTTCAACGAATTGAAGAAGAAACATCCCGATGCGGTGCTGCTCTTCCGTAAAGGTGACTTCTACGAAATGTACAAGGAAGATGCGCTCAAGGCATCGGTGATATTGGCGCTGAAGGTATCAGACAAGATTCTTCCTTTAGAGAAAGACCCCATCAAACTCCTGACCTTTCCCCGTCATGAACTGGACAAGCATCTGCCCAAGCTGATTCGCTCGGGTCAACGGGTCGCCATATGCGAGGCGATAGACCAGCCGAAACTGATGAAGAAACCCAAGGAGAAGGTCGGGGAAGAATTGAAAAGCCAGGATAAAACAAAAAAAGAAAACAACCTCAATCAGGAAACTATGGCGAAAAAGAAGAAAGAACAGGCTGTGCAGGAAGAGCCTACCAAGACAGTCAAGACGGCTGCAGAGGAAAAACCTGCCAAGGAAAAGAAGACGGAAGCCAAAGCCGAAGTCAAGAGTGAACAACAGGCCGAGCAGAAAGCGGAAGCCAAGCAGGAACGCAAGCCACGTGAACCGCAGATGATTACCGCCAACGGCGAGAAAGTCAGCCACGGCCATGCGTTCCAGAGCACCACCAATCCGGCGGACTGGTACTTCACCGCCAAGATTGACGGCGTACAGCTGAAGCCGCAGAAGATGGACGCAGCGGATTTGGCCGCATACCAGAAGAAGGACATGACGGTGCCGCAGCTGATGGAGAAGTATTATCCGACTAAACTCATGCCGAAGGTATCGGAAGAAGCGTACCAAATGCCGAAGCAGTTGTCCGGCCCTGATGGTGCCATTACCATCGACAAGTTCAATGTCTATAAGGAAAAGGACGAACAACGACCAGATTACGGCAAGTACAAGTTCTACGTGCAGATGGGCGACACCAAGATGTCAGCAGTGGCTTCCCGTGAGGACTTGAATGCCTACTTCGACCGGGTGGTCAGTCCCACACAACTCGTGGAGAAGAACTTCGGGGAACGCCTGCACCTGCAGTCTGCCTACGAGAAGTACCAGCTTCCCGAAGGAGTGGACCCCAAAGGAGTCCGTGTGGCCAAGGACCACTCCGACAACAAATGGAAGGTGTCGATGGACCTGGGCGACAAGGGCAAGACCAGCAAGCATGAAATCTCCTTCGATGACGGCTACTCGCTCTTCAAAGCCAAGACCGCTACCCGGGAACAGATTGCAGCCAAGTACCTCAATACGGAAATTACCGGGATGCTTTCAGCCGTGACCAACAAGTTGGAGAAGTCGGCTTCCATGAAAATGTAACAAAATCAAGAAAAACAAACGAATATTCAAGAAACAATAAAAGACGAAAAGATATGACAGCTAAAAAGACACACGAGGAGTTGGTAGAACTCCTTCAGGCCGGTAAAATCGGCTTCCTCCGCTTTGTGATGGATGGGGACAGTGCAGAGGATTATCTGGAGTGGTGCCAGACCCACGGCACGGATCCTTCGGATGAATCCGCAGAGTTTTATGTTGAACAGACGGACATCGACCAGATGGACCGTCAGGTAATGGATGACGAAAGCTATGGCGTATGGAACTAACACATCCGGCAATGCCGGGCAGGTAGCCATCGACCGCTTTGCCGAAATGATGATTGCCCGTATGGAGCAGATGAAGGCTTCCGACTGGAAGAAAGGCTGGATTGGGGGTGCATCCGGATTTGCAGGTCTCCCGCAGAACGTGGGTGGCCGCAACTATTCGGGTTCCAATTCCTTCTTCCTCCAGCTGCAGACCGCAGCCCAGGGCTACCGCCTGCCGGTGTACCTCACCTTCAAGCAGGCGCACAACCTCAAGGCCCATGTACTGAAAGGTGAAAAAGCCTTCCCCGTGGTCTATTGGGATGTGCTGGTCAAGGACAAGAACGGCCATAAGGTCAGTTCGGATGAGTATAAGGCCATGAGCAAGGAGGAGAAGAAAGGCATGGATGTCATTCCCTTCTTCAAGGCTTTCCCCGTGTACAACATCGACCAGACCAACCTGGCGGAGGTGCAGCCCGAACGGGTGCAGAAACTCATGGAGAAGTTCAAGGTGCCCGAACTTCGGGACAAGGAAGGCATGTATGTCCATGCCGCGCTCGACCGGATGATTGAGACGCAAGGCTGGCTCTGTCCCATACAGGCGGACAAGCGGGTGGACGGAGCTTTCTATTCACCGGCTCAGGACATCGTGGTGCTGCCCATGAAGGAGCAGTTCAACATCGGCGATACCCCCGAGGAAATCTACCGGGGCGGCATGGAGTTCTATTCCACCATGCTGCATGAGATGTCACACTCCACCATGACCCCTGAACGGCTCAACCGCGAGATGGGCGGACGCTTCGGAGACCCGAAATACGCCAAGGAGGAACTGGTAGCCGAACTGACGGCTGCCATGATCTGCCATTCGATGGGCTTTGACATGAAGGTGACGGACAACTCCGCAGCCTATCTGGATTCCTGGATTGGGGTGCTGAAGCAGGAACCGAAGTTCATCGTTTCCGTCATGGCGGACGTGAACAAGGCTTCAGATCTGATTCTGGACCAGGTGGACAAACAGCGGCTGGCACTCAACGAACAGCCCTACCTGACGAAGAACGACCCGTTTGCCCCGTTGGGCGAAGGAGAGGAAGTGCCGTTCAAGAATGCGGCCATCGTGAAGACACGCAACGGGGATTATGCCATCCGTGCTTCCTACGATGGTGTGGAACTGGGGTTGAAGAAGGTATCGAAAGATACGGCCAAGACCTATTTCCAACTGACGGACTACAAGGACAAGGCTGCCTTCCTGAACATGACGGCGCACAAGACTTTCGAGCCGGAGATAGCCAATCTCAAACGCACGCAGGCCGTGGGTGCCAAGTTAAGCATCTGATACCATGTAGAATCTTTAAATCCATGAACCATGACTGATTACAAGGTAAACTTCAAGGACCTCAAAGCCAAGGTAGGCATCGACGATGTAGCCTATGCGCTCGGCTACCGCCTCGACCGCAAGGCCGGTGTGGGCCGCTACATGGAGCTGGTGTTGGGTGACGGCAAGGAAAAGCGGGATGCGCTCGTAATCTGCCACCCCCAGGACAAGGCTTCCCAGCGGTTCTTCCGCCGCGACGGTTCCAAGGGGGATGTAGTTACACTCATCCGGGAGAACCTGAATGCCTTCAACGTGTCGGGCAAGGATGAATGGCAGAAGATAGCCAAGGTGCTGTCACGCTTTGCCAACATGCCCGAACCCGAATACCGCGAGGACAGGGAGTATGTGCAGTCAGTCAGGTATCATGCCACCTTCGACAGCTCCAGGTATGAGGTGAAGCCGATAAATCCCGATAAGATTCCGGCCATCTTCCAACAAAGGGGATTGTCCGATGAAACGGTACGCACCTTTGCTCCGTTCATCCGGCTCATCCGCGACAGGAAGAACGAGAACTTTGACGGCTACAACATCGGCTTCCCTTATACCAACGGAGAGAATGACAAGGTCCGGGGCTACGAAATGCGAGGGTACGGCGGTTACAAATCCAAGGCTGCCGGAAGTGATTCCAGTTCTTCTGCATGGGTGGCTGACTTGTCAGGTGGCTATCCGAATGTGGTGAAGAGTGTCTTCTTCTGTGAGTCGGCTTTCGATGTCATGGCATTCTACCAATGGAACCGGAAGCAACTGACCAATGAAATTGCCCTGGTATCACTGGGCGGCACGTTCTCTGATGGACAAATCCGGCAGGTGCTGAACCGCTTTCCCGGAGCCCGTCCGTTTGACTGTTTCGACAATGACCTGCCCGGTCGTATCTACGGCTTGCGCATGATGGCGCTGGTAGAGAACATCCCCTTGAAAATCAACCGAACCCGTGACAGTCTGGAAGTGGAAGCGAACGGACGTTCCTTCCGGCTTGATCCGGAGCGACCCTTTCAGGTGCAGGTCAAGGAACACCTGTCGGTCAGATACGATATGGGACAATGGCTTCCTCCCAAGGCATTCAAGGACTGGAACGACTGTCTGCTCAACAAACCGATGGAGGTGCGGCTGCATCCGACCAAACAGGACCAAATCAATAACCTGGCCGAACGCAGAAATGCAGGCCCTAAATTATAAACGTATGAATGTAAGACGATGGAAACGCTCCTTGTTAATCGCTGCTGTTGGCTTATTGATAGGCAAGACTCCGCTCTTTGCCCAACAGACCGACCCGGCGCTGACTTCTGCCGTACTGGGGCAGACCGCAGCCTTGAAGAAGATTCACAAGGACCGCAAGAAAACGCAGGAGAAAATCATTGCGGCGGAAGTGGCCGTAACCGCTTCCTTGGAGCGGATTCACCAGGTGGAAGACAAGATGCTGGACTACCTCTCGAATGCGCAGGGCGCCATGCAGAACCTCTACCAGATTAAGCGGGCTGGGGAACTGGTGGCCAAGGAAATCCCGCAGAACTGCAGTCTGCTCCTCAAATCGGTAGGCGGCAATCTGAAGGGAACCGTCATTGCGGCCATGGTATCGGATGAGCTGACGGATGCCGCCACCCAAATGACGGCACTCTTTCCCTTCATGAAACAGCTGGTGACTTCGGGCAAATATGACGTGACAGGAGATGACGGCAAGAACGAGAAGCACAAGGTGAACTTGCTGAACGCTTCGGAACGCTACTACATCGCCAACGAGGTTGTCAGCTGTTTGGAAGCCATCAACACCGACCTGTTTATTCTGGCCTGGCAGGTACGCACACTCTCATGGAACGACCTCTGGTTCTCGCTCGATCCCGAAGGATGGGCCAACGTGATGTCCGGCAAGAACATCATCGGCGGTATCATCTCGGACTGGAACCAGGGCTACAGCCTGAAATGGTAAATAGGTAAACTAACTTACTAATCAGCTAATCACAAAGTAATCAAGTAAGGAAATAAGAAAGTAATCAAAGCAACAAGTAACAGAATTATATAGTAAATAAATCATCCAAAAACAAAAGCGTATGGAAAAGAAAATAATCGGTCGCTGTCCCTTGTGTGGCGGCAACGTGGTAAAGACCTGCAAGGGCTACCGCTGTGAGAACAACATCGCCGAACAACCTACCTGTGTGCTGAATATCAACGGCATTATCGGCAACCGCAAGATGAGTGACGAAGAAATCACCGAACTGTTGGAGCACCGCTTCATCCTGTTGGACGGCTTTGCTTCCAAGGAGGGAAAAGCCTTCCCTTCCGTGCTGGAACTGGCAGACAATGGTGCCATCAACATGCAGTCCGTCATCGGCAAATGTCCGCATTGTAGCGGTGATATTCGGGTGGGTACACGCGCCTTCAACTGCTCCAATTACAGCAACCAGCAGGCACCGTGCAACTTCGCCATCTGGCGCAACATCGGTGGCCACCAGCTGAGTCTGACAGAAGCCAAGGAAATCTGTGAAAAAGAAATCACCTCCAACGAACTGGAGATGTATCGTGATGACGGCACCATCTACCGCAAGCGTCTCGGCCTTTCTCCCGACAAACTCCAAATCGTGAAGATATGAAACCGGGAATGAAAATGATTATCATGCTGGTAACCGCTGTCTGCTTCTGGGGCGGACTGTTTTACTTCGCCAGCTGTTCCGACCGACCCGAGAAACGGGCGGTGGAAATCGCAGAGAGAGCCTTGAAAGCAACTGTCGATAATCCGGAGTCCATCCAAATCAAGGGCATCAGCAAGGCAGATTCGGTATTCGGCAAGGAATATGTCAATCCACACGAGAAGGCTGCATTATCCATGCACCTGATGCAGTACGGCCACAAGTTGATGGAAGAAACGGACTACTTCCAGAACCTCGACAAGGACGATGCCGCAATGAGTGATCAGGTCACCCGTCAGTTGGATGCCATGACCACGCTCCGGGCTTTGATAGCTTATGGAGAACTTGAGGGAGCAAATCCGCATAAAGCCAAAGAAAAGAAGCCTTTCAACGGATGGAAGGTCAAGATAGATTTTGAAGCCAAGACCTTAAAAGGAAAGCCTTACCACTCGGAATACTGGTTCATCCTCGATAAGGAGGCGGAAATTGTAGTCAAATCATTTGAAATACCGCTGCTATGAAACTGAGAAACTTGTTCTTATCGTTATTGGCAGGAAGTACCTTATTCATTACCTCCTGCGAAGAATGTGACCATGAAGGAAACCAATCCATAGCTTCTTCCCTTCAGGTTGGTGATGTAGTCTGCTCGGATGGCAGTGTGCTGTCCAAAGAAAAGTTCAGTTCCTCCCAAAAGGAACCGGTGGCCATTGTCTATCATGTGAACCGGAATCCGGAGATCAAAGCTTTGGGCTATGCCGTTTCCATCAGGGACGTCGCATCGGCAGCCTTTGCCGACAGTCTGGGTGTCGAACAGGAAACGTCAGCTTCATTGGAAAAGGAAGACGGTAACGAGAACACCCATGCCATGTACCGCAACGAGGAAGTGAAATCTCCCTTAGCCGTTTATGTCTTCGATATGTGGCGCTACGGTCAGTCCGCCTACATCCCTTCGGTGAAGCAGCTCACTTACCTCTATCAGCAAATTGGGTTAGTCAACCAACGGATAGAGGCGGTCGGCGGATTACCCATCAGTCTGCAGCCCGGTGACTGCTGGCTGTGGACTTCCACCGAAGTGGAAGGGCAAAAGGACAGCAAGGCCTGGCTCTTCTCGATGCAGTCGGGAACCATTCAGGAGACTCCGAAGGACCAGGCGCATAAGTTCAGACCGGTGATAAGTATCTATTAGGTATAACTTCTAAATGCAAAGATTATGAATGAATTACTCGCACAACTCCAGATGAAGATGGAGGCATTCCAAAAGGATGCAGCCCTTCAAGCCGAAAAAGGAAATAAGGCAGCCGGTCAACGTGCCCGCTGTGTATCACTTGAAATGGAACCATTGCTGAAGCAGTTCAGAAAACTATCGTTGGCGGCAGCGAAGAAATAAAACAGTACGGTTTTATTTCTCATGTTTTCAAATTTTGATTGTTTTATCAAGGTCCTGGTGCGTGAGCATCGGGACTTTTTTGTAGCCTAGATGGAGCGGATGACTCTGCACGGGTTGCCAACGGCCAGGGAGTTAGCTGGAATGTCTTTGGTTACTACACTTCCGGCACCGATGACGCAGTTGTCTCCGATGGTGACACCGGGCAATACGCTGACGTGGGCACCTATCCATACATTGTTGCCGACATGAATGGGTTTGGCATATTCCAGTCCCTGGTTCCGTTGCTGCACATCTAAGGGATGACCTGCTGTATAGAATCCGCAGTTGGGAGCAATAAACACGTTGTCGCCAAAGGTAACGGGCGCTCCGTCCAGGATGACGCAGTTCACATTGCTGTAGAAGTTTTCACCCAAGTTGATGTTATAGCCGTAGTCACAATAGAAAGGTTGTTCGATGAGAAAGTCCTTTCCGGTCTTTCCCAACAGTTCACGAAGCAGTTGCTTCCGTTCTTCGATACGGGATGGCAACAGCTGGTTATAGCGAAAGCAGAGGTCCTTGCACTTTGTTCGTTCTGCAATCAGTTCAGCATCATAGTTGGCATCGTAGAGTTGGCCGAGCAGACATTTTTCCTTTTCAGTCAGTTTCATTAAATCAAAAGAATATATTTCTGTAAATTACAAGATTTCTCTAGCAATCCACGCACAAGCTTCTGCATCGGCCAGTGCATGATGATGGTGATCTAGTTGATAACCGCAAGCTGCTGCTACGGTGTACAGCTGGTGATTCTCCAGTTCAGGCAAGGTTTGGCGAGAAACGCTGAGTGTATCGTAAAACGGATAGTCGGGATAGTCCATCTGATAGACACGGAACACCGCTTTCAGACAGCTTTCATCAAACGGACTGTTATGAGCCACCAGGGGAAGACCTTCGATCAACGGCTCTATTTGTTTCCATACCTCTGGAAAGACCGGGGCATCTTCGGTGTCCTCACGGGTAAGGCCATGCACCTGACTGCACCAGTAGTTGTAGTAATTGGGCTCGGGGCTGATGAGGGAGTAGAAGGAATCTACAATCTCTCCGTTGCGTACGATGACAATGCCTACGGAACAAACGGATGAGCGTTCGTTGTTGGCGGTCTCAAAGTCTATGGCTGCAAAATCTTTCATGGGTTGTTCTTTGGTTGAATGTATAGAGTTCTGCTCAAATCAGTAAACTATGCCTTTCTGTTTCATTTCTTCCCGAATAAGTTCTGCTTCGGTATGGGTCAACTTCGGAAGTTGTACCTGTTCCGGACTCTCTTGCTGGTAAGCCTTCACTTCGTTGATGAGCATTTGCCAGTCGTAAAGGAATTCCTCGCTACAACCGTGTTTCTGATAAATTTCTTTGGCGGCTTCCAGTATCTCTCCGGCGCAGCTGTCATTTCCTTGGAATACAACAGCCGGAATCTCGTTATGGAAACAGTCTCTCAATAAGCGTATTTGATCTTTCATTGTTCTTGGTGATTAATTCTGTGCTTTATCGTGCCTTTCTGAACATTTATTTTCAGGGCCTGCAAAGATAGTGAGTTTTCGGATAGATTAAAAGTTAAACATTCATCTTTAACAGCTGGCGGATTCTTTCCTTAGTCAGGCATTTCCACTCCCGATGAATTTTCCGATACAAAGAAACGAAGGGTCGGTACGGCAGCAAATGGCGCTTTGCTTGGCTGCAAGGAAAGCAGCCGGCAGCCTTCCACAATTTGTGCCAAATTGGGTATTCCGTCTGCTTTCCCCTTGCCACATTTGCCTTCCGTCCCTTACACCCTTCGTGAGAAGAGGCATCGTAAAAATCACCCGGGAGTGAGAAGCCGAAAGGCTTCAAACCAAAGGGAAAAAATTAGTTCAGCTATGGCATACAAACTTAAAGACCGAAAAGAAAAGATGCTCTATAAGGGCAGTGTTTACGAACTTACCCTGCAGTGGGACAGAGAGAGTCTCCGCAAGTGCTTTTGTGGTATGCCTCCTTTCTATGCACACATCCGGAAGGACGGCAACAACTTCGCACATATCGACTGCTATTCCACCGGGGACGATTTCAGTGTGGAACCCATGCACCCGCTTTTTGAAGAGCCGGAATGGATAGTTCACTTCCTAAAGTCGGACATCAATTCCATTCCACTAAAGAAACTGCTGGAACTGCTTCCTATCTAATTCAAGGAGTAACGAACTTAAAAAGAAAACGCTATGGACACACTCATTGAAGCCATCCCGACATGGGCACTCTGCTATCTGTTCAACTCGGATGCAACCGGACTGACGGATGAAGAAATCGCTCTGATTGACCAGTGGTACACAGAGAACAAGGTCATGGGTATCACTACCGCAACGGAACAAGAGGGAGAATGTTTCCCTTACTTCTCACACTATCCGGCTTTCGGACTTCCTGCCGAAGTGGTGGACTGCCACGTTATGGTACGCTGAATACAGCCGGTGACTGCTGATGATTATTTACGCTTAAACATAGGAACATATGAAAGGAACTGACCATTTCAAGAAACTCATCAAGAACTATCTTGATAACCGAGCCAAGGAAGATGAACTCTTCCGTGCCAAGTATGAAACCACCACACGCACCATTGACGATGTGGTAAACTATATCTTCCATGCCGTACAGCAATCCGGCTGCTGCGGTTTCAGCGACATGGAGGTTTATGCCATGGCAGTCCATGCGATAGATGAACCTCATTTGGAAATTGGCAAGCCGATGGACTGCAATGTGGTAGTGAATCATCACATTGAGCTGACTGAGGCTGAGAAGGCAGAACAGCGAGCCATTGCCCTCAAGCGGTATCAGGAGGAGGAAATGCGAAAGTTGCAGCAACGCAACAGCCGACCAAAAGCAGCCAAACCGCAACCCAAACCCATTCAAGAACTCTCACTCTTTCAAGGCATGGAACTATGAAGGCAAGAACGAAAATAGAAAAACAGGTGGCAGCTTCCAATGAGAAGCTGACCGTCCTAAGCCCCAAAGTGATAACATGGGCAGTGCGGAAAGTGGCAGGACATGTCTGCTTCCGTACTTCCGCACACAAATGTACCTGTGGCGATTGTAGCAGGCAGTTCGACTATGAGGGAAAAGGCAAGTCTGTCTGCTGCCCTTATTGCGGTACTCGCTTACAGATAAAGGACACCCTCAAACGCACCATCAAGGAAGCCTACTACTTTTCTTCCCTCGAAGTAATAGACCATTTGCAGGTGCAACGGGTATTCCGTTTGGAAACGACCTTCCGGAAAGGAATGCCGATGGAGGTAGACTACTGGGAAGCATGCCGTTTGTGGCTTAATGCCGAAGGCAAGTTGGCTGTCACGGCAAGGGCAAGGACATTGAGCTATTATGTGGACTGCTTTGATTGGGCATCCGAAATCTCCTTGAAGCGACCGAACGAAGTTCACTGGCTCATTGCAGACACCTATGTCTATCCGCACTATCGGTTGCTGCCCGAACTGAAACGCAACGGCATGAAAGGCAAGCTGCCCGACTGCCACCCGATGAAGCTGATGAAAGCCGTGCTGACAGACAGCCGGATGGAAACCATCCTCAAGTCAAAAGATTTACATGCCGTGTCTTACTTTGTACACCGACCTTTGGAACTTGACCGATGCTGGCAGTCGTATAAAGTAGCCACCCGGCATCACTACCGCCCTTCGGACATGGGATTGTGGGCAGATACCATCCGCTTGCTGGAGCAGTGTGGCAAGGACATCTGCAACCCCAAGTATATCTGTCCGCAGAACCTCAGAGCCGAGCATGACTATTGGATGAACCGACACAACCAAATGGAGCAGAAACGCAGAAGCCAGGAGCAGATGCAGCGAGCCAAACGGAAGGAAGCCGAGTTCTACAAGGAGAAGTCACGCTACTTCGGTATCACCATCACCGACAAAGACCTGGTGATTTCGGTACTCGATAGTCTGGAGGCCTTCCAAACCGAGGGAAATGCCCTGCATCATTGTGTCTTCCAATGCGAATACTATGCCAAGGCGGACAGCTTGATACTATCGGCTCATGACAAGGAGGGGAATCCCATCGAAACGATTGAGTTTTCACTGACCGAGGGGAAAGTGATACAGAGCCGAGGGCTGTGCAATACGAATACTCCGCACCACGACCGGATTGTCCGGCTGGTCAATGCCCATGCCCATCAGATACTCGCAGCCAAACAGACAGCGTAAATTCCTTATATATGTTCCGCTCCGACTTCCGCCGTGAGGCGTGGGTCGGAGTTTAAAAGCATACCATGCGAAATGTATTGACAAATTATTTCATACTGAATTAAGACGCTCTTTCTGCTTGCCAATACTTGAATATAGGGAAGATTGTTCAGCAGGACAAAAACCATCTTGATGTTTGTCTGATATTTGTTTAATGTTTATTTAATGGTTGATTAACAAGGAAATAAAATCATCAGAAAAGTGATATTTCCGCAGAATAAATGAGTAAGCTTTCTGCCTAATCAGCAAGTAATAAAGTATTTTTGTAAGTAAAGAAAAAATGGAATAGTAAACTTTTAATCTTGAAGATAATGAAAGGAAATAACTTGACAATCGCTATCGGCAATCAGAAAGGTGGAGTCGGGAAGACCACCTCGACAGCCTGTATAGGTGCAGCGCTCGCCCTGCAAGGAAGACGTGTGTTGCTCATTGACCTGGATGCACAGCAGAACCTCACGTTCACGCTGACGCAGAACGAAGACCCGGAAACGAGCATCTATGACACCCTGGTCAAAGACCAACCGCTGCCCATCGTTTCCGTCCGAGAAAATCTTGACCTCGTTCCGGCTTCATTGGATTTGGCAAGAGCCGAAATAGACATGGCTACCATGATGGCAAGGGAGGGCATCCTCAAATCCTACCTCGATGAACAGAAGGAGAAGTATGACTACATCCTGATGGATTGTTCGCCCTCACTCGGTATCGTAACCACCAATGCGCTGGTGGCAGCGGACAAACTCTACATACCGCTTACTGCCGAAGCCTTGCCCTTGAAAGGCTTGACCATGCTGGATGATATAGTCCGGGAGGTGAAGCGCCGAGTGAACCCGACGCTGGAGTTGGGTGGAGTGTTCTTCACCCGGTTCAATAACCGGAAGCTGAACAAGGAAGTGATTTCCATGGTAGAAAAACGGTACGGAGAGAAGGTGTTTCAGACGAAAATCCGTGAGAATATCGCCATAGCCGAGATGCCGCTGTCCGGTCAGACCATCTTTGAATACGACCCGAAAAGCAATGGTGCAGCGGACTATCGCACACTGACCGATGAAATAATCAGTCGGGAGGAAAATTGGTAAACTATATTACTATATGACTATTCACAAAGGTTATTGGTAACATAGTAAGTAAATCAGCAAGTAAACAAGTAATAAAGTAAGCAATATGAGTAAGAAGAATTTATCCTTATTGATGGACGGCTTCATGGGTGAAGCCAATCAAGCAGAACTGGCAAAGGAACAGCCTAAGGAAAAAGCTGTTGAACAAGTCGCAGAACAAGCGGAACAGCCAGCAGCTCAAGATGATAAGCAGGAAATTCCGAAGGCAGCACCTGCAAAAGCATCTTCTAAGCAGGAAACAACCGAAACGGCTGCTCCCGAGCAACTGAAGTCCAAACTGGATGCCAAACGCAGGGAGAATGTGGGTCGCCCCAAGAAAGGAGAAACAGCCAAAAGTGTCAAGAAGCCCCAGGAAATCCGCGCCACCTTCATCGTGGATCCGGATTTGGTTCGCAAAGTGAAGTACATTTCCCTCGTGGAAGGCATCCTCTTGAAGGATGTTATCTCCGAAGCGCTGAACAACTATGTGGATGCCTGGGAGGAGAAGAACAAGAAAATCCGGTTGCCGAAGGCGAAGTGATAACATGCAAAAACGGAGCAAACTGTTACAGCCTGCTCCGTTTTGTTTGTTCGCTTTCTTGGTTTTCAAATCTACTGAATACTGACTATCACATATTACTCGCAATCAAATAATTGTTTGAAATGTTCCTTTATATCCGGAGATAGTCTTCCCTCTGGTTCGCTGGTAGGGATTTGCTGGAAGTCCAGGAACTCCAGGTCTTTGTTTTTGCAGCTCAATGGCCCCTGGATATTGGTCAGGATAAAAATCGTAGTGTCATCGTCAAACATTAAATCCACCGGTTCAACATCCAGAAATTTAGCGGCTTCATATTCTCCCCGTGCCATCACTTTCATGCGATACAACCTGGTCTTTCTTCCTGCGGGACAAAGGAAGATTACCTCGTCATTCTTTTGAGGAAGGTCTTTCAGCGATATGGGGAATCCACCCCATTGAAACTCTACAGATCCGAGATTTTCAAGTTCATTCGAAATGCCCTTAAAGTCATCTTTGTTTACTTTCACAGCAAAGGTGTTGCAGGATAGGGCTTCCATATCTTCCAGTTCTTCGTCACTTTGGACATAGATAGTCATGCGTAGACGCTCTTTCATGGTGCCATTCATTTTCTTTGTAGTCAGTTCAGCAATGAAAGTATTGTGCAAGCCTTGGTCCATCAATTGAGCAATCAGTTCGTTATCGCTTTGGGGAACGTAGCCGATGATGTATTCGAAATCGAAATTCTCAGGGTCACCTTCATAGTCTCCGGCAAAGGCTATGGCAACTGCATTGAAATCATGCTTGTTGTTGTAATCACGAATCAGTACCAATTGTTCTCCTTCATCTACATCTTCCCACCATTCTTCCGGATTATATCTGTTCCATCTGCTGATGGCACATTCCTTGAAGAAAAACCGTTTTCTTCTTTTAAAGGGAGTGTCTTTCAGAACTGTTTTTCCCGGATTTTCCAGTTGTTTCCAGATATTTTCATACCAGTCAATATGGTCAATGCCTTGTCTTTTCAATTGCTCCTGCAAGGTATTCCAGTCATTATCCGCTTTGACTGTTACTTCCGAACAATTGTCATCACAGGTACAATCAGTTGGCTGGTAGCTTAACTTGTATTGCTTGGCAATCTCTTTTATGATTGCTTTTATCACATTGCTTTTATCTATCTTGTTCATGGTGAATGGTTGTATTGAATTTATCGAATCAGCTCGTTGAGCTTGTCCTCTCTGACAATTTTAGGCTGCGCCTTACCTGCCAGAATCAGTACTTTCTTGCCGTTGCGGTAGATATGGAGTTGTCGACTGCGTACCACTGCAGTGATTTCTTTATCCTCCTGTATGGCTTTCCATATCGGATAGTATTCACCTCCCTGTAGAAACAGCTTCTTTTGAAGGTGGGAACACATATTGGTAGTATCAATGGTCATCATGGTTGTCATTCATTTTCGTTTTAATGGTAGGTTGTTCCTTTCCGTAGCTTTCGCTGGGTTCGGCGGCTGCTTCCATAACAGGTTCATTCATCGGATAAATCTTGCCCAACTTCTTCTCCGTGGGTTTTGCCAATTCTGGATTCAGACGCTCCTTCAGTTTCGTGTTCCGTTTCAGCACCGACATGTTGCGGATGGCAAAAGAGAGCGCCTTTTTGGTACCGATGAGCACGCAAATCTTCTTGGCACGGGTGATGCCCGTATAAATCAGGTTACGCTGAAGCATAACATAGTGTGTCATAAGAACAGGCATCACCACGATGGGATATTCCGATCCTTGCGACTTGTGAATGGTCGTAGCGTAGGCCAGTGTCAACTCATCCAGTTCTGAGGCTTCGTATTCTACCAGACGCTCCTCAAAGTTCACCAGCAGCGTACGTTCCTCCATATCCACCGATTCCACATAGCCGAGGTCCCCGTTGAACACATCCTTGTCGTAGTTGTTGCGCAGCTGCATCACCCGGTCGCCCTGACGGAAGGAATAGCCGCCCCGGTTCAAGGCAATCTGGGAAGGATTCAGTGCATTTTGCAGAGCCATGTTCAGATTGGCAGCACCCACCACACCCCGTTGCATGGGAGTCAGTACCTGAATGTTGCTCACCCTTTGGCTGTAGGCTTTCGGCAGTCTACTCTTCACTAGATTGACGATGTCCTCCGCCACTTTTTCCGGCTCCTCCTGCTGGATGAAGAAGAAGTCCGTCTGCTTGCCGTTGCTCGTATCAGGGAAACGTCCCTGGTTGATAGCATGGGCACTCATTACGATGCGGCTGGTTTGTGCCTGACGGAAAATGCGGGTCAGCCGGATGACCGGAATCTTTTCACTCTCAATGATGTCGCGCAACACGTTGCCGGCACCTACACTCGGCAACTGGTCGATGTCGCCCACGAAGACCACGCGCATGGAAGAGGGGATGGCCTTCATCAGGTTGTTCATCAGGATGATGTCAATCATCGAACACTCGTCCACAATCAGTGCGTCCCCTTCCAGGGGATTCTCATCGTTCCGCTTGTAGCCGTCTTTCGGATTGAACTCCAGCAGCCGGTGAATGGTCTTGGCCTCCATGCCGGTGGCTTCGCTCATACGTTTGGCTGCCCGCCCCGTAGGAGCCGCCAGCAGAATGCGGAGTCCCATATGCTTCAAAGCCGCAATGATACCCTGCGTAGTGGTCGTCTTACCGGTACCCGGTCCACCCGTCAATACCATCACCTTTGAACGGATGGCTTCCTCGATGGCTTGCAACTGCACCTCGTCATATTCAATGCCTGTTTCCTTCGATAAAGCCTGCACATCCATCTTCTTGGCAAAGAGATCCTGTCCTGATTCACGGAGCAAAGCCTGCAGCCTGTTGGTCGTACCTACTTCGGCAAAATAGAAAGGCGGCAGATAGATGGCTTCGTCTTCCAACTTCAAGTCATCCGTCTGCACCATATTACTCAAAGCCTCACGGATAGGCGCTTCGTCCGCTTCCAGCAATTCCAACGCTGCTTTGACCAACTGTTCCTCTTCAGCATAGACATGCCCTTCGTTGGCCAGCTGATTCAAGGTATAGATGATGCCACTCTTACAGCGGCGCAGGTCGTTCTTTTCGTAGCCCATCTTCGCTGCAATGCTGTCGGCCGTCTTGAAGCCGATGCCCCAGATGTCGTCTGCTAGTCGGTAAGGGTTCTCCTTTACCTTGTCGATGCTTTCCTTGCCGTACTGGCGGTAAATCTTGGCCGCATAGGCCGTACTGACACCATACCCCTGCAGGAAAAGCATCACATTCTTGATGTCCTTCTGCTTCTCCCAACTCTCGCGAATCTTCTCCACGCGTTTTTTTCCGATGCCCGGCACCTCGTAAAGCCGTTCGATGTCTGTCTCGATCACATCGATGGTTTCCAGACCAAACTGACGGACGATGAGTTGGGCAAATTTCGGACCGATGCCTTTTACCAGTCCGCTTCCCAGATATTTCTCGATGCCATAGACTGTGGCCGGCATTACTTCCTCCCACGATTGGCATACGAACTGGCTGCCGTAGCGTTTGTCCACCTTCCAGTCGCCCTCACACAACAGCACACTTCCGGCAGGCACCTCCAGCAGGTTGCCCACCAGTGTCACCAGGTCGTCATAGCCTTTGACCTTGACCCTCATTACCGAATACCCGTTCTCGGGATTCTGGTAGGTTATTCGTTCTACTACGCAGCGAAGTCTGAGCATAATATTTCGTTAAAACAGATTTGAACTTAGCAGACTAGCAAGGAATATGGTGCTTGTTGCAATATTCGATAACCTCCTCTTGAGTGTCGAATCCTTTGTCACAGAACTTTTGTAGTCCTCCCTTTACATCTTCAATGAACTCTTTTTGTGCATTGAGGACACTAGTTGCTTTATTAATAAAACTTTTATAGTCTGCATTTATTCGGCAGAGTTTATCTATGGTATAATAGTCCAACTCATTTCTACGAGCTGGGAAGAGTTCTTTAGTTGCATCTGTATAAGGAGATAATAGGATGATTCCTATACCAAAGGCTCGGTTGAGACGGGCTATCTCTTCCATCAGATCTTCATTGATTTCAAATGCAATCAAGTACCCATAATTGGCCCAACTGCTGTTGGAGAGGGCTTGAAAGAAATACTCCTTCAGTTGGTGGTCGTTTTCAATCGTACGCTTTAGTTCATACGAATGCAAAGCGATGTACTCTTTGGTCTCTGTAGCTTTCAGCAAGGAACGGGTTGCAGTCTCTTGAAACTCGTGAAATTCTACGCCCACCATATCAGGATGCACCCACTTTTGAGCTTGGTCTGCACTTTTGAAGCTATTCTCATGGAAAATGGTCTTGGAATAGATACTTTTGCTGAGAAGATAGTTAGTAAGGAGTCGGTGCAGACTGCGTTCTTTGTACATTTCTACTTTTGCTTGAACAACCGGTGCAATAAATGGCTTTTCGTTACTTATCAACTGTTCCAACTCTTCAGTATATTTAGTGATGTTACAGCAAGTACCGATTGAGCCTGTGGAGTTTTGCAGACTTTTAGACATGCTTTGTCTGGGAATGGTAATATTTAGCCATTGCACTTGTCTACGATGTGGAAGAGCTTGATTGGGAACATAGTGGTAGTTCCCGGTAATCTCTGCCACACAATAACCACCTTCTCCATTGGGAGCAAGAACTATGTCACCTATCTTTAGTCCATAGCATACAGTCCAAAGAAATCCAATGGATGTTCTAGCTGTACCCATAGATTTCTCAGGATTGCATTCTAAATATTTGGCAATCATATGATGCCGCCAGCTATTTTCATCATTGTGAGGATAGGATGTTAAATCCTCCTCTTTTATAAAGTTGACCCCGATGTAGTTGTGTTCAAGGCAGTCTTGAATGTACTTTCCACCTTCACCTAACATGATACGATTATATTGTCTCATTTTATGATAGTCAATCATTTAACGGTATATTTACTCTTCATTATCTGCCCAAAGTTCGCATTGACGCATTACAACTTCAATAGCATTTTGTGCTTCTTCTGGTGGATAATGGTACTTCTTTAGAAGACGTTTTATCATCGTTCGCATTTTAGCGCGAGCTGTTTCCTTTTGTCTCCAATCCAAAGTACGGTTTTTCCTGAGTGCATCTGTGATCTCTCTTGCCATGGCGACCAGTTGATTGTTTTCGTAGAAATCCTTGACGGCCCGAGGTCGTGTCAACGCATCGTAGAATGCCTGCTCTTCATCAGATAAACCAAGAGCATTACCTTCTTCTGCGTGTTGCTTCATTAACTTAGCCATTTCCAGAAGTTCCTTTATCACTTCTTCATTGGAAATCATACCACGGAGATATTCAGCCAAGCGTTTATCTAACATTTCACTGAACAATTCAGCTTGTGTTAGATTCTTTTTTTGATGTTTTTTGATATGTTGAGCAAGTAACTTTTTCAACATTTCAATAGCTAGATTCTTCTCCTTCATATTGGCAACATCATTCAAGAATTGCTCATCAAAGAGAGAAAACTCTTCCCCTTTAGTATTGATAATTTCTACAACACCATCTGATTGAATCGCAACTTTAAGCAATTCTGAGATGCGTTCGTCTATTATCTTCCGTGTGATAGGAGCCTTACTGGTCAAGCGGATAAATAAAGTACGTACAGCTTCAAAGTATGCTTCTTCAAATTTTTCTTCCGGTGTCAGAATACTGCGACAAATTGTTGCTGCTTGCATCATACGTTTGCTATATTCTGAGAATACCTCACTTACGGGAGTCAGTACAGGATCACAGTGCACATGTATGATGTTACCATTCTCATCATACATGGTTCGTTCGCTTGGGCAGCCGGGCACCATCCGATCGGGAATCAGCAATGTATCCAGTCCTTCTCGAATGAGTCTGCTTCTTTGTAGATTGGTACATGTCGCAAATGTGGAGTAATCCACTAAATCACTTATACACAAACGGCACATGCTGATTGCTTCCAGAAATTGTTCATAAGCAGTTTGCTTGATGTCTTGATTCCCGAAGTTCTTTTTGTCGCGCCCTGTGTAATCGTGCATGGCTTTCTTTAATGCTCCAGCAATGCCGATATAATCCACCACAAGTCCTCCAGATTTTTCTGGGAAAACACGGTTTACTCTGGCAATGGCTTGCATCAGATTGTGCCCCTTCATGGGCTTGTACACATACATGGTAGCCAAGGAAGGCACATCAAATCCAGTCAACCACATATCCACTACGATTGCAATCTTCATCTTGGAGCTGTTGTCCTTAAAGTCGCGGGCAAGTTGCTCCTTGTGTGCTGCACTCCCAATAATATCAGCCCTTTCTACGGGATCTTGATTGCCGCTTGTCATGACAACCCCTATGATTTCTTTCCAGTCAGGACGTAGCTCGCATAATTTACGATAGATATCAATACCTGTGGCACGATCTATGGCTACTATCATGGCTTTTCCTGTGAGATGATTTTTTCTACATTCTTCATAATGTTGTACCAAGTCGCGACACAATGTATCTATGGTTTCCGGGGCTCTAAGCAGTGCATGCAAGCGAGCATTTTCTTGTTTGCTACGTTTTAAATCTTCATCGCTGGCTCCTTCTTCGGCTAATTTGTCATATTCTTGATCCAACAGTTTCATTGTTTCTGCATCCAGATCAAGTTTTATAAGTCGGCTTTCGTAGTACACTGGAACCGTTGCACCATCTTCTACAGCTTGCGTCATGTCATAGATGTCAATGTAATTGCCAAACACTTCACGAGTGTCGTGATCATCTGCTTCAATAGGTGTACCGGTGAAGCCTATAAAAGAAGCTCCCGGCAGAAGTTTACGAACGATGGCAGCAAAACCCAGTTTCAATTCTCCGGTTTCGGTATCTACCTTGGTTTGGGTGTTACTCTGACTACGGTGTGCTTCATCACTTAAAACTATAATATCTTTGCGTGTAGTAAGCGGAGTCTTTCTGTCCTTGAACTTTTGTAAGTTGGCAAAGATGATTCCACGGCTTTGGCGGGTTTCCAGTAATTCATACAGGTGTTCTCCATCTTTTGCCATCACAGGCTGTTGACGCAAATAATCACAGCAAGCGCTAAACGTGCCATAAAGTTGTTCGTTTAAGTCCAAGCGGTCCGTTAGCACCAGAATGGTTGAACTCAAAAGATTATGTAGCAATTGATGGGCATAAAAAACCATACTTAGGCTTTTTCCTGATCCTTGCGTATGCCAAAATACACCAATTTTACCATCTTGACGTTTGATGGCTTCTTTGGTGCATTCCATTGCTTTCTTTACAGCAAAATATTGGTGATAACCGGCAAGGATTCGTGCTTTCTTGTCGGTACCCATTGCCATCGTGAAGTGGGTGATAATATCCACTAACCGTTCTTTCTTAAACATGCCGTTGAAGAGCGTTTCAAAATCAGCAACGGATGTGCTTTCGTAGCTGCCATCAGTGGTTTTCCACTCCATGAAACGGTCAAGAGGAGCAGTGATACTTCCCACTCTGGTATCAGCCATGTCACTAATGACGCATAGTTGACAAGCCGTAAATAGTTGAGGAACACGGCGCATGTAGTTTTGTAGCTGTAGCCAAGCTTCTTCACTGTTCGTTACTTCTCTGGTTGGCGATTTGAGCTCTACAACTGCAATAGGCAGACCATTGATGAACACAACAATGTCTGCGCGCTTGGTGTTAGTTCCGTTTACAATTGTCCACTGATTCACTACGGTAAAGACATTATTGTCTATATTTTCTTGATCTATCAGCTTCAAGTGGTCACAGCGTATTTGACCATCACTGGCGCGATAGCTTACATCTAAACCTTGTTGTAACCATTCTGTCATTTTTATATTAGCTGACAGAAGCGGCTCATTTTGAATAGTATGCAATTGACGCATGGCTTCTTCTATCGCCAGTTGTTTCGTGGCTCCGTTAATAACAAGCAGCTGCTTTCTAGTAATGCAGGATATTGATACATCCTCTAGGTCACGAGCTGTTTCTTGTTCTAGCTCTGGTCCATAACGGTAGTCGTAGCCCATTTCCTTGAACAAATCAAGAATGGTTTGTTCATACGAATCTTCAGTATAATGATATGTGTTCATAATCAAAGTATTATATATAGTTATATGTTGTCGGTTTCACGATTTCCTACGCTGCCGTAGATTTTAAATTATCATTTATACGGCGGTTGAGGGCGATTTTATTATCAAGAGAAGCTAGGATGGCTACCATCTTCTTTTGAACGCTCAGTGACGGTAATAGTATTTCCGTATCTTCGAGAATTTTTGTAGAAATATTAGCCTGACTTGCGCTTCCTGTTGCTTTAGATGCTAATGAATAAAGATTTTCGTATTGTCTGAAATAATAGTAAACATATTGTGGGACAACATTATTACATTGAATTATCTTACATGTTCGTTGATTTAGATAAGCTGGTATATCATGTGTATATAGAGATACACGACCAACCCAGCTATTTGCATTTTGTTTACTTACTGGATCTCCTGTTAATGCGAATATAACATCCCCCTTGTTGACCAATATTTTAGACAAAATCTCGTTTGGTTCGTCGGAAATGGATACAGTGTCTTCGAAAAACTTAACTAAGCCATTCTTTAATTCTTTTATCCTAATGATTTTGTATTTACCATCGTAGAGGAATTTAGAGGATTTAAATGCATAACCATTTTGGAAATCCACTAAATCGCCTAATCTATATATTTTCCACTCTTCCATAAATGAGAATTTAGCTGTTTAAATTATTCGTTTTCACTTCCCAAAAACCGTTTCTTTTGCCATTTTTGCGTTCTATTATGCCTTTTTCGGTCAAATTTACGGTAATGGTCTTAACTGTTCGCTCAGATTTGCCTATATGCGCAGCGATTTCTTTTTGCGTGGCTTTAGGCTGTTCTCTCAAGAAGTTCAGCACGGCCATTTCTTCTAAAGTGCAATTCAAAGTGCAAATATTGCACTTTGGGGAGATTTCCTTTGTTGTATTTGCACTTTGAACGCCTTGCACAGAAGATTCTTGCACAAGCATTACTCGGTTCTTTAGTTCGTTATGTTCGGAAAGAATAAGGTTCCTAAAGAACGCTTCAATATATTCAGTGGTAGCGTAAATGCCTTTGCTCAAATTGTTATAGTTGGCGCGGACCAAAGCGTTGCGGAAATACCATGAATGATTGGCAAACGCCTCGTTACTGATGTCGAATCCAAACGTACGCAGGTATTTGATAGCAAACACTGCCGTAGTACGAGTATTTCCCTCACCGAAAGCATGAATCTGCCATATGCCGGAAATAAACTTTGCGATGTGAATGATAGCATCGTTGATATTCAAATCCTTATAGCTAAAATTTTTCTCCTGCATGAAATCGAAATCTAACGTTTCACGTATGCTGTCAGCACTGGCATAAAGGACGGTTTCTCCTTTCAATACCCATTCTTTTTTGGTGATATTGTAATCTCTGACCTTTCCTGCAAATTTATAGATACCTTGGAAAAGGCGACGATGAATGGTGATATACTCAACGGGCGAAAATGTGAAGGTCTTTTCAGATAAAATTTCAGCAATACGGGCTGAAACTTTATCTGCTTCTTCCGTTCTGTCTTCGATGTTTGCTCTGACTGTTTTGGATTGATAGTAGCTATCAATAAGCTGTTTGGCTTCTTCGATAGTTATATCACCCTCAATGTGCTGACGCGCTGTTTGAATCAAGTACTCAGACGGTTTCAGATCATCTACTGCCTGCAATCCGATAGCGGTCTGCCAAGCATAGCCTTTTTCTTTTTTCTGAGGCTCACCTTGTCTTATATATTCTTCAAAGTCATTCATTATCAATGAGAATTTAGCAGTTTAAATCGTTAATTTTTAATTCACCGGACATTAGCTTTGGGAGTATTGTATCACGCAATTGTTCTAACATATCGTTTTCCTTTAAATTTTCACTCATTCGTTTATAATAACCGCCCAAAATCTCGTTCATCTTTTTAGCCTCTGTATCTGTAGGTATCATTACTTTATACTCAGGAAGAGCTTTTTTGTTAAGATGCAGAACGGTTGTACCATTTACGTAGCCCTGACAGTGCCCTTTAAACAGTTTATTTTTAAGCATAGCTGCTATTAAAAAGCGATAAGGAAAACTCGAACTTGGCAACACTTTTACCAAATCCATTGAGAAGATTATTTTATTATACTCTCCTAGAGAAAGCACAAGTTCAGCATTTCCTATAACTTCAGCATTTTGCGTCAAATCAGTATGCGCTACTAGAATTTCAAACAATTCTGCATATTGTGCGTTTTTTACTTTATCTGACGGATTTATAGCCTTAAAACCATCAGTCTTAAATCCTCCAGAACGATTGTAATTCTTTATCGTAGCCATACCTGTATTGGAACTATCGACCAGTTCATCACCCTTGTATGAATATCCTCCTACAAATGAAGCTATATCAGATAAACTTCCCTTTGTCCATTGAGGATTAGGTTTTTCCACGAACCAAGACTTGAACAACGCCTGTGCCTGCTGTTCTAAATTATCATTTATGCGCTTATTAAAGAGCACTTGCTTATGGGTATAATATCTATTTATAACTCTCATCAGCCAATGTATTTACGGTGAGACAATTTTACGTTATTCTGGTTGACCATTGCATAGTGCATGGTGGTGTCAATCTTAACGTGACCAAGCAATTGCTGAACTTGTTCAACAGGCATACCCTTGTCGATGGCCATGGTTGCCAATGTCCTTCGGAACTTATGAGGATGTACACGAGAAATTTTACAATTTCTTCCTATTTTACGTAATCTACTTTCAATGCCTGATATTCCAAGTCTTGCATGTGGCTTAGCAAGTGAAACAAAAAGTGCCTTGTTGCGATCTCGCCTTGAAGACAAGTATTGTTGTAAATGGATTTTTGTACGAGCATTGAAATAGACCATACGCTCTTTATTGCCTTTTCCAAAAACAATACACTCGCGTTCATTGAAGTTGACATCCTCCCGATTGAGTTTAACTAATTCGCCCACACGCATACCAGTAGAGGAGAGCAAATCTATGATTGCAAGATCTCGAATATTTTTACAGTTATCACGCAAGGTTTCAAGATTTTCGTCAGTGAGAACTTCTTTAACTTGTGTGCCCGTTTTAACTTTATGGATTCGTCTTACCGGACTCTTTATGATATAGTCTTCCTCTTCAAGCCACGCAAAAAAGGAAGAGAATATCCGACGAATATTGTCAATAGTTACTTTGCTTGATTTATGTTTTCGCTGGTAAACGGCCAAATAGGCGCGTATATCATCTGTTGTGAAATTTACCACTTTCTTTGGCATCTTCTTGAAAAGCTGTTTGATAGTTACTTCATAATATTTGGCTGTTTTAATAGAGCAACCTTCAACTTGTTTAGCAGCCAGAAACATCTCCAACAGGCGCAAGTTGGATGCCGAAGAGTCTTGTTGAGTCTCTTCATCGCCCGTGATGGTGTATTTGCTCACAGCTTGGAGCAATACACCATTAAGAGTTGCCAACTGTTCTATATCTAAGAATTCCGCCATTGAGTTAGTAATTTCTTGAATGAATCTTTCTTTCATGTTTCTTCGATGTTAATGATTTCTTAATTAAAACCGAAGAATTAAGCAAGCAATCAAATTTTGTAACCTATACGCCCAAGTTGCTTGCGTATTTCGTCTTCAAGCTTATGGGATTGCTCAAATAGGTCAGACAATTCCGAAGTCAGGCGAGCCATCTTCTCTTCGAAGGGTTCTCCGTCGTCCTCTGTTTCGGCTATGCCTACATATCGTCCAGGAGTCAAAACGAAGTCTTGTGCAGCCATTTCTTCAATAGTTGCAACAGCTGAGAATCCCGCTTCTGGAACTAGATTACCTTCTCGATACTGCTCAAACGCTTCGGCTATGCGTGCTATGTCATTTGTAGTTCTTTCTGCTTCTTGACATTTTTCGTTTTCTTCTGGATTGGGCGTGCCGGATGACAATCTCCGATGGGTGCGATCAAACATGTACCCCAAGTTACGTGCGTCAATGAAGAGTGTCTTACCTGCTTGAGTTTTCTTTTTATTAAAGAACCAGAGACAACATGGGATTTGCACGTTATAAAATAACTGGCTAGGCATCGCAACAATACCTTCTACCAAATCTGCTTCAATAAGTTTACGGCGTATATCTCCTTCTCCTCCGCTTTGACTGCTAAGTGAGCCATTGGCAAGTACAAGACCGATACGTCCGTTGTCATTCAGGTGGTAAATCATATGCTGAATCCAGGCATAATTGGCATTTCCTTCAGGGGGAATACCATATACCCAACGTGGATCATCTTTTAATTTGTCTCCGCCCCAATCAGAAATGTTGAATGGAGGATTAGCCATTACGAAGTCAAACTTACGAAATGGGTGCTGGTCATTATGAAATGAATCTGCCCAGGTCTCACCAAAGTTAGCCTCAATTCCACGAATGGCTAAGTTCATTTTGGCTAATCTCCATGTGTTGCTGTTCATTTCTTGACCGAAGACAGAAATGTTATTCATATTTCCACTATGGCGTTCTATGAATTTAGCGCTCTGCACAAACATACCACCGCTACCACAAGCCGGGTCAAAAATCTTACCCTCATACGGCTGCAGAACTTCTACTAATGTACGGACTACGCACTCCGGAGTATAGAACTCTCCACCTTTTTTCCCTTCTTCACGCGCAAATTCTCCAAGGAAATATTCGTAAACTCTACCCAAAACATCTCTTGCTTGACTTACATCAAAAACGGTATTGTCGAAAATGTCAACAACTTCTCCTAATCTCCTTTTGTCAAGTTCCGGACGAGCATAATTTTTGGGTAATATACCTTTAAGATGGGCATTGTCCTTTTCAATAGCTTCCATAGCTTTATCTATGACTATGCCGATTTCTGCAGTTAAGGCAGAATCAGCAATCAGCTTCCATCGGCTTTCTTTTGGGACGAAAAAGATATTGTCACCGATGTATTCGTCTGCATCCTCTGGGTCTCCGTAAGGATCAGACGTGAGTTCTTCATATTTAGCCTTAAAGCTGTCATTTATATATTTTAGGAACACAAGTCCCAATACCACACTCTTATATTCTGCAGCATCAAGATTGCCACGAAGTTTTTCTGCTGCACCCCACAACTTCTGTTCGAGGGTTTGTTCTTTTACTGATTTCGCTTTCTTTGCCATAATATTATTCTTGATTATCAACAATTAAATCTTTGATACTAACCGAAAGGATGTCGGCTATTTGCTTTAAGGTCTCAAGTGAGGGTTGATTGCGGTTCGTGCAATAACCATTTACGGTACAAAAGCTTTTGCCCAACTTTTCAGCAAGCCAAGTCTGAGATTTATCCTTTTCTACCAGTACAGATTTAATACGATTGATCTTCATATTCTTATGATTATAAACATATTTATGTCATTCCTACAAAAGTACGAAATTCCTTATTTACCACCATGAAAAATACTCACTATTTATAAAGTATTTCTAAATACTAGACTATTAATGCTGAAAAAGGCTTCAATGAATATCATAATGAAGGCTCTACTGAACGCAGGCTGACGCTTGCAGAAGTAGAGCCATCGAATGGTTTATATGGTTAGCTCACAGATGTTGGCCGCCACTTCCGACTTATCGTATTGTATGCGATGCCGGAAGTGACGACCTTTTGGGAAGAATATGCCATCCGGTTGCTCTGTATTTTCAATACCAAGCAAAGCCCGGCTGATAGGATTTTGCTACAAGTAGAAGTTCCATTCCATTGCCACAGAGAGAAGCAGCAGGGTTTCACTTCGCTCCACTCAGCTGTTTCTCACAGTGTCAATGAGGTTGGAAAACATATCTACAAATGATGACTTGCTCGATGGCTCTACCGAACGCAGGCTAACGCTTGCGGAAGTAGAGCCATCGAATGGTTTTGGAGGTTGGCTCACAGATGTTGGTCACCACTTCCGACTTATCGTATTGCATGCGATGCCGGAAGTGACGACCTTTTGGGGAGGATGTGCCATCCGGTTTGCTCCGTGTCGATGACACCAAGCAAAACTCGGCTGATAGACTTTTGCAACAAGTGGAAGATTCCATTCCATTGCCACAGAGAGAAGCAGCAGGGTTCCACTACGCTCCACTCAGCAGTTTCTCACAGTGTCAATGAGGTCAGGTAGCTGGTCTTCAAATGAAAACATGCTCGATGGCTCTACCGAACGCAGGCTGACGCTTGCGGAAGTAGAGCCATCGAATGGTTTTGGGGGCTGGCTCACAGATGTTGGCCGCCACTTCCGACTTATCGTATTTCATGCGATGCCGGAAGTGACGACCTTTTGGGGAGGATGTGCCATCCGGTTTGCTCCGTGTCGATGACACCAAGCAAAGCCCGGCTGATTGGCTTTTGCTACGAGTGGAGGACTCCAGTCCGTTGTCATAGAGAGAACCTGCAAGGCTCCACTTCGCTTCACTTTGTAGGTTCTCACAACGGCAACGGTTTTTGGGAGGACGTTACTTCGTAAGGGTTTGGACGTTAGGTCGCTCAGGCTTGTTCGTACTAACGTACACCCATTATACATTAGTACATGAAGGCTTGAACGAAGTAACGTGTTCGGTGGCTTATACTAAGGTACTTTTCCCTTGGAGTCCAGGTTGAATGAAATGCCTGGTAAATCCTTGGAGCTTCCCGGTCTTTTTACGTTTTGTCGTGCAAAGATACTGCGGACGGGAGAAACATCAAGTGCCGCTGAAGCTTTTGGACGGAGAACTTTCCGGCAGCCTTCCACAATTTGTACCAAATTGGGTATTCCGTAAAGTTCTCTGTCCTCACACTTGCCTTATTCTCCCCGGTGTCCGCAGTGAGGGGATGCACGTAAAACGGTTTTCCCGACCGAGAAGCTCTAAAGGGCTTCACAAGAGGGAAAAGAATCGGAAACGTAAACATCAAAAATATTTGTTATGGACTATTTAGAATTATCCGGAGCAACCATCTCCGAACGTGACAAGGCTTTTGCCCAAGAGTTCGCCAACTTTGTGAATGGCAGTATGTCTTCACCTGACCAGACTGGCAGGGAACTGACCAAGGCTCACCGCTACCTGCAACAACAGATGTTCAAGGTTTTCCTCGGCTTCATGAAGCAGCTGGCACTCAACTATCAGCAGGGAAGATACGATGACCGCAATGAGTGGGCATCACGGCTTTCAGCAGAAGCCTACCAACGGCTCATCGAGTGTGACTTGATTTTTGACCCCGAATTTCCAACCTCTAAATAATACAGCTATGTGCAGACTTATGACAACACAGTTGGAGGAAGCCTTGAAAGGCTATCCTCTCTATTCCCAGGACGGCAAGGGAAAGGATGCTATTTGCCGTGCCATCTTCGCGCTCGGTGGTGTGCGATGGTTCATTCTTGAAGGTGAAAAGGAAGGAAATGACACCATCCTCTTCGGTATCGTCATCGGACTGATGGAGGACGAGTACGGCTACATTTCCTTGAACGAGCTGTCGGACATCGAATTGGATTTGACCAGACAAGGTTTCGGCAAGCTGCAAGTAAGGCAGCAGGAGAACTTCCAGCCGGTACCGCTGAAGAAGTTGCGTGACAGCCGTTTGCAGGAGTTCCTTGCAAGAATGGGTGAATGAGTGTTAGAACGGAGTGATAACAAAATGACCTGCCTTATCCGTCACGGACCGGGCAGGTCTCAAATAGTAGGTTTAGTCTGAGATATGAGGAATGGAAATATAATCAGTATCGCAGCCCAACTCGGTTGGACTGCTTCCGCTCAGTACAAGGAAGGCAGGCTCTTCTTTGACTTCCACCGGAAGACCTTGAGCGGTGTGCCGTTTACCTTCACGGCAGAAATGAAGGACGGCAAGGTAAGTAACCTGGTGAAGGAGATTGAGTCCTTTGTGGAAGCCATTGAGCCGGAGACCTGTGCTTCGGAGTGGATGGTCCGGTCGGGTGCCGTAGCACCTTCCCGTTTCCGGCAAGCCGTGAGCGATATGGATGCCATCCGCACCGATGCGTGGCTCTTGGCTTGCCAGCTTGCCGAGGCGGACGGCAAATCCGTGTTGGCAGGTCTGCCCTGGAACCAGTGGAACTGAGTTCCGCAAGAAGGCAAGTTCAAAGACAGTCCTCTATTCACGAGGGCTGTTCTTGAACTTGCGTCCTCTTCTCGGGAGACCCGCTTCCTTGTAGGCAATGAGGTCGCTTCCTCGGAAGAGGATGCCCCTTTTATCGGTATGGATCCGGATAAAAGGCAAAGGTCGCTCGGGATGGTGGATGTAGTCGTAGATGGTGCATCGGTGAACCCCGAGGAAAAGGCAGGCTTCCTTAATGGTGTAGTTCCGGTCGGGAGCTATCGCTATCCATGTGTTCTTCAAGTCGGTCATAGGCATAAGCGTTTGATGCAGTAAAATTACGAAGAAAGCTCTTGTGTGACAATAGCTTCCGTGTGATGCAATGAGGGATTTTGGGTGACTTTGTGGGATTTTGTGATACCCCTTGCAAAAGGTTGCTTAAACATTCATCCATCTTTCATCCAAGAATGGCGCTTAGTGTGGGTCTGCATCAAAAAAACACCTTCTGCAGTTTCCGGCGGTATAGTTGGGGTGGTGACAAGCTAGCCAGGGTGACAACGGGCTGGAAGGGCCTGAAGCCGCTTCCGAAAGCCCCTGTAATTCAATATCTTTTCTTTTTAAAGGAAAAAGAGAATAGAATAGAGAAGTCGGAGTTTGTCAACCGGTGGCTATAAAATTTTTGCCGCAGATTTTTTTGTCAACGCTTGTCAACGTTTGTCAACGCTAACGGATGTATAAAAGTAATTGATATACAAGGATTTTGGCTGTGGCTATCTTGTCAAAGCGAAAATGCCCCCATTCTAGAAAATGAAGCAACTATTTTATAAGGAATTATCCGTGTGAGTATGATGGTGTAGAAAAGGAAGCAAATCGTGCCTGCAAGGTGTTGTGGAAGCATCAGACAGTAATGGAATGAGGAATATCCGGCTCTGTGAAGTATAAAGGCAATGACCGCTCACCGTTTTCTCATCTTGCCTGCGAGGATATTTTTTTGCAAAGGTAGGCTGTCCCCACCAAACGTCAAATCCCTTGCAGAAAATCTTCCTCAAACAAGTTGAGCGTATTTTCTGCCCTGAATTTGCCTAATTGGTGGCTGCCAGCACTCTGAGAAAAGCAAAAAACATCCCTTCGGACAAGCTGCAAAACAGCAAAACAAGAGGGAAAAAAATCAGAGCGTATGGCACACATGGACAATCACCTCAAGAAGCAGTTGGAAAAAACTCAGACATGGTTCTGCAAGTATTTCCCGAAACGCATCCGTAACGTCGGCGAAAAGGAAGTGGCTGACAGACAGATGGTATATGACTTCAAGGACGGACGAAGCTTTGAAGCAGTGGCACAAATGACCGCAGCAAGCCTAAAGGAGCAGTATGGCGATGGCTGCAAGGACATCACCTTTGTTCCGGTTCCGGCATCCACCTCCGAGAAGAACGAACTCCGCTACAAGGCATTTTGCGAGAGAGTCTGCGAACTGACCGGAGCCATCAACGGCTACGAGCATGTAAAGGTAATCGGTGGGCGCCTTGCCATCCACGAGAACCGCAAGCTGGAGAAGGAAATCCGCAAGGTGAGCATCATCGAGTTTGATGAAATTTGGTTCAAAGGCAAGAATATTGTTACCTTTGACGATGTAATCACCCGCGGCATCACTTGGGCTACCTATTCCGACCAATTGGAGAACTTGGGCGCACACGTTCTCAGTGGCATCTTCTTGGCAAAGACCCATTACAAAGTAAAAACGAACTGACAATGATAGAAAAGAAAACAACGAAGGTAAAGGCAACGGCAAAGGCGGTTGCCTTTACCGGACATAGAGAAATTTCCCATATTCATCAAGAACAAGTAAGGGAACGGCTGAAGGAAGCCGTGCTGCAAGCCATCCGTCAAGGAGCGAACAAGTTCTACTGCGGCATGGCGCTCGGTTTTGACATGATGGCGGCAGAAGAAGTCCTTTCCCTCAAGTTGAGCATCCCCATGCTGAAGCTGGTAGCAGTCGTTCCCTTCAAGGGACAGAGCGCTTCCTGGTCCATGGTGGAGCAGCAGCGCTATGCCTATATCCTTTCCAAGGCGGACGATGTGGTGCATCTGAGTGAAGACTACTTCAATGGATGCTATTTCAAACGGAACGACTACATGCTGTCGCATTCCGGCAGTGTGATTGCCTACTTTGACGGCAAGCCGAAGGGCGGCACAGCCTATACCTGTCGCAAGGCAAGGGAGAAACGGATGCCTGTCGTCAATGTGTATTAGACGAACGATGTTATACGCTTTTCATAGATTTTCTGAAAAGCGTATAACATTATTCGGAAAACTGCTTATCTTTGTGCTGAAATAGTGTTTAGACCATGGATAATCAGGAAAAACAAGTGATAAATCAAGCGGAAAACCAACCCCAGAAACCCGGCAGAGGTGGTAAAAGACCAGGTGCAGGCCGCCCCAAGGGAGATGGCACCAGCAAGCTCTATGCTTTTCGGGCCGATAAGGAGGTGGCTGCCTATCTGGACAGCCAGGAGAACAAGACGGACTTCATCAAGGAATGTATCATCCGGCAGATGGAAGTAGCTAAAAGCAGACAGGAAGACGAAGCCTTGAGGCAGTTGGGAGAAGTGATGCCTACCAGCCGTATCAAGCCGATGTCGCTGCCTTTCTTTGATGTAAAGGTGGTGGCCGGTTTTCCCATTCCTTTGAACAATGATGAACTGGCGCAGGACATCGAGGTATTGAAGATGTTGTGCCCACACCCGGACTCTTCATACTTGATCCGTGTGCAGGGCCGTTCGATGATTGAAGCCGGAGTGCATGATGGCGACATCATCATAGTCGATAAGAGTGAACGGAACCCTACGGAAAAGCAGATTGCAGTCTGTGAACTGAATGGAGAATACACGCTGAAACGGGTTTGCAGGAAGGAAGGAACCCTTTGGCTGGTTCCGGCCAATCCCGAGTACCCCGAGATTGAAATCACCGAGGGCGATGATTTCAGTGTTTGGGGAGTCGTGACATATATCATCCACAAGCCTGTTTACTAATTGCTATAACCCGTTTGCCTACAACCTATGATTGCTTTAGTCGATTGCAACAGTTTCTTCTGTTCCGTGGAGAAGGTCTTCCATCCCGGACTGAACGGAAAGCCCGTCTGCGTGCTTTCCTGCAACGATGGCTGCATTGTGGCCTTGACTCCGGAAGCCAAGGCACTGGGACTGCGTCGTGGAGACCCCATCTTCAAGAAGAAGGATATAGTGCAGCACTATGGAGTGAAGCTGTTCTCTACGAACATGTATCTCTATGCGGCCATGTCCAAACGGGTGAACAACATTCTGCGGTCTGCTGTGCCTCATTCAGAAGTCTATTCGATTGATGAATCCTTCCTCTATCTGGATGGTCTAGAGAAATATCATGACTTGGAGGACTATATGCGTGGAGTGGTGGAGAAGGTCCGGCTTTATACGGACATCCCGGTTAGTGTAGGAATTGCACATACCAAGACTTTGGCGAAGATTGGAAGCAAGTTTGCCAAGCAGTACAAAGGCTACCATTCAGTGTGCATGATAGACAATGAAGAAAAGCGCCGGAAAGCGTTGGCGCTCTTTGACCTTTCTGACGTATGGGGAATTGGTAAACAGACCCTTGCCAAGCTGAACTACCTGGGCATCCGTACTCCTTTGGAATTTGCCGACAAGAAGGAAAGTTGGGTGCGCAGCCACTTCTCCAAGCCGGGATGGCAGACGTGGAAGGAGTTGAACGGTATTTCGTGCATTGATACTTCGGAAGTAGCGCAGCGGCAGACCATTTGTACCAGTCGGAGCTTTGGGAATTTGGTTACGGACTATGATGCGTTGCAGGCATCGGTCGCCAGCTTTGCGGCCAGCTGCGCCAACAAGCTACGGGGACAGCACTCGCTGACTTCGGCCGTGACGGTCTTTGTGTCGAGCAACCGCTTCCGGGAGGACCTTACTCAGTACTCCAACGGGCAGACGAGGATCCTGCCTATGCCGACCTCAGACACGATTGAGATTACACAGGCGGCGCTGAGTGTGCTGAAGGAGATTTATCGGGAAGGAATCAGCTACAAGAAGACGGGAGTCATTCTCGGAGACATCACGGATGCTTCCTATATCCAGCAGAATCTCTTTGATGAGGTAAAGAACCGACCGGAACGGATGCAGCTCATGAAAAGCATTGATGCACTGAATCACCGCTTCGGTCTGCGGAAGATACATCTGGCCGTGGAGGGCGAAGAGAAGCAGGCCTGGCATGCCAAGAGCGAGTTCCGGAGCGGTAACTATCTGTCTGATTTAAAGGAGATACTGACAATTCAGATATAATTCTCATGGGAATTATGGAAATTAAGCCTTAAAATTGCATTCTCATGAACATAGCTATACACGTTTTCTATTGCGCATGATGACCTGATAATTTTCTAATGCCCAGCTAATTAAGTGCTGAATTCAACTTGCAAATGCAACAGAATTCTGATTAATAATTTGTTTAAATTTTTCGTTTGGCGTGAGGTATCCAAGTCTTTTACGAGGTCGATTATTGAGTTTATTTTCAATCCACTTAATCTGTTTGTTGGTTACTTCACTAAAGTCCTTACCCTTTGGGATATACTGCCTGATAAGCCCGTTGGTGTTTTCATTGGCACCACGTTCCCATGAGTGGTATGGTTTGCAAAAATAGAATTTTATTTCCAATTTTTGCGCAATTTCCTCGTGCTTTGCAAACTCCTTTCCATTGTCAGCCGTAATTGTGTGTATTAAGTTTTTCACTTTCCGCAGTGCCCATACTGCAATCTTAGCTACCGGGATGGCTTCTTTTCCCGACAACTTGCGTATCCAGACCCTGCTTGTTGCTCTGTCGTTAATGGTAAGAATGGCACCTTTGTGGTTCTTACCAATAATTGTATCTATCTCTAAATCACCAAATCTCTCCTTCAGTTCCACTATCTCGGGACGCTCATCAATATCCACCCTGCCTGGGATAAATCCTCGCCCTGCATTTTTAGAACCACGTTTGGCATACCTGCGACCTTGTCTGCGAAGATATTTGTGCAGTTTGCCACCCCGCCGCTTATCCTCCCAAATCCAGCGATATATCGTTTCGTGAGATACCATCGCAATTCCCTCCAAGCGGCTCCTGCCGACAATCTGCTCCGGGCTGAATCCTTTCTTCAACAGCTTTATTATCCGTTTTCTCATTGCCGGTGTAAGCACTTCCTTGCGATGTTTTTGCTGCTTGCGCCTGTCTGCTTTTCGCTGGGCAAGCTCCATGCTATAGCTACCACTTCGGGCGTCGCAATTGCGCTTTATCTCCCTGTAAACAGTGCTTTTATCTACTCCGATAGCTTCCGCTATTGCTTTTTTGCTCATCGGTATTTGCAACATCATAGAAATTGCATACCTTTGTTCCTCGGTTATATGTTTGCTCATCTGCAACTTTTTTTTCTTTGGACGGACAATTAAAGCAAAGATAGCAAACTTTATCCATTCAGAGTGAGAGAAAGGGGGACATTGTCTCTCTTTCCTCTCTGAAAAATAAATGTTTTTATTGCTTATTATCCGCACCCAAAAAGTTGCATTTATAAGTTGAACTCAAGTTTTCAATCTCAATTTGACAAATTTGAAACTCTAAATTCTGCTTTTGAGAAATCAGCTTATCGTATGTTAAGTTCCAATCACTAGATTTATACATAATCAATTCTGCATACCTCATAGAAGAGAGATTCTTAATCTCCATGAATAACTGGGTAAGAATGTCAAAATTGTTAGTTTTTTCCTTACGTATATCATAAAATAATTTCTTGCATTCACGCAACTTTATGATATATGTTTCCGGATTCTGCACCTCTATATCATTGACCATAATTTGGGTATTAAGCCCAGTAAAAGAGTTTTTAATATCTTTAATCATAGTGATCAACTTCTGATCTTCACAACCAGAAGTTGTCAGTTCTCCACGAACATAACCTACAATGGCACCCTTTATAAGATTAAATTTGTTATCTTTATATATAAACTCTTGCTGTTCAAAAGAGAATGTCTCTCCAAATCGTTGTAATATAACAGAAGGTTTTTTCCCTTTAACCTCCTTAATGAAGAAATTCGACTGATATTTTTCTATACATTTAACCTCAAATAAAATCTGACTCTCAGAGATAAATGTTTCCAATAATGATTGGCTAGCAAAACGGAAAGCCACTTGACCAACTTTGTAGTAAATAGTGTTGCTATAAGTGAATAATGTCTTGAGATTCTTAATTGGTTTGATATAAGTTTTGTCCAAGATAGACTCGTCTATTTCTATTGTATAATCTTCGCCGTTATCTCTCGTTGATAATATAAGAAAATTTATTTTATCATTGGCATTACTGATGTATCGACTAAGATTGTTTCCAAAGTTACGTTTGTTATAAAATGCAAATGGAGACAAACTTTCTGTTACAAATGACTCTAATAGATTCCAGGAATTTATGCTGATATAGTATTTCATGACTGTTTGGTATAATCTATTTCGGTTACAAATTCTTTACTTACATTTTCAAGGTAAGGTGTGCGCTTACCAGAATATGAAATGTAAAGGTTACGTGAAGATCTTGTACATGCCACATAGAAAGAGTTGCGACTCATTGTGTTTGCTGCATTTGCGAATGGTACAAAGACATTGTCGAACTCTGAACCTTTAGCTGCATAGTATGTTAGAATACATGGTAGATCATTGTTTGAAAAATCAAGAGTGTTAATGGTGTTAAAAGGAACAACTTTACCTGTCCTGTAGTGTACCTGAGTATTTACACCATTATCATTAAGGAACTTGTTAACTTCCATGACATCAGATTCTGTTGGAACCAAAATAGCAACGTCATCAAGGTCTTCCATCTGAATCTTGCTCAAAATGCCATGAAGTTCTTCTTCCCGATTGTTATATTTAGCAATAACAGGTTTGGGATAGTTTGGATAATCACTATTACCGCCATCTTTTTTATTGTTTGTCATAAGATCGACATTCGTATTCTGGATCTGTTGGGCAACCTTGGCTATAGATTTAGGCAAACGATAGTTATAGTCAAGGGACAATCTGTCATAATCTAAGGCAATGGCAATATCTTCGATATTACTTCCATTGCTGTTCATTTGTTGAGCAGAGTCACCGAACAAAGAAAGACTAACACCCGCCTTTGGTACTATGCGTAGTTTGTAATCTGAAATATTAAAGTCCTGTGCTTCATCAATAATGAGGTAATCTATAATGTTCTCACACTGCTTATACATTGTGCCGCTTGGTATCAATTCATAATCTGTATCCGTTACACTAAACTTATTGTCATAGGCAACTTCATTAAACCAACTCACTCTTCTGCCAAATGCACTATAAAATTTATATGCTACCCAATCTGCGAAATCTAAACCGTATGCTTTTGAATTCTTTTCACAACGTTTGAACTTTCTTACCTCAGTATCGTTAACGAGGTATAAATAGTTTCCGTCACCTTTTTTCCAGTATACATCACCTGTCATATCAAAACCTCGGTTAGTCCATGCCCATTCATAAGCAATTCTTTCTTTATCTAGACCAAGAACTTCCATTCCATATGCTATCATACGTTTTAGAGCAATGGTAAAGATAATAATTGCATATGTTCCTTTGTTTTTTGCTTGAAGTGCGCGATGTATGGCAAGATTTGTTTTACCACTTCCTGCAGATCCTCGAACAACAATACTTTTATCTATGCTTTGAACAATGATATTCCTTTGTGAATCATCAAGATTTGATATAAACCATTTTTCTAATCTCATTTGTTATGACTTTTTTTATTGTCCTTATTTTTTACCTACAAAAGTATAAAAATTGTGCTTCAGGTTTGTGTAAAAATAGTTAACCTTTTTAGAATAAGATAATTAACGGATTATGAAGAATTTTTTGTTATTATGTGTGTTATCGACTGTAGGATTACTCTTGTCAGCATGCACGAGTGAACCGAAGGAAGAACCTATTGGTTCGGTTATTGAACGTGGATTGAAGACAGCTACAGATCAAGCCTTACTTATGGCCAAAGAATTGGAAAACCAGGAGGAAAAATTACCCAAGTCGATGAAAGATGGTAAGCTGGAAACCAGCGATTACAGTTGGTGGTGCAGTGGATTTTTCCCTGGGGAATTATGGTACTTGTATGAAGCTAATCCGACACCTGAATTGAAAAAGTATGCTGAGTTATATACCGCTCGGGTAGAAAAAGTAAAGACTATTACTTATAGTCATGACGTTGGTTTTATGTTGAATTGCAGCTATGGTAATGGTTATCGTCTGACGGGTAACCCGAAGTATAAAGAAGTCATGATAGAAGGCGCTCATTCGCTTGCCACACGTTATAATCCGCAATTAGGATTAATGCGCTCGTGGGATTCCGATAAACAGAAGTGGCAGTATGCGGTCATCATTGACAACATGATGAATTTGGAATTCCTGATGTGGGCAGGTCGTGCGACGGGAGATAGTACCTTTACCCAAATGGCTATTTCGCATGCAGACAAGACAATGGCCAATCATTTCCGTCCGGATTATAGTAGTTATCATGTCGTATCATACGATACTTTGACAGCCCAGCCACACATCAAACAAACCCATCAGGGATATGCCGATGAATCAGCTTGGGTTCGCGGTCAGGCGTGGGCTTTATATGGTTACACAATGATGTACCGCGAAGCCAAGAAACAGGCTTATTTGGAACAGGCCAACCACATTGCTCAATTCTTGATGAATCATCCCAACATGCCGGCTGATAAGATTCCTTATTGGGATTTCGACTGTCCTGATATTCCTCATACTGTGCGTGATGCCTCTGCAGCTGCTATCATGGCTTCCGCCCTCATTGAATTGAGTCAGTTTAATCCCAATGATTTCGGTAAGCAATGCCTTAACTTTGCCGAACAACAGATTCGTTCGCTGACTTCTCCAGCTTATCTGGCAACACCGGGGACGAATGCAAACTTTTCCATCATGCACTGTACAGGTCATCTTCCGGGAAACAGCGAAGTGGATGTGCCTCTGAGTTATGCTGATTATTATTATGTTGAAGCTTTACTCCGTTTGCGGAATGTGTTGAATATTGGCCGATAAATGCACGAACTGCCTAAAAACAACTTAGGCTGTAACACCTGAAGAACAGTTTGTTACAGCCTAAATCTCTGTTATTCTAATATTGCTTATGCTTCCTCTATCGCAGCTTGTGCGGCTCTAAAACGCTTTTGATTTTCAGCAAATTCAAACTCATTGGAAAACTGAAAAGAAACCCGTTGAATTTTCTTGTCAAAAAAACCTATTTGCAAGCATTTTTGCAGCAACTGCGGCAGCAATCATATTATGATTATCAGTAAATTACCGAGACTGGTTCAACTTAAAAGCAAACCAAGTCTAAAACAACATGTAAAATACCACTATTATAAAATAAGGTAGCATCATTGTTGGCCTTTGCGCAAAAGCTCAATGATAGCATTCTTATCCTCTAAATTATTCTTTAAGGATTCTATATACTCTTTTTGCATTTCCACTTTCTCGGTCAATTCCGCTACTCGCTCTTCTGCTTGTGCAGCCTTAGCTCGCTCTGCGGTCAGCTCAGCGATTAACTGCGCATCACCTATAAAATTGTTGGCATCACCATGAAGCGTTACGGCAGCGAGATAAGCCGAGATCTGAGGGGGCACTTCACAGAACAAAGTGAAAAAGTTAAAGTCCAGGGCATGACATAGGTCTACCAGCTTCTTACTCTCCATCGTATCTCTTTTCAATATTCTGTTGACATGCTGCTGGGAGACACCAATTCTACGTCCGAGTTCGGACTTACTGATGTCAAGTTCCAGCCGGCGTTTCTCTATTGCCTCGCCTATATGCACACTTTTTACTGCAACTTCCATGGTCTATAGTTAAATTTTAAGCTTCAATCAAAATAATATCATTCAAATATTGGCTATATAAACACTATTTTGTTATTTTGCGAGCATAAAGCTCTCATTATTTGAGTGCAAAGTTAATCATTAATCATTAAATAATCAAGATTTATGGTAGAAATTTCGGCAAAAATCCGTCCGTCGCTCATCGCTCTTAACGTAGGTGACGAAATCTCCTTCCCCATTGAGAAACTAAAAAGTGTACGAACTCAGGCATCCGAACTGGGCGCCATCATGAGTCGTCAATACACCACCAAGACCGATCGGATAAACCACATCATCAAGGTGAAACGCATATTATAGAACCAAACTATCAAAATTATGTTTTCGATACAATTTATAGACCACGAAGTCCCTTACGATGTGTTTCTGAATGACCTGGTTAACAAACTAGTTCAGGCGCTAAAAGACACGCACGACGACCCTGAATTCATCAGTCAGAGAAAGGCCTACAAGCTCTTTGGAAGACGAAACGTAGATCGATGGAGACGTCAGGGAAAGGTGGTATGCTACAAGCGTCCGGGGAAGGTAGAATACAAGACCGCCGACCTTCGTATGCTGCAGAAGACCACCCAGGATTACTTTGAAAGCCCGCCTCTTTCATCCATTACCAGTATTAAAAAGACGGTAAAGCATACAAAATAAGAACTAAACAGCATCAACAAAGAGGGAAAAGGTTATCAATGCAATCAAACTGAACTATACATAAACCTTTTTTGTTCCATCAGTATAGTTGTAGTCTTACGGAACATAGAAATAGATTAGTAGGTACAAGAGACTGCCAAAAGACATGAGAAAGTAAGAGAAATAGCCATGAAATTCTATCATCTGATTGCCATGTTGTAGGTATTCTCCTCGTTTTTTAAGAAAAATGAATGAGACAAAGCCATCAGTAGACCCTCATGGTGTCTATACCGTCAAAAGGACTTGTGCTGCCTTGGAGGTCAGCTACAAAACGCTCCGTAAATACCGGATGAACGGCCACATACAGCCCATCAATCCGGACAATCCCCATCGTCTGAAATACACTGGGCAATCCATTCTGGACTGCTGGTTCAAACTCCGCATGCTATGATTAGCGAAGGCACACTTGATAAAGTCAGGGAATTGCCCATCGAGTCCATTGTAGAGCCGTACGTGAAGCTATCGCGTGACGGCAGACTCAACATGAAAGGGCTATGTCCGTTCCATTCGGAGAAAACCCCTTCATTCTCGTTGAATCTGTCCAAGAACCTGTACCACTGCTTCGGCTGCAACCGGGGAGGCGATGGCATCCGGTTTATCATGGAGAAAGAAAACCTCTCCTTCACCGATGCGGTGCATTTTCTGGCCAAGCAGCACGGAATCCCGGTAGATTATGAAAAGGAAGAGGAACAAAGCGGGGAAGCCGTAGCCGAACAGAAACACAAGGAATCCCTTCTGGCTACACTGGATATACTCCAGACCTTCTTTGTGGACAGCCTTCGTCTGGCAACTACGGAGGATTCACGGAATGCCCGGTGTTATGCCTACAACCGCTGGCCGGAAGACTTTTGCTCAGAGGCCGGATTAGGATATGCCCCGAAAGACAGCAACGCCTTCCGCGATTTCTGTCAGCAGAAAGGATTGAAAGAGGAACTGCTGTTTGAACTGGGCATGCTCAAACGGAAGGAGGACGGCACCAGTTACTCCATGTTCCGCGAACGGATCATGATTCCGATACGGAACCGGTGGGGACGCATCATTGCCTATACGGCCCGTTACATCGGTGCCAATCCGAATGCCCCCAAGTACATCAATTCCGCCACCAGCGTGCTCTACACCAAGGGAGAAACCCTGTTTGGCATCGACCGCGCCTTTCGATTGAGGGATGCAGAGAATTTCATCATCGTGGAAGGCGCTCCTGATGCGTTGCGCTTGCAATCCATCGGTCTGGAGAACACGGTGGCCTCTTTGGGTACCAGCTGGAACGAGAACCAGCTGAACCTGCTCAAGCGCTACAAGTCCTCCCTCTGTTTCATTCCTGACTCTGATGTGGCTCCGGAAGGCCAATATGGTCCCGGATTCAAGGCTGTGATGGAATGCGGCACACTGGCCATCCGAAAAGGATTCCATGCCACAGTCAAGGAATTGCCCTTCGGTACCCGGGAACTGACGGAAGAAGAACTGCAGGAAAAGTACGAAGGGGCTATTCCAAAAGATGCTCAACGGGAAGTGCTTGTCAAGAATGATGCAGACAGCTACATTCTGAGCGAAGAAATCTACCGCAACCTGAGGGAAAAGCATTTTATCGTCTGGCTGGCAGAGAAGCAGTTTGCCACGGCCAGTTCACTGCTCAGGGAAATCAATTGCGTCAATCAGATTGCGGACTTGTTGCGTTATGTAAAGGACCAGTTCGTATATGAGCAGTGCATCGAGCAGCTGAGTAAGATTTACGGCAAAGCCCGCCTGTGGAAGGATGCCGTGACACAGGCCCGCAACCAGGCCAAGAGGGCCAAGCAGCCGACCATGATGGACAAACAGCAGGAAGAGACCGATGCACTCCGGCAGCTCAACCTGTTTGTCCGCAACAACTGCTACTATTGCCTGGGCAAGGATGATGAAGACCCCATCCGCCTTTCCAACTTTCGGATGGAACCCCTGTTCCACATCCATGACGAATGCAACGGTGTCCGCCTGTTCCGGCTGTTCAATTCCTTTCGGGACAGCTGCATCATCGAGTTGAAAGAATCCGAAATGTGCTCCATCTCCAACTTCCAGCAGAAGATAGGTTCGGTCGGCAATTACGTATGGCTGGGCAAGATAGACAAACTCAACAACGTCAAGGAGTTCCTGTATGCCCGCACCCAGACGGCCGAGCGAATCCGCAAGCTCGGATGGAACGAGAGCAAGGAGTTCTTTGCGTTCGGCAACGGCATCTTTCAGCACGGTGTCTTTCATGAAGCCGACGAAATGGGCATCATCCAGGATGACAGCCACCATGCCTATTACATTCCCGCCACTTCTAAAATCTACCGGGACAATGCGGAAATCTACCAATTTGAACGACTGATGGTGCACCGAAAGAGCAACGGCGTGCTTCTCCGCTCTTTCGTGGAAAAGCTGACGGAAGTCTTTGGCAACAATTCCCGCATCGCTTTCGGCTACCTAATTGCCACCCTCTTCCGGGACGTGGTCTATAAACGCACCCGGCATTTCCCCATCCTGAACCTGTTCGGTGAGAAAGGTACCGGTAAGACCACGCTGGCCACCAGCCTGCAGGCCTTCTTCCTCCATGACGTGGAACCGCCCAACATGGGTGTGGCCTCCGTTCCGGCCATGAACGACCGGGTATCGCAGGCGGTCAACACCCTGGTTGTTTTTGACGAATACAAGAACGACCTCGATGTGCGCAAGATTGCTTTCCTCAAAGGTCTTTGGGGCGGTGGCGGCCAGACCAAGAAGAACACCAACACGGACGGCATGGCCTCTCAGACCATCGTCAGCACGGGAGTCGTCATCTGCGGGCAGGAAAAGCCGACGCAGGATATGGCGCTCTATACCCGTGTTCTTTTCCTGGCTTACACCAAGACCTCGTTCAGCGTCCTGGAGAAAAAGCATTACGAGGAACTGCAGTCCATCTGCAACCTGGGCCTGACCCACTTGACCCTCGACATTCTGAAACATCGGGAGCTGTTTGAGAAGAACTTTCCCGACATGTATTCCCTCACCAAGCGGGAACTTGCCATCCAGATGGAACAGGAAGGCATCCATGACCGTATCTTCGGAAACTGGATTATTCCGTTGGCCACACTGCGCACGCTGGAATCCGCCTTGCATCTTCCCTTTAGTTACGCCCAGATGCTGGAAACCACGGTCAACGGCATGCGCAACCAGAACGAACTGGCCCAGGAAAGTTCCGAAGTGGCCGACTTCTGGAACATGCTCCAGGGCTGGCAGTCCATCGGAAAGTGTACAGAAAAAGTACACTTCAACATCCGCTATCTCAAGAAGTTCCGTCCGATGAATGTCAAGGAAGATATGGAGTTCATGGAAGCCCGTCCGATACTCTACCTGAACATGGCAGCCATCTCTTCGCTGTTCAGCAGCCGGAACTCCACCCAGAACATCACGGCCAACCGTTCGTCCTGGTCCACCGTTCTGTCATACCTCAAATCCCATCCGGCCTTTCTGGGCACCAAGCAGGACCGCTTCTACATCCTGCTGCCCAGTGGTAACCCGGATTGCGTGACGGTTGTGAAAGACGGAAAGGTTATCCAGAGTCCGAAGGTGAACCGCCCCAAAGCGCTTTGCTTCGACTACCTGCAACTCAAGGAGATGTTCGGACTGGATCTGGAAACGGAAGTGATTACGGAAAACAGTGAAGATGATTCCGAGATATAAGATAACTGATAGGATTAACCCCCATGATATAAAGACCGTTTTATTTCGAAGATTCAGGGAATAGAATTATCTTTGTATCTTGGGCCTCAATGATAGGACCATGCAATATATATATCTGTAAACAAGTTACCGAACCTCATGAGAGAAGACCAATTTATCAAGCTCTCCCAAGCTGGAGAGAATGTTCAAATAGAATACAAGACATGCTATGAACAGATTTCTGATTCATTGTATGAAACCGTCTGCTCCTTTCTGAACCATAGTGGTGGCCACATTCTGGTGGGAGTCAAGGATAATGGTGAGATTGCCGGAGTAAATCCAGACAAGGCTACCACCCTGCAGGGGAATATCATTACCGCCATCAAGAATCCGGATTTGTTCTTGCCCTGTCCCTACTTCACACCGCAAATACTGACCGTTGAGGGGAAGGTGGTCCTGTATCTGGACATTCCTTGCGGACAATACGTTTACCGCTACAAGGGGAAATACTGGGACCGCAATGGAGATGCAGACATTGATGTGACCGACCAGCCGGAATTGCTGCTTTCGCTCTTTGAACGAAAGAATCCGCATCTTTTTGAAGAAAGGATTGTAGAAGAACTGACACTGGAAGATCTGGACAGTGATACTTTCCAGTATTGCCGTAATATCCTGGCAGTCATCAAGCCGAACCATCCCTGGCTGCAGCTGACAGATGAAGATATACTGCTTCATACCCGTCTGGCCAAGAAAGAAAGGGAAACCGGAAAACTGAAGTTGAAGTATGCTGCACTCATTCTGTTTGGCAAGGAAGAAGCCATTGAAGAGTATATGCCCCGTTACCGCTTCGAGGCGCTGTTTCACATGTGTACCTACGAGGAATACAATGACATCAAGCGTTTCCCCAGTCGGTACGACGATCGCATCACCATGCGCTGTAACCTGATCAAGGTCTATGACCGACTGACGCAGTTTACGGAACGCTACCTGCCGAACAAGTTCTACTTGCCAGAAGGGACTACCCAACGGGAAGACCTGCGCTGGGACCTCTTCCGTGAAATTGTGGCCAACCTTTGCGTACACAGTGATTTCAGTACAGGTTATGCCTGCTTCTATCATGTGTTCAAAGACCGGGTAATCACGAAGAACCCCACTCGTCTGCTTCCGGAGATTCCCGAAGGCGAACTCACACTGCAGGAATTGAGCAACTACACCAAGAATCCGCTGCTGGTGCGCGTGTTCCATGAGTTGTCCTGGGTGGAAGATATGGGCTCCGGTACCCGTAATATCTTGCGCTATGCCCCCTTGTACTATCCCGACTACAAAGTGGAAATCGTCAACGGCTCGCAGTTCATCTTTTCCATTACCTATATGGAAATGTCCCAAGAAACCGTGGAAAATGTCCCAAGAAATGAGAAAATGTCCCAAGAAACTGCGGAAAATGTCCCAAGAAACGGACAAATGTCCCAAGAAACCATTTCCACTAACGATGAAGACGATTTGAATATTTCTCTTGAAAAGCCGACAGACAAGAAAGAAAATTCTAAAAAGAATAAGCGCCATCAAGCGATAGTCTCGTTGATCAGGAAGAATTCGAGGATTACAATGGAGGAAATGGCAGACAAGTTAGGTGTCAATGCGCGTACCATTCATCGCGACATCGAAGAATTGAAACATGTTGTAGAGCATATTGGTCCGACCAAAGCCGGCTACTGGAAGCTGTTGAAATAAAGTAGTGCAAATGCCCATGTAAGAAAAAACCATAAAAGAGAGCCGTTTTCTGACTCGCTTTTATGGTTATCCTTTGCAAACAGCCATTAATCCTCCAGTTTGCTCACCAGCTTCACAAATTCTTTGGCAGGTTTGAATGCCGGGATGTTGTGAGCCGGCACAATCACGGTGGTATTCTTGGAGATGTTACGCGCCGTCTTTTCCGCACGCTGCTTCACAATAAAACTGCCGAAGCCACGTAGATAAACATTCTCTCCCTTTTCCAGCGATTCCTTCACTTCCACCATCAAACTCTCCACTACTGCCAGTACGGTTTGGGCATCACATCCGGTCTTTGCGGATATACTCTTACATAATTCTGCTTTCGTCATTTCTAGATTCTTTAAAAACGCACAAAGATACGCAATGTACTTCAAACAAACATCAAACAACCCCGTTTTTTGCTTGTAAATCAGCACGAAAAGCACTACCTTTGCATCGTTTTTAGAATACATCTTCAATATGGACATTAGTTTGATTGGCACACATGCAGATGCCGTATGGAACGTACTGCATGAAAAAGGTGGAATGGATTTGACTCAACTAAAACAAGAATCCTTTCTAACAGACAAGTAAATTACTTCTGTAATTTGCACCTTATATATAAATTCTGCTTAGCTTAGTTTAGTTTTTTTAGTCAAAAATAAAAAAGGGTATCGACATAAGTTCAATACCCTTTTATTTTTATCAGCTCATAGTATAGCAAATAATAAATGAAACTGACTTAGCATCCCTATAGAAGGCTCACTCGCTCGGTAATGGCTGCATCGTCCAATGTGTAACCTCCGAGACTGTTTTCTTTGGCTTGAATACAGAGATATAGCATTGGTGCATCTGAGGTACATTTCAAGCAACGGTCACAGTGTGTTGAAACACGAACCACCGAACCTTCGGAAATATCAAAAACAGAATCATTTACCTGAAACTTCCCTGAACCGGAAAGAATAATATAGTTCTCTTCGTTATTCTCATGGGTATGGAAGAACGGAACAGATTCTCCTGAAGGGAGAGAGCCAAATGAGATTTCACAGGAATTGGCCTCAGTTGCTTCTTTTACAAATTGTTTCCCTTCAAAGTGCTGCAGATTCCCAACAGAAACATGGGCGAATTTATCGCCGGCATTAATTTTAATAGACTCATAATTGCGATAATTTAAATTAAACAGTATCTTTGCATTTGATAATAACTATCTTTTTGATAGTGCAAAGTTAATATGTAAATACATATAAAACAAGAGGTTACTTAATTGTAAGCTGGTTACTTTTTGAATAGTTTTTTTGAGTATGAGCAAGATAGAGTTAAAAGAAAATCTAAAAAAATATTCGAACTTGGATGAATGTCCAATAAGAAATATCATATCACGATTTTCAGGAAAATGGCCTGTAATTATATTATGTATTCTGTCTGAAAACGAGTGTACGCGTTTCAATCAGATTCAGAAAGCTATTCCTGACATTTCCCCCAAAGTATTATCTGATACCCTAAAAAATCTTGAAACAGATGGTATAATCAAACGAATTGTTTATGGAGAAGTACCCCCAAGGGTTGAATATTCATTGACTAAACTTGGCCTAAGCCTAATGCCATACATTAACAACTCTTGAGTTCAACTTATAAATGCAACTTTTTGGGTGCGGATAATAAGCAATAAAAACATTTATTTTTCAGAGAGGAAAGAGAGACAATGTCCCCCTTTCTCTCACTCTGAATGGATAAAGTTTGCTATCTTTGCTTTAATTGTCCGTCCAAAGAAAAAAAAGTTGCAGATGAGCAAACATATAACCGAGGAACAAAGGTATGCAATTTCTATGATGTTGCAAATACCGATGAGCAAAAAAGCAATAGCGGAAGCTATCGGAGTAGATAAAAGCACTGTTTACAGGGAGATAAAGCGCAATTGCGACGCCC